>NZ_LN831302.1:941477-1255303 GCF_001488575.1 Halobacterium hubeiense
GCGAGGTATCGGAGTTGGCGTCGCTTGGCGGGCACGCCCGCTACGTCGAGCGATTCTGACATAAACGCTTCGCCGGCGCAGAACGGGACCCACTAAAGGCCGATGTGCGTACCACATGTATGGCCAAGACCGTCCACGTCATCGGCGCACCGATGGACTACGGCTCGGACCGACGCGGCGTCGACATGGGGCCGTCGGCGATTCGCTACGCCGACCTCGCCGCACAGCTGGACGCCGCGGGCGTCGACGCCGTCGACACCGGCGACCTGCTCGTGCCGCGCGCGGAGGAGCGCGACCCCGATGGCGCCAACGCGAAGTTCCTCGACGAAATCGAGGACGTCTCCCTCCGGCTCGCCGCCGAAGTCGCGGACACGCTCGCCGAGGGCGCGTTCCCGCTCGTGCTCGGCGGCGACCACGCGGTCGCCATCGGGTCGCTGGCGGGGAGCGCGCGCGACGCCGAAATCGGCGCGCTCTGGCTGGACGCCCACGGCGACTTCAACACGCCCGCCACCTCCCCGAGCGGGAACGTCCACGGGATGCCGCTGGCGGCGGCGCTGGGCCGCGGCGAGTTCGCGGACACCGAGTGGGCGAACGCCACCGGCCTCCGCGAGGAGAACGTCGCGCTCGTCGGCCTGCGGAACCTCGACCCCTCCGAGCGCGAAGCCATCCGGGAGAGCGAGATGACCGCGTTCACGATGAGCGACATCGACGAGCGCGGCGTCACCAGCGTCGTTGACGAGGCCCTGGACATCGTGACTGCGGGCACCGACGGCGTCCACGTCTCGCTGGACGTCGACTGGCTCGACCCGGACGAAGCCCCGGGCGTCGGGACGCCCGTGCGCGGCGGCGCGACCTACCGGGAGGCGCACGCGGCGCTGGAAGCGATTGCGCAGCGGGACGCGGAAGAAGAGTTCCTCCGCTCGCTGGAAGTCGTGGAAGTGAACCCGATTCTGGACGAGTCGAACCGGACCGCGGACATCGCCGCGGAGCTGGCCGCGAGCGCGCTCGGCAAGCGAATCCTCTGACTCAGAGCGCGGTGGTCGCGACGGCGTACACGAGCCCCGCGCCCGCCGCCGCGAGCGCGGCGTGCCCGAGCGCGCCGAACACGACCGCGGCGCCGGCGAGTATTCGGTCGAGTGGTTTCAGTTCCTGTCCGAAGACCTCCCGTTCGCGTTCGGCGACAGCCATCGTCGTTCACCCACTTGGGGATACGACGGGCGGGGGGACAATCCCCCGGGGCGGTTCCTACGCAGTCGCAACCGCTCCCACTCGGTGGGAATCCGCGGAAAAAGTTACCCGGCGGCTACTCCTCGCTCGCCTCGTCCTCGTCGCTCTCGCTGGGCCGGTAGACGGAGACGGCGGCGACCTCGTCGCCGTCCTCGACGTCCATCACTTTCACGCCCTTCGTGTTCCGGCCGACCGTCGACACCTCGTCGACGGGGAGCCGGATAATCTGGCCGGCCTCGCTCATCGCGACGAGGTTGTCGTCGTCGCTGACCGTGTCCAGCGAGACGACACTGCCGTTGCGCTCGCCGGTCTTGATGTCCACGAGTCCCTTGCCGTTCCGTGACTGCTTGCGGTACTCCGACAGCGGCGTGCGCTTCCCGTAGCCGTACTCGGTGACGGTCAGGAGGGTGCGCTCGTCGTCGGGTTCGACCGGCGCGAGGCCGGCGACCTTGTCGTCGCCTTCGAGGTCCATCCCGCGGACGCCGCGGGCGTTGCGGCCCATCGCGCGGACGTCCGTCTCGTCGAACCGAATCGCCATCCCGTGCTCGCTGCCGAGCACGACGTCGTGGCTGCCGTCCGTGACCTCGACGTCTGCGAGCTCGTCGCCGTCTTCGAGGCTGATGGCGATGATGCCGGTCGAGCGGATGTTCTCGAACTCGCCGACGGTCGTGCGCTTCACGTAGCCGTGGCGGGTCGCCATCGTGAGGTACTCGTCGTCGCTCTCGAAGTCGAGGTCGTCGGCGGTGACGACCGCGGAAATCTCCTCGCCGTCGTCGAGGTCGAGGATGTTCACGGCGGAGGTGCCCCGCGCCGTGCGGGACATCTCCGGCACCTGGTGGACCTTCAGCCGGTAGACCTGCCCCTGGTTCGTGAAGCAGAGCAGGTAGTCGTGCGTGGACGCGGTGAACACCGCGGAGACGCGGTCCTCGTCCTTGAGGTCCGTGCCGATGATGCCCTTCCCGCCGCGGTGCTGGGCGTCGAAGGTGTCCGCGGGCACGCGCTTGATGTAGTCGCTCTCGGAGAGCACGACCACGACGTCCTCCTCGGGGATGAGGTCCTCGTCGGTGACCGTGCCCGTGTCCTCGATGAAGGACGTGCGGCGCTCGTCGGCGTACTCCTCCTTGATGTCGCGGAGCTCCTCCTTGATGACAGAGAGGAGTTCCTCCTCGCTGCCGAGAATCTCCTCAAGGCGCTCGATGCGGTCGGTGACCTCCTCGTACTCGGACTCGATTTCCGCGGCCTCCATCGACGTGAGGCTGCCGAGCTGCATCCGGACGATGTGGTCGGCCTGCGCCTGCGTGAATCCGAAGTCGTCCTTGAGCGCCTCTTTGGCGTCGTCGCGGTCCTCGGCGTTCTGGATGGTCTCGACCACGTCGTCGGCCTGCTCTAAGGCCTTGAGACGACCTTCGAGGATGTGCGCGCGGTCCTCGGCTTCCGCGAGGTCGTGCTCGCTGCGCCGCCGCACCACTTCCTTGCGGTGGGCGACGTACTCTTCGAGCATCTCCTTGAGCGTGAGGACCTTCGGCTGGCCGTCCACGAGCGCGAGGTTGATGACGCCGAACGTGCGTTCGAGATGCGACTCCAGCAGGTGGTTCTCCACGACGTCCGTGTTCGCGTTCCGCTTGAGTTCGACGACGATGCGGATGCCGTTCCGGTCGGACTCGTCGCGGAGGTCGCGCACCCCGTCGAGGTCGCCGTCGCGCACGTCATCGGCGATGCGCTCGACGAGCTTCGACTTGTTCTGCTGGTAGGGGAGTTCCGTGATGACGATGCTGTCGCTGGAGTCGCCCTCCTCGACGTGGTACTCGGCGCGCACCCGGACGCGCCCCCGTCCCGTCTGGTAGGCCTGCTTGACGTCCGAGCGCCCGACGATGTTCCCCGCGGTCGGGAAGTCCGGCCCCTTCACGTAGTCCATCAAATCGACGACCGTGCAGTCGGGGTTGTCGATGAGGTGGACAGTCGCGTCGATGACCTCGCCGAGGTTGTGCGGCGGGACGTTCGTCGACATCCCCACCGCGATGCCCGACGACCCGTTCACGAGCAGGTTCGGGAACGCCGACGGAAGCACCTCGGGCTCGGTCAGGCGGTCGTCGTAGTTCGACTGGAAGTCGACCGTGTCCTTCTCGATGTCCGTCAGCAGCTCCTCCGCGATGGACGCCATGCGGGCCTCCGTGTACCGCATCGCGGCCGCGGGGTCGCCGTCCACGCTGCCGAAGTTGCCCTGGCCGTCCACGAGCGGGTACCGCATCGAGAAGTCCTGTGCCATCCGCACGAGCGCGTCGTAGATGGCGGAGTCGCCGTGCGGGTGGTAGTCGCCCATCGTGTCTCCGACGATGTTCGAGGACTTCCGGTGGCTGGAACCGCTGGAGACGCCCGCCTCGTGCATCGCGTAGAGAATGCGGCGGTGGACGGGCTTGAGGCCGTCCCGGACGTCCGGAAGCGCCCGGCCCGCGATGACGCTCATCGCGTAGTCGATGTACGACTGCTCCATCTCCTCGTCCACGCGGACGTTCTTCACGCGGTCCGCGACCTCGTCGGGTGCGTCTGGGTCTGGTGCGTCCGAACTCATGTTAGATATCCACCCACTCTGCGTCCGTGGCGTGGTCCTGGATGAACTGCTTGCGCGGCTCGACGGCGTCCCCCATCAGCACGGAGAACATCTTGTCCGCGGCGGCGGCGTCCTCGACGGTGATGCGCTTGAGGATGCGGTTCTCGGGGTCCATCGTGGTGTCCCAGAGCTGCTGGGGATTCATCTCCCCGAGGCCCTTGAACCGCTGGACCTGCGTCGGGTTGCCGTCGCACTTCTCCTCGATGATGCGTTCGCGCTCCTCCTCGGTCATCGCGTCGTAGGTGTTCCCGCGGTACCGGATGCGGTACAGCGGCGGCTGGGCGGCGTACACGTAGCCGGCCTCCAGCAGCGGCTTCATGTGCCGGTAGAAGAACGTCAACAGGAGCGTGCGGATGTGCGCGCCGTCGACGTCGGCGTCCGTCATCATCACGATCTTCTTGTACCGGATGTCGTCGATGTCGAACTCGTCGCCGATGCCCGTGCCGAGCGCGGTGATGATGTGGCGAATCTCGTCGTGTTCCAGAATCCGGTCGAGGCGGTGCTTCTCGACGTTCAGAATCTTCCCGCCGAGCGGGAGAATCGCCTGGAACTCGGGGTTGCGGCCCTGCTTGGCGGAGCCGCCCGCGGAGTCGCCCTCCACGATGAACAGCTCGGCGTCGTCGGGGTCTTTCGTCTGGCAGTCAGCGAGCTTTCCCGGGAGGCTCGTCGAGGACAGTGCGCTCTTGCGGCGCGTGAGCTCCTCGGCCTTCTTCGCGGCCTTCCGGGCCTTCGCGGCCTCGACGGCCTTCCGCACGACGGCCTCGGCGGTGTCGGGGTTCTCCTCGAAGTACGTGCCCAGTCCCTCGTGGACCGTGCCCTCGACGATGCCCCGGACCTCGCTGTTGCCGAGTTTCGTCTTCGTCTGCCCCTCGAACTGCGGGTCGGGGTGTTTCACGGAGACGACCGCGGTGAGGCCCTCGCGGATGTCCTCGCCCGTGAGGTTCTCGCCGTCGAGCTCCCCGAGCAGGTTGTGCTCGTTGGCGTAGTCGTTGACCGTGCGCGTGAGCGCGGTCTTGAACCCCGTGAGGTGAGTGCCGCCCTCGCGGGTGTTGATGTTGTTCGCGAACGCGTGCGTCGAGGATTGGAGGTCGTCGGTCGCCTGCATCGCGATTTCGACCTGAATGCCGTCCTCCTCGCTCTCGAAGTAGATGACGTCCTCGTGGAGCGCCTGCCGGCTCTCGTTGAGGTACTCGACGAACTCGCGGATGCCGCCCTCGTACTCGAACGTCGAGGACTCGGCTTCGTCGCCGCGCTCGTCGGTGAGCGTGATTTCGACGCCCGAATTGAGGAACGCCAGCTCGCGCAGGCGGTTCTCGAGCGTGGAGTAGTCGAACTCCAGCGTCTCGAAGATGTCGGCGTCCGGGCGGAACCGAATCAGCGTCCCGGTCTCGTCGTCGCCGACGTCGTCGATGCGCTCGAGGTCCGTGACGGGTTCGCCGTGCTCGAACTTCTCGCGGTACTTCCCGCCCTCGCGGGAGACCTCGACCGCGAGGCGCTCGGAGAGCGCGTTCACGACGGAGACGCCGACGCCGTGGAGCCCGCCGGAGACCTGGTAGGACTTCGCGTCGAACTTCCCGCCGGCGTGCAGGACGGTGAGGATGACCTCGACCGCGGGGCGGTCGTACTCCTCGTGGGTGTCTATGGGGATGCCGCGACCGTCGTCCTCCACGCTGACCGAGCCGTCCTCGTGGAGCGTCACCTCGATGTGGTCGCAGTATCCGGCCAGTGCTTCGTCGATGGAGTTGTCCACGACCTCGTAGACGAGATGATGGAGGCCACGAGCGTCAGTGGAACCGATGTACATCGCCGGCCGCTTCTGGACGGCTTCGAGCCCCTCCAGAACCTGGATTTGGCCAGCGCTGTACTCGCTTTGGTCAGACATGAACGTTGCATCTCCCTAGGCTCCCCGCCGGTAAAAAAGACTCGCACGCGTGCGCGCGAAAACCCGCGATTGTCTTGCGTCCGTCTGCCGTCGTGCGTTCAGTTTCACTTTCACCCCGCACACCGCTGGGGTTTTACCCGCCGAACGGGAACTACGGGTATCGAATGACGTCCTTCCAGTCGACGCTCGGCGAGGAGGAGGGCATCGCGGAGGAGCTCGCCGCGAGCCAGCGCGAGATCTCCATCGCCGAGTTCTTCGAGAAGAACAAGCACATGCTCGGCTTCGACAGCGGAGCCCGAGGGCTGGTCACGGCCGTCAAGGAGGCCGTGGACAACGCCCTCGACGCCACCGAGGAGGCCGGCATCCTCCCGGACATCTACGTCGAAATCGAGGAGGGCCGCGACTACTACACCCTCGTCGTCGAGGACAACGGGCCGGGCATCACCAAAGAACAGATCCCGAAAATCTTCGGGAAGCTCCTGTACGGCTCGCGGTTCCACGCCCGCGAGCAGTCCCGCGGCCAGCAGGGCATCGGCATCTCCGCGGCCGTCCTGTACTCCCAATTGACCTCGGGGAAGCCGGTGCGCATCGAGAGCCGCACGCAGGATTCGGGCGTGTCGAACTACTACGAGCTCATCATCGACACGGACACCAACGAGCCCGAAATCAGCGTGGAGAAGGAGCTCTCCGCGGCGGAGAGCGACCTCCGCGGCACGCACGGCACGCGCATCGAGATGGACCTCGAAGCGAACATGCGCGCCCGCGGCCAGCTCCACGACTACGTCAAGCACACCGCGGTCGTCAACCCCCACGCGCGCATCGAACTGCAGGAGCCGAAGGGCGAAATCAAGGCCGAGCGCGCCGAAGACGCCGGTCTCCCCGAGGAGACCGAGGAGATTCGCCCCCACCCCCACGGGGTCGAACTCGGGACGCTCATCAAGATGCTCGGCGATACGGATTCGCACTCCGTCTCGGGGTTCCTCCAGTCGGAGTTCACGCGCGTCGGGAAGAAGACCGCCGACGGCATCGTGGACGCGTTCCGCGACCGCCACTACGGCCGCGAGCTGCGGTGGCGGCCGCCCGGAATCGATTCGGAGACGGACCTCGAAGCCGCCGTGGTGGACGCCGTCTCGAACAAGGGCGCCGACGACACCGCGGCGTTCGCCGAGCGCGTCGCCGACGCCGTCGAGGACGCGGAGCGCGTCGCGTACTCGGAACTCGAAGCACTGGTCGCCGACGCCGCCGCGGAGTCCGAGGCGGCCTCGGGCAAGACGTTCGGCGACACCGTGCAGGAGCACGTCGTCGACGCGGTGTGGGACGCGCTCACCGAGGACCGCGCGGCCGACATCTTCGTCGCGGTGGACGCCGCGACGACCGTCCAGAAAGACGACGCGACGGTGCGCGGGCTCGCCGAGCGCATCGCCGACAAGTTCGGTAGCGACACGCCCCGCGACCGCGTGACCCGCGCCGAACTCGCCGAGTTCGTCCACCGCGCCGCGGAGATGACCGAGGAAGTCGAGGACGCGACCGTCGGCGACACCGCCCGCGAGAACGTCGTCGAGGAACTCTGGTCGGACATGGCGACGGTCCCCGACGACCTGCCGAAGACCAAGGACGTGGCGGGCGACCGCGACACCGCCAGCAAACTGCTGGACGCGATGGCGAGCGTAGACGTGATGGCGCCGCCGACCTCCTGCCTGTCGCCCATCAAGGCCGACCTCGTGGAAGCGGGCCTCCGCAAGGAGTTCGACGCCGAGTTCTACTCCGCGGCCACCCGCGACGCCGAAGTCCACGGCGGCGACCCGTTCATCGTGGAGGCCGGCATCGCGTACGGCGGCGAACTCGAAGACCAGGGCGGCGTCGACCTGCTGCGGTTCGCGAACCGCGTGCCGCTGGTCTACCAGCGCGGCGCCTGTGCGACCACGAACGTCGTCAAGGACATCGGCTGGCGGAACTACAACCTCGACCAGCCCGGCGGCAGCGGCCTCCCGCAGGGTCCCGCCGTCATCATGGTCCACGTCGCCTCGACGAACGTGCCGTTCACCAGCGAATCCAAGGACGCCGTCGCGTCCGTCGAGGAAATCGAGGACGAAATCGAGCTGGCGGTCCGGGAGGCCGCCCGCGACCTCAAGTCGTTCCTCAACAAGCGCCAGTCGATGCGCAAGCGCCAGCAGAAGCAGAACGTCATCATGGACATCCTCCCCACGATGGCCGAGAAGGTCTCGGACATGACCGACAACGAGCCCCTCGACGTCGAGGACTCGCTGGCGCGCATCATGAACAACGTCCTCGTCGAGCGCGACCTCGACGGTGACGAGGTGACCCTGCGCGTCGAGAACCACGGCGACACCGCCGCGGACGTCGACGTCACCGACATCGTCACCGCCGAACCCGCCGACCCCACCGACGGCAACGTCGTGGAGATGGACGGCGAGTGGTTCGTGAAGTGGTCGCCGTCGGTCTCCGGCGGCGACACCGCGGAACTGACGTACAGCGTGGACGACGACGCGGAGTTCGACCTCTCCGTGCAGGGCGTCGAGGACGCCCGCCTCACCATCAACCAATGAGCGACGCAAACACCCCAGACACGCCGAAGGGCGACGACGCCCGCGACCAGCTCGTCGAGCTGGCCGAACAGTTCTACGACCAGTTCGCGGACGGGTCGGTCCCGAAGATGACCCTGCCCACGCGCTCGAAGTCCAACATCGAGTACGACGACGACTCCGACGTGTGGGTGTACGGCGACCGCACGAGCACGCGCTCGGCGAACTCCGTGCGGGGCGCGCGCAAGCTGTTGAAGTCCATCTACACCATCGACTTCCTCGCCCAGCAACTCGACGAGGACCGCTCTTCGACGCTGCGTGAGTTGTACTACCTCTCGGAGTCCTGGGACGAGGAGGAAGCCCAGTTCAACGACCAGAGCGAGTCCGACAAGCTCGTCGAGGACCTCGAAATCGTCTCCGGCGTGAAGCGCGAGGACTTCCACATGCGCCCCGAGGAGTCCGGCGCGAAGGTGATGGGGCCGCTGCGCATCCGCGAGCAGACCAACCGCGGCGACCGCGAGATTCACTGCCAGGACGACGTCGGGCAGGGCGGCTACCAGATTCCGAACAACCCCGACACCATCGAGTTCCTGGACTGCGACGCGGAGTTCGTGATGTGCGTGGAGACCGGCGGGATGCGCGACCGCCTCGTCGAGAACGGCTTCGACGACGAGTACGACTGTCTCGTCGTCCACCTCGGCGGCCAGCCGGCGCGCGCGACCCGCCGCCTGACCAAGCGCCTCCACGACGAACTCGGCCTCCCCATCACCGTGTTCACTGACGGCGACCCGTGGTCGTACCGCATCTTCGGCTCCGTCTCCTACGGCTCCATCAAGTCCGCACACCTCTCGGAGTATCTCGCCACCCCCGAAGCGCAGTTCGTGGGCATCCGCCCGCAGGACATCGTCGACTACGACCTGCCGACGGACCCGCTCTCGGATTCGGACGTGAACGCCCTCGAATCCGAGCTGGAGGACCCGCGCTTCCAGAGCGACTTCTGGACCGAACAGATAGAGCTCCAGCTCGACATCGACAAGAAGGCCGAACAGCAGGCGCTGGCCTCCCGCGGCCTCGATTTCGTCACGGACACCTACCTGCCCGAGCGCCTCGACGAGATGAATGTAATTTAGTCTATTAAATGGGACAACGAGATTTCGTTGCACCGTTTCTGCTAATCATTTCAAGCCTGGCTGGATTAGCCGATTATCTGCTTCCCATCGTTTTTGTTTGGAGGCCTGAAATCTCTCCAGTTGTTCAGACCTTTCTTTTTGCCTTGGCAGTAGCAGAGTATGCACCTGATTTTACAAGACAAGGAAACTACTGGGTATATCAGTTAGGGAAGATTTTATCTGCAGTTGCGATTTTTGGGTTGGTGACTTTTCATACTATACTTGTGCCTTTTTTAATTTCAATTATATACTTCCTGATTTCACTGAACAAAAGCCCGATACCAACCTCTGCTAAAGCAATAGTCAGATTCCTTGCCTATGTCCTATTAACTTCTTTCTTAGTTGGCGTCGGAGACGTTTTTTCTCCGGTTTTCGAAATATTACTGTTTATCGCTGGTATGTCGATATTGTTTAAATACTTCCCTGTGAAAAAGCCCAAAACTTCACTCGATAGTCAGATGGTTCGCGCTATTGGTGATATTATATACACGCCCTTTCTGACGGTGCTCTCTGCAGTGCTCCTTGCTACTATTTTCATTTCCCTCTCTTATAGCCAGGAATTTTTCACAATGTTAGTAGTGGCATTTCTCCCGAACTTCCTAGCTCTTTTCGTTGGCTCACCTGTTGCTGCAGTGTCTGCGGTCGCAAATATTCTATTCCTATTTATCATCTCTTTCTACTTCGCTTATCTATTGGTGGGCGTTTCGGAGATCTGGATTCCAGAGCGGTCATTAGAGGGCAATATCCCAGGACTCTACGGGACGGCTATCATTCCAATATTTGGATATATATTCACTCGGTTACCACACCACAATACGGGCGTGGTTTCCGCCAATTATAGTATATTTGGAGTTTTGGCTTCACTCCTTGGAATAATCCTTTTGCTGGTCTACTCTTCCGCTATATTCCCTCCAATCAATCGGAAATTCTCTTATACTATGCACTTCACTGTCCCCAGCGATGATCTAGTAAGTGGTAAAAAACACTTGACCATCTCGTTGTTTACGATGTTTTTATACATATCGTATCTGGTCAGAGATGATGTACTTCTCATGGTGTACTTTGCTTGGTTATTGTGGTTCCCAGTTTTATGGGTTCGAAATAGCGGGGTGGCTGGCAGAACCTTCTGGGTCTTAGTGATGGTCTTGCTCGATATCCTGTTTATCCAATCTGGCCAAGGGGGTGTTGCTGATCATATAATGCTGGGTGGTGTGGTCATACGAAATGTTGGGATTCTTGGAATAGTCTGCCAAATAATAGAAGAATATCAGACTGATTGAACCATCTGAAATCGCTTCTAACTACAGCCCATATTAGCGATGGTGCGAGAGAAGTATACAGTGTATTGACAAGATAGGCGTCATCTAAGCACCGCTATTCTCCGGCCAGCAGGCCCGGGACGTCCGAAAGCGAGTCCAGCACGTAGTCCGGCTCGACGTCGCTGTCCGCGAGGTCCGCGTCGGTGCTGACGCCCGTGCGAACTAGGACCGTGGTCATCCCCGTCCGCTCGCCCATCGAGACGTCCGTGTCGAGGCGGTCGCCGACGAGCACGCACTCGTCGGTCGGGACGCCGAGGCGGTCGGCGGCGAGGCGCGCGGTCGTCGCCGACGGCTTCCCCAGCACCGCGTCGGGCTCGCGTTCGGTGACGCCCGCGACCGCGCGGATGATGGCTCCCGACCCCGGCGAGCGACCGTCTTCTGTGGGAATCGTGGCGTCGCGGTCCGTGCCGACGAACGCCGTCTCGTCGTCGAGCGCGTCGATGGCGGCCTGCAGGTCGCGGTAGTGGAACTCCCGGTGGTAGCCCGCGACGACCACTTCTGCGGTCTCGGGGTCGTCGGTCAGCGCCACGCCGGCGTCCCGCAGTTGGTCCACGATGGAGGCTTCCGCAATCGGGAACGCGGGTTCGCCGGCGTGGTTCTCGCGAAGGTACGCGACCGTCGCGTCCGTGGACGTGAGCACGTCCTCGGCGGCCGCGTCGATGCCCAGCTCGCGCAGCCGCGCGGCGTACTCGCGGGGCGCAACGGTGGGGTTGTTCGTCAGGAAGAGCACGCGGTCGAGGCGCTCCCGGAGCGCCGTGACTGCGTCGGCCGCGCCCGGCAGCAGCGTCTCGCCGCGGAGGACGGTACCGTCGAGGTCCACGACGGCGCCACGAACGTTCATACCACTCCTTGCGTGGCTGGCGTGTTCAACGCTCCGCCGTCAGCCCTGCTGCTCGGCGAGGCGTTCGACGCGCTCGATGGTGTCGGCGTCCTCCGGGGGTTTGTCCTCACGGACGGTGACGAATCGCGGGAACCGGAGCGCGTACCCCGACTCGTAGGTCGGCGACGTCTGAATCTCCTCGTAGCCGACCTCGAAGACGACGGCGGGTTCGAGGTCCACTTCCTGTCCGTCCTCCGAGCGGATGTGTGGCTCCAGGAGGTCCGTGAGGTCCGCGAGTTCCTCGTCGGTGATGCCGGTGGCGACCTTCCCGATGGTCGCGTACTCGCCGGTTTCCTCGTCGCGCGCGGAGAGCACGAACGTCCCGAGGAACGACGCGCGCCGGCCCTCGCCCCACTCCGCGCCCGTCACGACCAAATCGAGCGTCTCCACGTCGGGCTTGCGCTTCAGCCAGTGCTTCCCGCGGTCACCGGGCGTGTACGCCGCGTCGGGGTCTTTCAGCATGATGCCCTCGTGGCCGGCTTCGAGGGCGCGCTCCTCGAAGGCCGCAATCTCGTCGGCGTCGTCCGTGACCAGAATCTCCGAGACTGCGGAGTCGTCGTCGACGACGTCGCGGAGGCGCTCGTGACGCTTCCGGAACGGTTCGTCCAGCAAGTCCTCACCGTGGGCGTGCAGACAGTCGAAGGCGTTCAGTTCGACGCGAATCTCGTCGCGCATCTCGGCGACGTCGTGCTTGCGCCGGAAGCGCTTGAGAATCTCTTGGAACGGCAGCGGGCTCCCGTCGTCGTCGACCGCGACCACCTCGCCGTCCAAAATTACGGGCGCGTCGACGTGCTCCTCGACGAACTCCACGAGTTCGGGGAGCGCGTCCGTGACGTCCTCCATGTTCCGCGAGTACAGCGACACCTCGTCGCCGTCCCAGTGGACCTGGACGCGCGCGCCGTCGAACTTCGTCTCCACGGCGGCCTCCTCCCACTCGTCGAGGGCGTCGGTGACCGTGCCGGCCTGCGCGAGCATCGCCTGCACGGGCCGCCCGACTTCCAGGTGTAGCTCGTCGAGGCCGTCCTCGCCCTCGTCGCGGGCGGTCACGGCCACGAGCCCGTAGTCGTTCGAGACTTGGAGCGCGCGCTCGGCAGCCTCGACGGGCACGTCGAACGCTTCCGCGATGGCGTCCCGGACCGCGCCCTCGCCGACGCCGATGCGCATCTCCCCGAGCACGAGCCGCGCGAGGTATCGTGCTTCCTCGCCCGAGCAGTCGTTGAACAGCCCGAAGAGGAGGGTGACTTTCTCGTCCTGGCTGCCGTCGCCCTCCGCGGCCGCCAGCGCAGTCAAGTCCTCGTACACCTCGGCGACGGTCAGGTCGTCGTCGCCGCTGTCCGCCGCGAACGCGCCCAGTCCCGCCTGTCCGCCGAGGTCGAGGTTCGCAGCGACCTCGCCGATGTCACCCGTCTCGGCGAGCCGGTCCTCGACGTCCTCGACGGTGACGTTCGTGGACGCCGCGCGCGCCAGCGCCTCGTAGCAGAGCCGCGGCCCGATGTCGAGTTTCGTCTCCGAGTGCGCCGGGAACACCCGCCCCTGGACGAACCGCGCGACCACCGCGAGGTCGTCGCCGGCCTCGCCGAACAGGGCCGCGACCTTCGCGACGACGTCGAGGTCCGCGTCCGTCGCCTCCACGTCGGCGGCGTGCGCGGCGAACGAACCGAATTCCATTACCGTCCGGTAGCCAGTTCCCGCAGTTAAAACGCGCGAACCGCGCTCACCCACCCACCGCGCTTATTAGGCGCGGGGCGAGAAACCCCACGCCATGACAGGCCCGGACCTCGTGGAGCGAGTGCGCGACACCCTGAACGTGGACGCCGAGGCGTTCCAACAGCAGGTCCGCGAGGACGCCGAGGTCGTGAAAGCCGAAATCGCCGCCGGCACGTTCGACAACCCGCAGGCAATCGTCGGCCTGGAGTACGAGTTCTACGCGGTCAACGACGAGGGCTCGCTGGCGCGCGTCCCCCGTCGCGTCTTGGAGTTCGTCGGCTTCGAGAAGGAGCTGGGCCTCCACAACGCGGAGATGACGACCAGCCCGCAGCCGCTGAACGAGCACGGGCTGCGCGCCCAGGAGATGGAAGTGCGGGCGAACCTCGACGCCGCCGAGGGGCCGATGGACGCGGAGGGCCTGCACCTCGTCAGCGACGGTATGTGGACGATACCGCCGGAGGGCGAGACCGCCCGCGACTACCTCACGGACAGCGTCTCCCGTGACGGCGTCGAAATCGCGACGAACATGTCGGCGTCCGCGCGCTACCACGCGATGGCCAACACCGACCAGCCCGCGGGGATGCGACTGGACGCCCCGCACGTCTCCCTGGAGGCGGACACGGTGATGCCGGAGGCGCTCATCACGTCCGTCCAGCCCCACTACCAGGTCCCGCAGGCGGTGGACCTCCCCACCTACTTCCGGTACGCGCTGCGGTTCGCGGCGCCGCTTTTGGCGCTGTGCGTGAACTCGCCGCTGTTCCCGCCGGACCTCTACGACGACGACGCCACGCCCGAGGAGATTCTCGTGGACGGCTGGCAGGAGTCCCGCATCGACGTGTTCGAGACCGTGCTGAACGTCCCTGGCGAACAGCAGAAGGTCCGGTTCCCCGACGACTTCGAGAGCGTCGAGGACGCCGTCGACCGCGTCGCCGCGGACAACACCATCGTCCCGATGCCCGTCTCGGAGGGCGGGCGCTTCGACGACGAGTTCGCGCACTGGCGGCGCAAGCACGGCACGTTCTGGCGGTGGGTGCGCCCGGTGTTCGGCGGCTCCTCGAAGGAGAACGCCAACGCCCGCATCGAGTTCCGCCCCATCGCCGGCCAGCCGACCGTCCGGGACACCATCGCGGTGCAGGCGGCGTTCGCGGGACTGCTGGAGAACCTCCCGCGGACCGAACATCCCCTCTACGACCTCGACTGGGAGACGGCCCGCGAGAGCTTCTACGACGCCGCGCGCAACGGCCTCGGTGCGGACCTCGCGTGGATTACCAGCGACGGCGACCGCACGGACGACACCGCGGACATCTACGCGGACCTCTTCGAGCAGGCGGAAGCGGGCCTGCGGCGGCGCGGCCTCTCGAACGAGCAGGCCGCGAAGTACCTGTGGCCGCTGCGCCAGCGCGCCCGCCACGAGACCACGCCCGCGTCGTGGAAGCGCGAGCGCGTGCGCAGCGCGCTCTACGAGGGCAACTCCTTCGAGAACGCCGTCTACGCGATGCAGTGCGAGTACTTCGAGAAGCAACGCGAGACGCTGCTGGACGGGAGCTTCGCGGACTGGCTCGGCCGGGGCGACAACCTCGACTGACCGCGGACGCGCCGCTGGCGAGCGTGAGAAAAACGGAGGAGAGGGAGACGAAGCGGCGGCCGTTACAGGACGTCGTCGACGTCCTTGTGGCCGATGATTTCGACGTTCTCGCGCGTGATCTTCGTGACGTGGATGCCGTTGCCGGAGGCGGTGTCGCGCTCGCTGGCGGAGTCGATGGCCTGTGCGGCCACCTGGACGGCCTCGTCGGTGGTGAGGTCGTCGGTGAACTCCTGTTCGAGGACACCGAGCGCGTACGGCATACCCGAGCCCTGCGCGGTGTAGGTGTCCGAGAGCGAGCTGCCCGACGGGTCGAGGCTGAAGACGTGGCCGCCCTCGTCGTCGACGCCGCCCAGAATCGGGACGACGCGGAAGAACGGGCCGCCGCGGAGGAGGTTCGACGCCATCGTCGCGAGCGCGTTGATGGACATGTACTCGCCGCGGCGGGCCTCGTAGAGGTTCGCTTCCGCGCGCAGCGACCGGATGAAGCTCTGGGCGCCGCCGACGGAGCCGGACATCGACAGCGCCGCGTTGGGCTGAATCTCCTCGACCTTCTGGACGTCCTTGTTGGAGACGACGCGGCCGCCGAGGCTCGCGCGCATGTCGGAGGCCATCACGACGCCGTCCTCGGTGGTGAGGCCGACGATGGTGGTGCCGGTCTTGTTGACGTACTCGTCGTCAGCGCCCGAGTTGCCGTTGTCGGGAAGGGAGCCGACTTCCGGCTCGTAGGGGTTCTGGGTGCCGCCGAACCGCGCCTGGTTCCGGGCGAACTCCGAGCCCTCGTTGCTGTTGAACATTACCAGACGTTACCAGTCCGGGACGGATAAAACCATCTCTTCCGGGGATTCGCGACGCGGGAGAATCAGGTGGTAGCGGCCGTCTCCGCCGGATGTTCAGTTCGCGGCGCGGGCCTTGTACGCCTGCTCGGTGCGCTCGACGAGGCGGCGCACCGGGAGCGTGACGCCGGCGCGGCGAGCGAGCACGGCGACGGGCAGCAACGCGATGCCAACGGCGAGGGCGGACTGGTACAGCGTGAACAGCGCGAGTCGGGTGGCGCGGTCGAGCATCGGGATGGTAGCCGCCAAGGCGTATCCGTATAAATACTTTCCGGACGGGAAGACGGCCGTGACCCGCCGCTGTCTTGCGATTATCTGCTCGGGGAGTTCGACCGGGACACAGCCCCGCCGCAGTCGCCGCGAATCGTAACCGCGCCGTTGCTGGTGCGACACCACTCGATAAGTTATGCCGACGTTTCCCGTCACGTCCGCTCGGGGAGGCCAAACCACAAAGCACGACATTCCGCGCCCCGTTGGACGAGTATGAGCAACTACGTCGTTGCGATGGAAGCCGCGTGGCTGGTCCGTGACGTCGAGAACTCCGACGACGCCATCGGCGTCGCCGTGAGCGAAGCCGGCAAACGACTGAACGACCAAGACCTCGACTACGTCGAAGTCGAGGCCGGCGTCACCACCTGCCCCGCGTGTGGCGAACCGCTCGACGCCGCGTTCCTCGCGGCGAACACCGCGCTCGTCGGGCTCGTCCTCGAACTCACCGTCTTCAACGCGGACAGCGTCGAGCACGCCGAACGCATCGCCAAGAGCGAGGTCGGCGGCGCGCTCCGCGACGTCCCCCTCGAAGTCATCGAGGTCGTCGAGGAGGGTGGCGAGGAAGGCGAGGCCGAGCGCGACGACGAGTAACCTCCCGAACCTTTATCAATAACTGTCGGTTATTCGGAGGCATGCGTTTGCCGACGCCGAAGGACCTGCGCGAACGGCGCACCTCCCTGGAGCTCACGCAGAGCGAACTCGCCGAGCGCGCGGGCGTCTCACAGCCGCTCATCGCCCGCATCGAGGGCGGCGACGTCGACCCCCGGCTCTCGACGCTGCGCCGCATCGTCGAGGCGCTCGACGAGGCCGAGGGCGACGTCGTCCGCGCGAAGACCCTAATGCACGAGGACGTCATCAGCGTCGCGCCCGACGACGCCGTCAGCGACGCCGTCCAGAAGATGCAGGACGCCGGCTACTCCCAGCTCCCGGTCATCACGAACGGCGTCCCCGTCGGCTCCATCAGCGACAGCGACGTCGTTCACGCCGGCGAGGACGTCGGCGACCACCCCGTCCGGGACGTGATGAGCGAGAGCTTCCCGACCGTCTCCGAGGACGCCACGCTCGAAGAGATTTCGAGCCTGCTGGACCACTACAAGGCCGTGATGGTCACCCACGACGGCGAGACGGTCGGCATCATCACGCAGGCCGACGTGGCGGCGCGTCTCAGCTAGAGTTCGAGCCCGCGAATCTCGACGCTCGACTCCTCGCTCTCCGCGACTTCGCCGATTCTCTCGCCGTCAGTCGCTTCGACGAGCGCGTCGGCGTCCGCCGGGTGGACGGCGGCGACGAACCCGGTGCCCATATTGAACGTGCGGTGCATCTCCTCGTCGCTGACGTTGCCCGCGTCCTGCACGAAGTCGAAGACGTCCTGTGCCGGGAGGGGGTCCGTGACCTCGTAGCGGAACGCGCCCATGCGTTCGAGGTTCGTCCAGCCGCCTCCGGTGACGTGGGCCGCGGCGTGTACGTCGTATTCGTGTAGCGCATTGAGCAGGTAGGTGTAGATGCGGGTGGGCTCCAGTAGCGCCTCGCCCACGGTGTCGTAGCCGTCGCCGGGGAACGGCTCGTCGAAGCCGCCGGCGCGGTCGGCGGCCTCCCGCGCGAGCGTGAGGCCGTTCGAGTGGATGCCCGACGACGCGAATCCGACGAGCACGTCCCCAGCCTGTGCCTCCCCAGCGAGCAAGTCGTTGTCGGTCGCGATGCCGGCGACCGTGCCCGCGAGGTCGAAGTCGTTGACGACCTCCGGCATCACCGCCGTCTCGCCCCCGACGAGCGCGACGCCCGCCTCCTCGGCGCCCGCCGCCAGTCCTTCTCCCAACTCCGCAGCGCGCGCCTCGTCGGGCACGTCCACCGCGAGGTAGTCCACGAACGCCGCGGGCTCGACGCCCGCCGCCACGAGGTCGTTGACGTTCATCGCGATGCAGTCGATGCCGACTGTGGAGTAGTCCTCCATCGCGACCGCCACGAGCAGTTTCGTGCCGACGCCGTCGGTCGCGAGCGCGAGGTACTGGTCGCCGAGGTCCACCAGGCCCGCGTACTCGGTGGTGTCCCCGACCTCGGAGACGGCGCCGACCAGCGCCGCGGTCGCCGCCTCGCTGTCCTCGATGTCCACGCCCGCCTCGGCGTACGTGAGTTCGTCGTCGCTCCCGTCGCTCATACACGAGCGTGCGCATGTCGGGGCGAAAAGCGTGCCGGTCTATGCGCGGACGACTATATTACGAAGAGGAACAGCAGCGCCGGCCCGATGGTGACCACGGCGGCAGCCGCGTACGCGGGCTTGCTCCACTCCAGCACCGTCGCGCCGTCCAGCGGCCCGAACGGAATCATGTTGAACCCCGCCAGCAGCACGTTGATGAACAGGCCGCGCCAGCCGACGTTCGGCGCGACCGTCAGCATCACGCCCAGCGAGAGAACGGCGAGCGCGACGTTCGTCAGCGGGCCCGCGAGCGCGATGAGGCCGTGCTCGCGGGGCGTGATGCGGCCGCGGTGGTGGACCGCGCCGGGCGCCGCGAACAGGAACCCCGCGAGGCCGCCCGCGACGGCGAGCGCCAGCATCCCGAAGTCCGCGCGGAACTCCGCGTGCTGGCCGAACTTGACGGCGACCACTTTGTGCGCGAGTTCGTGCAGGAGGAACGCGACGCCCACGGTCGCGAGGCTCAGCGCGAACTCCTCGAGGAACGCCGCGCTCGCCAGCACCTCGGTGAGATTCGTCGCGGAGACGGGGACGTACAGCAGGCTGAACGCCAGCCCGAGCGCCAGCCACGCCACGAGGAGGTCCCGGAGTTCGCGGCCGCTGAAGTTCACTGTACCAGCCTCCAGATGGCGTCCGCGCTGTTCTGTGCGCCCCGCACCATCGCGTCGCTGACCGCGCCGAGGCTGTCGAAGGGACCGCCGATGAGCGGCAACACGACGAACGGGAAGAGGACGCTGGCGACGATGCTCCCGATGTTCGTCATCGCGACCACCGCGATGAGCCGGAACAGCGGCACGTCTATCATCTGCTGAAGGAGGTCACGAATCGGCGTCTCTTGGTCGTCCATGAGCTCGTTCAGCGTGCCGATGTCGGCGACGCGCACCGAGAGGTAGCGCAGTTCGACGTAGCCCGCGAACCAGCCGGGCGCGAGCAGCGGGTTGATGCTCGTGAGCCACGCGACTGCGCCGCCGACGCCCGCGCTCGTCCAGTGCGCGCCCGCGAGCTTCGCCGCGCCCAGCGAGATTATCCCGTTGAACAGAAACCACGCGCCGAACACCTGCAGGAGGACGGTGTTTCCCACCCCCGCCATCACCAGCAGGCCGAAGAACGCGAGGAAGCCGACCGTAATCAGCAGGCCGAAAACGCGTGCGACCGAGACCCGCTTCTTGCGGGTGCCGGTCAGCGACTCCATCGGCGGCAGTTCCTCGGGGTGGTCGAGGTAGCGTTCGACGCCCTCGCGGTGGCCCGCGCCCAGCACCGCGACGACGTGTTTGCCCTGCGAACGCAACGCGACGAGGTTGTGCGCGATGTAGGCGTCGCGCTCGTCGATGAGCGCTTCCGCGCCCGCGGGGCTGAACCGCCGGAACTCCTCCATCATCGCCGACACCACGTCCGCGTCCGTCAAATCGTCCATCGTGAACTCCTCGACGTCCTCCTCGGGGGCGGCGCGCGCGAACAGCACGACGAACACCGCGCCGAACACGAGCGCGCCGGCGCCCGCGAACAGCACGGCCTCCGCAAGCCCCGAGAGCACGACCAGTGCCGTCTCCACGACGCCAATCGTCGCGGGCGGCGGCGGCAGCAGGAACGGCCCGGCGACGAACTCCGCGACGACGCCGAGGAGGAAGCCGACGAACGCGCCGACGCCCATCCCGAGCGTGCGGCTGTCCGTGACCCCCAACGCGAGTTCGCCGACCAGCCGGAGCTTCTCGACGGCGGTCATGCGCGCCCAGAAGCGCTGAATCGTCACCTGGATGTCGCGGTCGACGAGCGCGACGTCCGCGCCGATGCGCTCGGCGGCGTCGATGCCCGCCTTCATGTCCGCGCCCGGCTCGATGCCGAACTTGTCGCCGAGGCGCTGCTGGACGTACGACAGCAGCCAGTACGCCAGGAACTGGAACGCCATGCTCCCCTTCAGGAGGTCGCTGGCGTCGAGGTCCTCGGGCGCGTCGCCCTGCATCTGCCGGTAGCGTCCCTCGTCGAGTTCGACGGCGACCGTGTCCGGGTTCTCCTCCTCGACGACCCGCTCGACCTCCTCGACGCTGTCCGCGGAGACGTGGGCGGTCCCGACGACCCGAACGGAGCCCTCCCGGGTCGCCGCGGATTCCTCGCTCATTGCGTGGACGTTAGGCGTGGCGGCCTTACGCTTGTCGGAAAGGCGACGTGCCGGGCGCTGTCCCGGGGTTCGTCCCCACTCGGAAGGCTTCAAGCCGCTCGGCGCAGAACCACGACCCATGACCGAATCCGCACGCCTGATGGACTCCTACACGGAGATGACCGAGTTGCTGTTGCCCAACGATACGAACAACCTCGGCCGCGCGCTCGGTGGCGCGGTCCTGCACTGGATGGACATCTGCGCGGCCATCGCGTCGATGCGGTTCTCCGGCCGGCAGTGCGTCACCGCCTCCATGGACCACGTCGACTTCATCGCGCCCATCGAGATGGGCGAGGTCGCGGTCGTGGAGGCGTTCGTCTTCGACGTCGGGCAGTCCAGCATCGACGTGAAAGTCGAGGTGCGCGCCGAGGACCCCGTGGAGGGCACCGAGCGCAAGACCACGACGTCCTTCTTCACGTTCGTCGCGCTCGACGACGACGGCACGCCGACGGCGGTGCCGCGGCTGGCCTGCGAGACGGAGGCTGAGGAGGCGCTCCGGCAGGACGCCCTCGACGCCCACGCCGAACAGCGGTAGCTAGTCGAGCCGCGGCACGTCGAGCGTGACGACGGTACCCGTGGGCTCGTTGTCCGCGAACGTCACGCGGCCGCCCGCGATGTCCGTCCCCCAGTGAATCAGCCACAGGCCGAGCCCGCTGGCGTGGTGCAGCGGCGTCTCCGTCCCGCTCTCGAGGGCGGCGTACTCGCTGGCGTGGACGCCGGGACCGTCGTCCGCGACGCGAAGCTCCACGCGGTCGTCGGTGGCTTCGACCTCGACCTCGACGTGCGGGTCGTCGCTCGTGTTGTGCTCGGCGGCGTTCTCCAGGACGTTCCAGACGACGGGGCCGAGCGTCGCCGGCACGGTGCAGTTCGCGGGATATTCCGAGACGCCGACGGTCACCGCCGGGTACGCGGTGCGGAGTCGCTGGACGCGCCCGTCGAGCAGTTCGTGGAGGCTCACGGGCACTCGCGGCCCCTCCTCGCGTTCGAGCAGGTCGACGATGACGCGGGCCTTCTCACCGAGCGCCGCGATTCTGGTCGCGCGCTGCTCGACGATGCCCACGGCCTCGCGCTCCTCGTCGGTGTCCGGGGACAGCTGGCCCGCGTACCCGAGAATCATCTGGGTGTCGGTGCGGACGTTGTGCCGGAACGCGCGGTTCAGCACTTCGAGGCGCTGCTTCTGTCGGAGGTACCGGCTGACGTCGTGGAACGTGACGACGCGCCCGATGAGCCGCTCGCGGACGTCCCGCACCGGCGTTATCGACACGTCGAACGGCGTCTCGTCGCCGTCCACGTCGATGGCGACGTGTTCGGGGCGGCAGTCGGCGTCCAGCGGCCCCAGCGACGGCAGCATCGACGCCACCGGCTCGCCGATTGCGTCGCGGCGGGCGCGACCCAGCAGCGCTTGCGCGCTCTCGTTGGCGTCCACGACGTAGCCGTGACTGTCCACGACGATTGCGGCGTCGTCCATCCGGTCGAAGACGAGCCGGCGCGCCCGCCAGTTCGGCGCGGGGCTGGCGTCGAACAGCTGGAACCGCGTGACGGCGCCGAGAAACGCCACGCCCGTGACGGCGAACGCAATCGGCGTCGGGTCGAACTCCGGGAGCGGGAGCACGCCCGCGACCGAGAGGATGTTCGTCACCCACGGCGTCAGCGACCCGAACAGGAGGGCGGCGCTCTGCCCGCGGAACAGCACCGCGTTGCTCCGAATCAGCCCCAGCAGCGGGACGAACCCGAGCGCGCCGAGGACGTACGTGTACGCCGCGACCACCCAGTACCACGGGCCGCCCGTGCGTTCGAGCAACACGAGGTCGCCGTAGGAGACCACCGTCGTCGAGCGATACAGCAGGTCGTGGGCGTTGCTGGTCGCCGCCAACACCACGGTCACCGCGGGGACGACCGCGAGGACGGCGACCACCTGCGGGCGGACGTACTCGTCGCGGCCCGTGTACGCGAGCGCGAACAGCAGCCACGCGACGGGGATGACGACGACGCCGACCCACTGGACGTCCGACCAGAGTATCTTCCGGGCGACCGTCGAGGCCTGCAGTTCGAACACGAGGAACGCCGCCCACCAGACGACCCCGGCGAGCATGAGGACGATCGCGGACGCACCGGGCTCCGGGCGCTCCCGCCACGCCAACAACGCGGCCGCGAAACTGGCCGCGATGCTGACCAGTAGCACGGCCGTCAGGCCGTCGACGAGGGTGACCACAGTTTGTTCGGACTGGTCCCGCACTTGTAAAAGGAGTGCCGGTCAGCGAAGGTTGCCGTGCGGGACCGCGAGCGGGCTACGCGAGCGCGACCACCGAGAGCGCCGCCCCGGCGACGACGTACTCGAGTTCGGGCGCGACAGTCAGCCACGCGCGGTCGGCGTACCGCGCCAGCACGCTCGTGACGGCCAGCGAGTACGCGAGCCCCGCGCCGAGCGCGAGCGCGACCGCTACCGAGAGGTAGCCGGCGGCGACGGCGTACGCGAACACCGCGGCGGTGGCCACGTCGACCGCGTAGAGGACGTACCGCGTTCCTCGGAGGCCGACCACGACGGGGAGCGTGCGGACGCCCGCGTCCGCGTCGCCCGCGCGGTCGCTGACGTTCGGGAGTTCGGCGTCGACGAACGACCGGAGGAAGAAGTACGCGAACACGACCACGACGGTGGGGGTCACGCCGCGGTCGGCGAACGCCAGCGGCAGGAACGTCAGCGACACCGACCAGGCCAGCGCGACGACGGCGGTGTTGACGACGAGGATGTCTTTCAGCCGGCGCAGGCCCGCGCCGAGCCGCGGCAGCCAGTCGCTCGCGTACAGCACCCAGAACGCGCCCGGGAGCAGCGCCAGCGCCAGCGCCAGCGGCCCGCCGAGCATCGCCAGCGAGACCGCGAGGCCGTACGCGACCGCAGCGGCGACGTACAGCGCGTTCTCGTGGCGGCGCACGAACGCGACCTGCCCGGGCTTGTCGCGGGCGTCGTCGTCGGCGTCGGCGATGCGGTCGTTGGCGTAGACGGCGAACGTGAGCAGGCCGACCACCGCGGGCGCGGGGCTCGGCGGCAGCGACAGCACGACCATCGCGATGCCGACCTCGACGACCGTGACAACCGAGAGGTACGCCGAACTGTACAGCAGGACCGTCCAGAGTTGTTTCGCGCCCGCGAGGAGGCGAGCGAGCTGTGCGGGGAACCGCGTCGAGTCGCCGGGGTGAACCGCCCGGCGGTCTTGTTTCCGTACCATTGTAGCCGTCAGTCCGACGGCGATCGCCGCCGGTCTGACGTCGCAGACCACTCACCTACACCGGGTTAGTATTATGTTCATTTTATCACTTATCAAGTGAGAAAATACACCTGCCCCACAGGCTTATCCGCGTAGTCGGCGTCCGTTCACGCGTGACGATGACAGTATACGAACAAGAGCGAGGCGGACAATGACCGAGCACGCCAAGAAGCTGCTGCGGAACATCGACGAGACGGCCGTGACCGTCCTCGACCTCGCGGACCGCGAGCGCGCCAAAGAGCGGGCCGGCTCCCAGCGCAGCGCCTACGAGAAGGGCCTGAACGAGGTCGAGCGCATCGCCGGGAAGCCGCAGGCCCGCGACCTCGCGGAGTGGATTCAGGACCAGATTCGCCAACGGGAGACGTACCCCTCCGCGCGCGAAGTCCGCAACCACGGCGCCCAAATCTGCCGGACGAGCGGCCACGAGATATCGACGAACGACTGGCTGGGCGCCTGACCGGCGGCGACGCGCAGGCTTTTCCCCGGCGACCCCCTACCGCCGGCCATGGCTCTCGACGCGCCCGCACCCGACCCGCCCGAGCTAGACGGCGACCCCGACGAGTACGACGACGTCACCGTTCAGGGAACCGACTACCACCGCGACGACCTCCAGGAGTTCCTCGAAGACGGCGCGTGGGAGGAAGCCTTCGAGACGTGGGCGACCGAAACAGACCTCTCCCGGGAGGCGTTCGACATCGCCGTGGACCTCGGGATGTTCGACCGCTTCGACTTCTTCTGGGATGACTTCGCGGACCGCGTGGGCTACCACGCCCCCGGCCTCCCGGAGACGTGGCGCGAGCGCGACATCCACCCCGAGCTGAACTCCTGGGAGACCGTCTCCGCCATCAACGCGTCGCTGGCGGAACTCGGCGCGGAAGCCTCGCGGCTGCTCAAAGACGAGTACGTCGACTGGGAGGCCGAGTACGACGCGCCCGACGACCTGCCGGACTTCTAAACGCACTTTTTTCGCTGCGGGCGCGCTCCGCGCGCCCTCGGCAAAATCTCCACCAAAATCGCGCCTGCTCCCTTCGCGCGCCGACGGCGCGCGGCGGTCCGCGGGCGCGACCGCTCGCTGCGCTCGCGGAGAATTCGTAGTACTCTGGGACCGCAGTTAGAGGGGAAACTACTCCTCGACCGCAGCGGCGGCGTTGATAATCGTCTCCTCGCCGAACGCCGGGCCGACGAGCTGGAGGCCGACCGGGAGGCCGTCGGCGTCGCCCGCGGGCACCGAGATGGCGGGGAGGTTCGCGAGGTTCACGGGCGTCGTGTTGGCGTCCGCGAGGTACATCTTCAGGGGGTCGTCGAGGCTCTCGCCCAGCTCGGGCGGGAGAATCGGCATCGTCGGGGACGCCAGCACGTCCACGTCCTCGAACGCCTCGTCGAAGTCCTGTTTCACCCACGCGCGGGCCTCCTGCGCCTGCTTGTAGTACTTGTCGTGGTAGCCCGCGGAGAGCGCGTACGTCCCGAGGAGGATGCGGCGCTTGACCTCGTCGCCGAACCCCTCCGAGCGCGCTTCCGAGAAGGACTCGTTCCAGTTGCCGTCGTAGCCCCCGGAGTTGCCGTACCGCACGCCGTCGAAGCGCGCGAGGTTCGACGAGGCCTCCGACATCGCGATGACGTAGTACGCCGCGACCGCGTACTCGACGGAGGGGAGGCTGACTTCCTCGACGGTCGCGCCCTGCTCGCGGAGGTCCTCGATTGCCGCGTCGAACGTCTCCACCACGGCGTCCTCTGCGCCCTCCACGAGTTCCGTGGGGACGCCAATCGTCAGGCCCTCGACGTCGCCGTCGGCGGCGCTCGCGAAGTCCGTGTCCGCGCCCTCCTCGCGAGTGGTGCCGTCGTTCTCGTCGGGACCCGCGACGACGTCCAGCAGCGCCGCGGCGTCCTCGACGGTCGGCGCGATCGGGCCGATCTGTTCGAGGCTGTTCGCGTACGCGACCAGCCCGTACCGGGAGACGAGGCCGTACGTCGGCTTGATGCCGACGACGCCGCAGAACGCGGCGGGACACCGAATCGAACCACCAGTATCCGTGCCGAGCGCGAGGTCCGCGTCGCCGGCCGCGACGACCGCCGCGCTCCCACCGGAGGAGCCACCCGGCACGCGGTCCTCGTCCACCGGATTCTTCGTCGCGCCGAAGTACGACGTCTCCGTGGTCGTCCCCATCCCGAACTCGTCCATGTTCGTCTTCCCGGGGATGGTCGCGCCCGCGTCCTTGAGGCGCTCGACGACCGTGGCGTCGTAGGGTGGGACGTACTCTTCGAGCATCTTCGACCCGCAGGTCGTGCGGACGCCCTCCGTGGAGATGTTGTCCTTGACGGCCACGGTCTTCCCCGCCAGCGGGCCGTCCGCTTCGCCCTCGATTTCCTCGTCGGTGATGTACGCGTTCAGGCTCATCACGACACCTTCGGGCCCTTGAAGCGCCCGTCCTCGCTGTCGTCGGCGTTCCGCAGGGCCTCCTCCTGACTGAGGCTCTCCTCGACCTCGTCGCTGCGCATCACGTTCACGAGGTCGGGTTCGGCCTCGACTTCGGGCACCTCTTCGAGCGCTTCGAAGTGTTCGAGGATGTCGCCGAACTGGTCGGCGAACTGCGCGCGCTCCTCGTCGTCGAGGTCCACGCGCGCGAGGTCCGCGACGTGCTCGACCTCGTCGGCGTCCACAGAATCGCTCATGTCTCCGGAGTCGCGCGTGGCGTCGGTAAGCGTTTCGATGCCCCACGACTCACACCCGTATGCGAGTTTCTGCCACAGTCCTTTAGTGCGGTCGGCCCCTCCCTCCACACGTATCCGACGTTCTCAGGACCACAGAACCCGCCCACAGCCCCCATGAGTGACAACACGCGAACCCGCGAAACGCGCGAAGACGCCGAGAGCGAGAGCGAAGACGAGCGCGAAGACGCGGACGCCGACCTCCAGTGCCCGGAGTGCGGCGGTCGCCTCACCGTCGACGAGGAGCGCGGGGAGACCGTCTGCGAGGACTGCGGTCTCGTGGTCGAGGAGGACAGCATCGACCGCGGCCCCGAGTGGCGCGCGTTCGGCAGCGAGGAGAACGACCAGAAGAGCCGCGTCGGTGCCCCCACCACGAATCTGATGCACGACAAGGGGCTGTCGACGAACATCGGCTGGCAGGACAAGGACGCCTACGGCAACACCCTCTCCGGCCGGCAGCGACAGAAGATGCAGCGCCTCCGCAAGTGGAACGAGCGCTTCCGCACGCGAACCTCGAAGGAGCGCAATCTGAAGCAGGCGCTCGGCGAAATCGAGCGGATGGCCTCCGCGCTCGGCCTCCCGAAGAACGTCCGGGAGACTGCGTCCGTGATTTACCGCCGCGCGCTCGATGAGGACCTCCTCCCCGGCCGCTCCATCGAGGGCGTCGCCACCAGCGCGCTGTACGCGGCCGCCCGGCAGGCCGGCACCCCGCGGAGTCTCGACGAGGTGGCGAACGTCAGCCGCGTCGAGCGCGACGAAATCGCGCGCACCTACCGGTACGTCGCCCGCGAGCTCGGCCTCGAAGTCGCGCCGACCGACCCGGCCAGCTACGTCCCGCGGTTCTGCTCGGACCTCGGGCTCTCCGACGAGGTCGAGCGCCGCGCCCGCGACCTCCTAGAGAGCGCCGAGGACGCCGGCCTCTACTCCGGGAAGTCGCCGGTCGGCCTCGCGGCCGCCGCGGTGTACGCCGCCAGCCTCCTCGTGGACGAGCGCATCACGCAGAGCCAGGTCAGCGACATCGCGAACGTCAGCGAGGTCACCATCCGCAACCGCTACCACGAGATTCTGGAAGCCGGCGGCGAGACGAACGTCGAGGCGTGACCGACGCCTCCCGGGGCCGCTACTCCACGTCGTAGCCCAGTTCGCGGACCGTCGACTCGATTTCCTCCGTCGATATCAGCGCCTCGCCGTGCCGGACCTCCACGAGCCCGGTCTCCGGGTCGAACGCCGCCAACTGGACGCCCTCCCGCTCGTGGAGTGCGTCCTCGATGGTCTCGCCGTCGGCGTCCTTCGACACCGTGAACTCCGCGCGGCTATTCGACACGGGCCGTCACCCCGCGTCCGCCCGTCGCCAGTCGGTCTGAGTGATTGGACACACGCGGACAGTCGGCGACGGCCCGAATACGCGTTCTGTCGGAGTAGTTACCGACTAGTGTCGGCGGCCTCCCGCGACCGAGACCCGAACCGATTTGAGCGCGTCGCACCTCCTCGCCCGCATGGAGACGACCCGCCACTTCACGGCGACCGTCTACGTCGTCAACGACGGCGCCACCGCGCTCCACGAGCACGACCGCCTCGGCCTCACGATTCCGCCGGGCGGCCACGTGGACCGCGACGAACTCCCGCACGAAGCGGGCAAACGCGAAGTCGAGGAGGAGACCAGCTTGGAGCCGACGCTGCTCGGCGAGGCACCCGAGGTTCCCGCGCCCGACGGCTTCGCGCTGCCGTCGCCGCGCTACCAGCTCTGTTACGACATCAACGTCCACGAGGACGGCACGGTCGGCCACCAGCACATCGACCACGTCTACTTCGCGACCGTGCCCTCCCGAGACATCGACCCCGCGGACGGCGAAGCCGGCCCGGAGGCGTGGGCGTGGTACGACCCCGACGACCTCCGCGACAGCGACCTCGACGCCGACACCGTTCAAATCGCGCTGGAGGCCATCGAGGCCGCCAGCGAGGCGTAGTCAGTCCAGCCGGCTCACGGGTTCGCTCCGCTCCCCGCTCGCACTGTCTGTGGACTCCCTTCGGTCGTCCACACGGCTCTGGACGTACTTCGTGACGTGGTCGTCCATCCGGCGCTTGAATCCGGCCTGCCGGGCGAGCCGGTCGACCTCGCGCGCGACGAGACTGCCGTACTGGACGGCCTTCTTCTCGCGGGCGCAGACCGCGTCCGGGAGTCGCTCGCGGGCCGCCTCCCGGAGCGCGCGCTTCCGCGTCTCCCCGGCGACCAGCCACTCCTCGGGGAGTTCCAGCGCGGCGCGCACCACGTCGTCGTGGAGCAGCGGCGTCACGGGCTCGACGCCCGCCGCGCGAATCGCTCGCGTGTCCCGCTCTAGCTGTTCGGGCAGCGTCTCTAGGACTTCGCGGCGCGCGCCCCGAATCGTGTCCGCGTCCGTCCGCGGGTCGTCGGGCGCGGCCGCGACCTTCGCGTAGCCGCCGAACAGTTCGTCCGCGCCCTGCCCGAGCGCGAGCCGCGAGAAGCCGTCGCTGGCGACTCGCTCGGCGACGAGGTAGAGGGGGAGCGCAATCTGGACGTCCATCGCGTTCGTGCGGCCGATGGCGCGCGCCACCTCGGGGACCGCGGCCTCGATGTCGTCCAGCGTCACCTCGTGGACGCGCAGGTCGTCGGCGCGCCCCATCGCGGCCGCGGACTCCCGGGCTGCTTCGATGTCCGCGCAGCCCTCGTAGCCGACGACGTACAGCGGCGCGTCCAGTTCCGCGGCGACGAGCGCGGAGTCCACGCCGCCGGAGAACGCCACCGCGAGGTCGTCGCTCGGCACGTCGAGCGCCTCGTCGAGCGCGCCCCGGACGCTCCTCACCGGGTCGTCGTGGCTCGCGGGCGGGTCCGGGAGTCGCCACGCGCGCCGCGTCTCGCCGTCCTCGCGGACGTGGCCCGCGGGCAGCAGCGTCGGGTCCGCGAGGTCGTCGGGGTCGCGGCTCCACGCGTCGCCGTCGTAGTAACAGCGGTCGCGCCCCAGCACGTCGCGGACGAGCCGGCCGTCCGGCAGTTCGCCCGCGAAGCCGTACGTGCCCGGGAGCGGGTCGCTCTCGTCGAGCGCGCGGCGGACGGTCGCGGCGAGCGCGTCGTCCATCCCTCAGAAGAACTCCGCGAGGCGGTTCTTCACGCGGCGCTTCGCACCGCCGGCGGCCTGCCGGAAGCTGATGTGCCACGGCGTGCGCTTGCCCTCGACGCTCGTCCGCCCGTCGCGGATGGCGTCGAGGATGGCCTCCAGCGAGCGCTCGTCGGCGCCGACGCGCGTCACCGCCTGCCCCACCATCTCCGCGATGTGGGCGTCGCTGCCCGCGGTCATCGGGCGGTTGTGGCTGCGCGCGAACCGCTCGGCTTTGCGGTTCGCGCGGCCCGTGAGCAGCCGCGAGTTGTACACCTCGATGGCGTCCGCGGAGGCGAGCGTCGCCGTGGAGACGTTCGGCGCGACGCCGCTGCGCGAGGACTGGAACGGGTGGGGGACGATGGCGATGCCGCCGCGGTCGCGAATCGCGTCGAGCGTGTCCACGAACGGCTCGCCCGACGGCACCGCCTCCTCGACGCCGATGGCGAGGACGTGGCCGTCGGCGCTGGTCACCTCCATCCCCGGGATGCCGACGAGCCCGTACTCCTCGGCGAGGTCGGCGGCCCGCAGGCTCGCGTCGATTTCGTCGTGGTCGGTGACAGCGAGCGCGTCGAGCCCCACCGCCCGCGCCTGCTCTAAGAGCATCTCGACGGGGTCGCGGCCGTCGTAGGAGAGCTCGGAGTGCGCGTGGAGTTCGACGGAAAGCACGCCTCCAGATTACGCGGGGGTGGGCAAAAGCGCCCCGGTCCGGAAACGTCGGGCGGGAGCTCCGACCGAGACTGTTCACGTCTGTGCATATAGAAACGACTAAACGCTCGCAGAAGGACCACGAAGGTGAATGCCACTCGCCGACTCGGACCGACGCCTCGTCGAAGCAGAACTGGGACGGGACCCGACGCGGGCGGAGGCCGCGCTGTTCGAGAACCTCTGGAGCGAGCACTGCGCGTACCGCTCCTCCCGGCCGCTTTTGTCCGCGTTCACCACCGACAGCGACGACGTGGTCGTCGGGCCGGGCGACGACGCCGCCGTGGTGTCGGTCCCCGGCACGGACCAGCTCGTGACGTTCGGCGTCGAGAGCCACAACCACCCCTCCTACGTGGACCCCTACGATGGCGCCGCGACGGGCGTCGGCGGCATCGTCCGCGACACGCTCTCGATGGGCGCGTACCCCGTCGCGCTCGCGGACGCGCTGTACTTCGGCGGCTTCGACCGGGACCACTCTCGGTACCTCCTCGACGGCGTCGTGGAGGGCATCAGCGACTACGGGAACGCCATCGGCGTCCCTACCGTCACGGGGAGCACGCAGTTCCACGACGGCTACGAAGGGAACCCGCTCGTGAACGTCGCGTGCGTCGGCCTCGTCACCGAGGACCGGCTCGTGACGGCGGCCGCCAACGAGCCCGGGAACAAGCTCGTGCTCGTCGGGAACGCGACCGGCCGCGACGGCCTCGGCGGCGCGAGCTTCGCCAGCGAGGACCTCGCGGAGGACGCCGAGACGGAGGACCGGCCCGCGGTGCAGGTCGGCGACCCGTACACGGAGAAACTGCTCGTGGAGGCCAACGAGGCGCTCGTCGACGAGGACCTCGTGATGGCAGCCCGCGACCTCGGCGCGGCGGGGCTGGGCGGCGCGTCCTCTGAGATGGTCGCGCAGGGCGGCCTCGGCGCGCGCATCGACCTGGGGGCGGTCCACCAGCGCGAGCCGAATATGAACGCGCTCGAAATTCTGCTCGCGGAGTCCCAGGAGCGGATGTGCTACGAGGTCCGCCCCGAGGACGTCGAGCGCGTGCGGGAAATCGCGGAGCGCTTCGACCTCGGCTGCTCGGTCATCGGCGAAGTGACGGACGGGAACTACGTCTGTGAATTTGAAGGGGAAACAGTCGTCGATGCCCCCGCGGAGTTCCTCGCGGACGGCGCGCCGATGAACGACCTCGAACGCGAGGAGCCCAGCGAGCCGGAGACGGACCTGCCGGACGTCTCCGTTGGCAAGGCGTTCGACGCGGTGCTGTCGAGCCCGAACACTGCGAGCAAGCGCTGGGTGTACCGCCAGTACGACCACGAGGTCGGCAACCGGACGCTCCGGCGGCCCGGCGAGGACGCCGCCGCGCTGACGCTCCCGGCCGCCGACGCGCTGACGCTCCCGGCCGCCGACGGCGAGGTGGCGCTGGCGTTCTCCGCTGGCGCGAACCCGAACTGGACCGACGCGTCGCCGTACCGCGGCGCGTACGCGACCGCCGTGGAGAACGCGACGAACCTCGCGGCCGTCGGCGCGGAGCCGCTCGCGGCGGTGGACTGCCTGAACGGCGGCAATCCCGAGAAGCCCGACGTCTACGGCGGGTTCGCGGCGGCCGTGGACGGGCTCGCGGACGGCTGTCGCGCGGTGGACGCGCCGGTCGTCGGCGGGAACGTCAGCCTCTACAACGACTCCGCCGCGGGGCCGGTGCCGCCGACGCCGACGCTCGCGATGCTCGGCGTCCGGCAGGGCTACGACGCGCCCGGGATGGCCACCGTGGGCGACGGCGACCTCGTGCTCGTCGGCGGCCACGACGAGACGCTCGGCGGGAGCGAGTACCTCGCGCAGTTCGACGGGAGGGCGCCGTTCCCCGACGTGGCCGACGACGGCGTCGCGGCGGTCCGCGCGGCGGCGACCCACGACGCGACGCTCGCCGTCCACGACGTCAGCGACGGCGGGCTCGCGGTCACGCTCGCCGAGATGGTCGGCGAGGACGCGGGCGTCGCGGTAGACGTGCCGAGCGTCGGCGCGCTGTTCTCGGAGGCGCCGGGGCGCGCGGTCGTGGAGACCACGGACGCCACGGCGCTCCGCGACGCGGTGGACGCGCCGGTCGTCGACCTCGGCGAGGCGACCGGCGACGGCGCGCTGTCCGTCGCTGTGGCTGGCGAAGTCGTGGACTACGGCTTCGAAGAAATCGTGGACGCGCGCCGCGTCCTCGAACGCGAACTGGACTAGAGGAACGCCGGCACGAGGTACGCCACCGCGAGGCCGACCAGCAGAACGAGGAAGCCGGTGCCGACCTGTCCCGTGGAGAACTCCTGCATCGGTGCGGTGACGCGGCCCGAGTCGTCGTGAGCGTGGTCGTCTGTCATGCGCGGCGATTGGGTGGGGGCCTACTTGGCAGTACCGAACCCGCGTCAGTCCACGTGGCGGACGATGTGGACGTCGTAGCGGTCGTCCGCGGAGACGTTCTGTCCGACCGACGTGATGCCCCCGACCATCCGGCCGGCGTTGTCGCTGCCGATGAACACGACGGTCGCGTCGCGTTCGACGGCGAGTTCGCGGACCTCGCGGCTCACGCGGCCGCGGGGCGCGTACTTGTCCACCACCCGATACGCGAACTCGACGCCCGGGTCAGCGTCGGCCACGCGCTCGGTGAGATTCTGTGCGACCTGTTCGACGCTGAACGACTCGCTGCCCCCCAGCCAGCCGCGCTCGCGCGCCGTCTCGGTGTCCCGGGGAATCGCGGTGACCGCGACGACAGACTCGTCGGTCGCTCCCGAGAACGCGACCGCGCGGCCGAGCGCGGCCCGCGAGAGCGGCGAGTCGTCGAACGCGACGACGTACGTCATGACGTATCCCTCACGGCCGGTCGTTGGATGCCGGAGACGAAACCACTATCGGAGGCTCCCGCGAACTGCGAACTATGCTGACCAAGCGCGTCATCCCGTGCGTCGACGTCGACTTAGACGACGACGGGAACGCCGCCGTCTACACGGGCGTGAACTTCGAGGACCTCGAGTACACGGGCGACCCCGTGGAGATGGCGAAACGGTACAACGAAGCGGGCGCCGACGAGTTCGTCTTCCTCGACATCACCGCGAGCGCGGAGGGCCGCGCGACGATGCTGGAGACCGTCGAGCGCGTCGCCGACGAGGTGTTCATCCCGCTGACCGTCGGCGGCGGCATCCGCGAGAAGGCCGACATCAAGGAGACGCTGCGCGCGGGCGCCGACAAGGTTTCCATCAACACGGGCGCGCTCGAACGCCCCGAGCTCATCACGGAGGGCGCGAAGGCGTTCGGCAACCAGTGCATCGTCATCAGCGTGGACGCGCGCCGGCGCTACGACGAACAGGGCGAGCACTACGAGCAGGTCGATGGCGAGTCCTGCTGGTTCGAGGCGACCGTGAAGGGCGGCCGCGAGGGGACCGGCCGCGACGTCGTCGAGTGGGCGCGCGAGGCGGAGGAGCGCGGCGCTGGCGAGCTGTTCGTGAACTCCATCGACGCCGACGGCACGAAGGACGGCTACGACCTGCCGCTGACGGGGGCGGTCTGCGACGCCGTCTCGACGCCAGTCATCGCCTCCTCGGGCTGCGGGTCGCCACAGGACATGGTGGACGCCTTCGACGCGGGCGCGGACGCCGCGCTCGCGGCCTCGATTTTTCACTACGGGGAGTACAGCATCGAGGAGACCAAGCAGTACCTCGACGACCACGGCGTCCCGGTCCGCCGCTGACGGCGTAACGCGCCCATCTACGGTTTCTCGGCAACGCTTGCGCTCGCCGCTCGTTGATGCTGCGAATGATTTATCACCGAAGTACAACACATTGAGGACATGTCTCACTCTGGCGCACCCGGGTCGGGGGACCCGGGAACGGCCCAGTGCTCGGCCGACGGACCGCTCGACCCGGGGCGTTCGGCGGTGGAAGCCGTCGAATGCGACTCCGCGCGGTTCGTGAACCTCTCGCACACCAGTGGGGGAGTACAGCCGACGTACCTCGTGTTGACCGACAGCGACGCCGACGCCACGCAGCTGTCGCTCACGGACGTGCTGTCGATGCCGGAGATACAGAACGCGGTCGCGTACTTCGGCGCGGACACCGAGAGCGTCCGCGTCCGCACGCAGTCCGGGCGCCGCGTCGCCCTCGAAGAACACGTCGAAGCGCTCGCCGAGCGCAGCCCGGACCCGGCCTTCGAGTTCGGCGGGCGGCGCTTCGAGCTGTCGGTCGTCCTCGGTTAAGCCGCCGCCTCGAACGCGTCCGCGAAGTCGCGGAGCTCGTCGCCCATCCGCTCGGCCGCCGACTGCAGCGCGTCGAGGGGGTCGGTGCCGTCCTCGGTCTTGATGGTGAGCACCGGCTCGGTCTGCCCGCCGGACTGCTCGGGGTTCATGTCGTACGAGGCCGCGGCGACGCCCTCGGTCTCGAGGAGCGAGCCCTTCAGCCCGTTCATGAACGTGTGGTCCTCCCCGGCAATCTCGATAGTGAGTTCCGCGTCTCCCTTCTCGATAACCCGCAGGTCCATGCGCGTAGGTTCGCTCGTGGCGCGTTTCAACGTTTCGAAGCGACGGCTCGCGGGCGGACTGTTTATGCCGCCGGGGCCAGCCACGTAGAGGTATGAACGTCTCGCCGGTGGTCGTCGTCGCCGCGACCACGCTGGCCCTCCTCGCGGTGACCGCCGCGGTGCCGCGGTTCCGTCGGTTCTCGTCGCTCGCGCGCGCCGCGCCCGTCGCCGTGCTCGTCGGTATCGCCGCCGCGGCGGCGCTGGGAACGCTCGACGCCTGGACGGCCGCCGCGTACGCGGCCGTCGTCACCTTCGTCGCGACCGGCATCGCCGTGCTGTCGGTCGGCGAAGGCCGTGCCGCCGTCCGCCGCGTTCGCGGTCGGCTCCTGTTCGGGATTCCGTGGGGGACGCTTCTGGTCGTCGCCGGCGTCGCCGCGTTCTACCTGGTCGTGCAGTTCGGCGCCGCGGGCTCGCCGCTGGTCGTGCCGTTCGTCTCGTGGTCGTACTTCTACCCGCTGGGCATCGTCACGTCGGCGTTCGCGCACGCCAGCCTCGGCCACGTCACGGGGAACCTCGTCGCGACCGTCGCGCTCGCGCCGCTGGCGGAGTACGCGTTCTCCCACTACCCGACCGAGCGCGGCCAGTCCTCGTTCGGGTCGCTTCGCACGAACCCCCACGTCCGCGCGCTCGTCGTCTTCCCGGGGGTCGTCCTCGCGGTCGGCCTGCTGACCGGCGTGTTCTCGTGGGGCGCGACCATCGGCTTCTCCGGCGTCGTCTACGCGTTCGCCGGCTTCGCGCTCGTGCGCTTCCCGCTGGCGACCGTGCTCGCGGTGTCGGTCCGCGAGGTGCTGTCGCTGCTGTGGACGGTCGTCCACGACCCCATCACGTACGCCTCCGCGTCGTCGTCGTTCTCGACGCCGTGGTGGGCGGGCGTCTCCGTGCAGGGCCACATGTTCGGGTTCCTCGTCGGCGCCGTGCTCGCCGCCGCGCTCGTCGTCCGCCGCGAGAACCGGCCGTCGGCGGCCCGCATCTGGTTCGGCGCGGTCGTGCTCGCGGCGTCGATGTCGCTGTGGGCGGTGTGGTGGTACGGCGCCGCCGACGAGTACGTGCTGTTCCGCGCGCTCGGCGTGCTGCTGGTCGCCGCGCTCGCCATCGTCCTCACCGCGGCCGTGCGCGCCGACGCGACCACGCTGGTCCGCGACGTGTCCACGCGGAAGGTCGCGTTCCTCGTGTTGCTGTTGCCCGTCGTGACGATGTCGATGGTCGCCGTGCCGGTGAACCTCACCACCGTCGCGGACGCCGACCTCCCCGGCGACCCCGTGGAGGTCCGCGGCTACGAGGTGACTTACGCCGAGGACGTCACCAACGAGCGCGTCGCGGGCGTGGACCTCCCGTACTTCTCGCAGGCGACGAACGTCACCGCCAGCGGCGTCATCGTCGCCAGCCCCGAGCGCGAGGTCTGGACCGAGGAGGTGAGCGCGAGCAGACTCGGCTTCTACGGCGACCAGTCAGTCACGGTCGGCGGCGTCGGCTGGAAGGAGTCCGTCGGCGTCCACCGCCGCGGCTGGGTGCCCGCGGGCGCCAGCGCCGTCTACAACGTCTACGTCACGCCGCCCGAGGGCGAGACGCGCCACGTCTACAGCTCCGGGAACGCCACGGCCGCGCCCGTCGTCGCCGGCCGACAGGTGCGCGTGACGTCGTCGAGCGGCGGCTTCGACCTCGACGTGTTGCGCAACGAGACAGTCGTGGACTCGACGGGGATTCCCGGTCGGAACGAGACCGCGGACGCGGGCGGCCTGACGTTCGTGCGGAACGGCAGCCGGGTGTTCGCCGAGTACGGGAACACCACCGTCAGCATCGCCAGCCCGGAGACCTACGAGTAGCCCGCCCACTCGATGCGGAAGACTTCGACGTCCAGCGCTTCGCGCTCGCTGGTGTGGAACTCGAACTGCCGTTCGACGTCGAACTCGGCGGCGAACGCGTGCGTGACTTCGCCGCCCTCGTCGGCGGCGAACGACTCCACGAACGACTTGCTGCCGGCGTTGTGCACGGAGTAGGAGACGCCCGCGACTTCGGCGGTCGCGGCGAGGAACGCGCGGTCGGCGTGCTCGCTGCCGCGCTGCGCGCCGAACGGCGGATTCATCACGACCGTATCTACCTCCGCCAGCGGCGGCCGCGTCGCGTCCCCGAGCAGCCAATCGACGCCGACCGGTGGTTCGACGCGCGGTTCGTTCTCGCGGGCGACAGCGAGCGCGGCCGGGTCGCGCTCGACCGCGAGGACGCGCTCGGGCTCGCGGGTGGCGGCGCCGAGCGCGAGCATCCCGGTGCCGGTGCCGAGGTCCGCGACGGTGCGGCCGGCGATGTCGCCGTGGAGGTCCGCGAGGTGGAGGAGGTGGGCGGCGAGGGCCGCGGGCGTCGGGTACTGTTCGAGCGCGGCGCTCGGGTCGCGGAACCCTTCGACCGCCGAGAGGCGCCGTTCGAGCGCGCGCTTCATGCCCGGGCCGAGGGCTCCGGGGGCGAAGAAAGCTCCGTCACGAAAGAGAGAACGTCAGTTCAGCGAGAGGCCGTCGACATCGACGACGAGACCGTCGCGGCGCGCGCGCTCGGCGACCGCGGAGAGCGCGGGGCGGACCTTCTCGGGGGCGGCGGCCTCCCGGACGTCGACGGTGAGGCGGTTCGCGCCGAGGAACGCGGCGTTCTCGACGAGCTCGCGGAGGCGGTCGGCCTCGCGCTGGGTGGCAAGCGAGCAGTCCTCGTCGAAGGCGGCGTCGGCGGCGACCTCGGCGGGGACGTAGCCCTCGTCGGCGAGGTCGTCGGCGAGCGCGCGGAGGTCCTCGCGGGACGCGTCTGCGATGGTGTCCGCGTCGACGGTGACGGGAGTGGAGTCGGTGGGGCGACAGCCCTCGGTGGGGCTGGTTCGGCGTGACGTGCTCATCTTGCTCACACATACATGGGGGAAATACAAAAAGCTTTGCTAATGTCCAGTAGTAATTTCTCGGCTGGGGGCGACCCCGTCGTTATTTGCTGAGACGGCCCGATGTGGGCCCATGGCCGCCGGGACGACCGCGACGGGCGGGTCGATACGCGTCCTCCACGTGGACGACGACGCGTTCGGCGACCTCGCCAGCACGTACCTCGAACGCGTCAACGCGCGCCTCGACGTCACGACGGTGACCAGCACGACGGACGCGCTCGACCGCCTCGCCGCGCGGGACTACGACTGCGTGGTCTCCGACTACGACATGCCCGAGCAGAACGGCATCGAGTTCCTCGAAGCCGTCCGCGAAGACAATCCCGACCTCCCGTTCGTCCTCTTCACCGGGAAGGGCAGCGAGGAGGTCGCCAGCGACGCGATTTCCGCCGGCGTCACCGACTACCTCCAGAAGGAGACCGGCACCGAGCAGTACGCGGTGCTCGCGAACCGCGTGGAGAACGCCGTCGAGAAACGCCGCTCGGAGCGCGCCCTCGACGAGCGGAACCGCCGCCTCGAAACACTCATCAGCAACCTCCCCGGGATGGTGTACCGGTGTCGGAACGAACCCGACTGGCCGATGGAGTACGTTGGCGGCGAGTGCGAGCAGCTCACGGGCTACGCGGCGGCCACGCTCGAAGCCGGCGACGTGGTCTGGGGCGAGGAAATCATCCACCCCGACGACCGCGAGGCGACGTGGGACGCGGTGCAGGACGCCCTCGACGCGGGCGAGCACTTCGAGGTCACGTACCGCATCCGGACGCGGTGTGGCAACCGCAAGCACGTCTGGGAGCGCGGCCGCGGCATCTACGACGCCGACGGCGACCTGCGGGGCATCGAGGGGTTCATCACGGACATCACCCAGCAGCGCGAGCGCCAGCACCGCCTCGAACGCAACACCGAGCGCCTCGAAGCCCTCTTCGAGAACTCCCCGGACATGGTGAACATCCACGACGCCGACGGCGTCATCGTCGACGCTAACGAGCGCATCTGCGAGGAACTCGGCTACGCGCACGACGAACTCGTCGGGAAGACCGTCTGGGACGTGGACGCGACGACCGACCGCGACTCGGTACTCCAGATGGAGTCCGCGATGGAGCGCGGCGACGTCCGCCGCTTCGAGGCCGAGTTCGAGCGCGCGGACGGCTCGACGTTCCCGGTCGAAGTCCACCTCGCGAAGCTGGCGGTCGCCGGCGAGCACCAGTTCCTCGCCATCAGCCGCGACGTCAGCGAGCGCGAGGCCCGCGAGGCCGAGCTCCGCCGGCTGAAACGCCAGTACGAGACCGTCTTCGAGAACGCGCAGGACGGCCTGTTCCTGCTGGAGGTCGTCGAGGACGGCGACGACGCCGAGTTCGTCTACCGCCAGCTCAACCCCGCCCACGAGGCGATGAGCGGGCTCTCCGCGGAAGACATAATCGGGAAGACCGGCCGGGAGGCCTTCGACGGCGGCCTCGGCGAGCAGACCACGTCGTACCACCGCGAGTGCTACGAGCGCCGCGAGCCCGTCCAGTTCGAGGAGGTCTTCGAGTTCCCCGCCGGCGACATCGTCGTCTCCGGCACCGTCTCGCCGGTCGTCGTCGACGGCGAGGTCACGCACCTCGTCGGCGTCACCCGGGACGTCACGGAGTTCAAGGAGCGCGAGCGCGCGCTCCGCCGCGAGCGCGACCGCTTAGAGGAGTTCGCGGACATCCTCAGCCACGACCTCCGTAACCCCCTGAACGTCGCGGAGGGGAACCTCGAACTCGTCCGCGAGCGCCGCGACAGCGACCGCCTCCAGACGGTCGCGGACGCCCACGATCGGATGCGCACGCTCATCGACGACGTCCTCGCGCTCGCGCGGCACGGCCGGACCGCGACCGACCTCGACGACGTGCGGCTGGACGCCGCCGCCGAACGCGCGTGGGCGACCGTGGAGACGGAGACGGCGACGCTCGTCGCGGACTCGGGGCTGACGGTGCGCGCCGACGAAGGCCGCCTCGCCCAGCTACTGGAGAACCTCTTCCGGAACTCGGTCGAACACGCCGCCGAGAACCCGCCGGAGGACTGCGTGACGGTCCGCGTCGGCGACCTCGCGGACGGGTCGGGGTTCTACGTCGAGGACGACGGCCGCGGCATCCCGGACGGCGACCGCGAGCGCGTCTTCGAGTACGCCTACTCGACGACCGACGACGGCACCGGGCTCGGCCTCAGCATCGTCGCGGAACTCGTCGACGCCCACGGCTGGAGCGTCGAAGTGACCGACGGCGAGGCGGGCGGCACGCGATTCGATATTACGGGCGTCGAAACCGCAGAATAGCGCTACCAGGTGCCGTGGAACGTGTCGAACGAGAGCTCGTCGAGGGGCTTGTTGCCCACCGCAATCTCGTACTCGCCGGGGGTCAGCATCGGCTTGTGGAACTGCGGGCCGTCGTCGGTCGTTATGCGCGGACAGCCCGTGTTCACGAACGCGTCCATGTCGAAGTTCCGGAGGCGGTCCGGCGTCACCTCGTCCATCGTGATGAGGTAGGCGTTGTCGTTGTTCTCCACGATCTCGTTGGCCTGGTCCCAGCGCCCCTGCCCGATTTTCGTGCAGAAGATGACGCCCCACTTCTCGGCGTCCATCGCCTTGTGGACGGTGGCGTAGCGCTGCTTGAGGAACTTCTCGGTGTCCGCGACTGAGACGGAGTTGTTCACGGGGTCGGCGATGACGACCTTCTTCTCGGGGTGCTCCATCGCGAGCCCGAGCGGGTGGAACTTCCCGCCGCCGACGTACAGCACCTGGTCGGCGTCGATGTCCGCGCTCGCGTAGTTACAGCCCAGCACCTGCCCCTCGTGAGTGAGGCGGTCGTCGCCTTTCCGCGTGTGGACCTCGAAGCCGCGCTCGGTCAGCCACTCTTTCATCTCCGGGAAGAGGTTCATGTGCTGGGCGGTCGTGACGAGCCCGACGTCCCCGACCTCCAGCTTCTCGAGGGACTGCTCCATGATGGGCTCGACGTCGACGTTCGAGAACAGCGGCACGTAGATGATCTTCTCGGACTCCTTCATCGGGGAGTGCCCGAAGTGGACGAAGACGTCCGTCCGCCGCATCATGTACGTGTCGAGGTCGCAGGCGCCGTAACACGGCTGCCCCGAAATCAGCACGCGCGTGTCGTCGGGGAGGAGCTTCCGGAGGTCGTCGGCGACCCCGGGTGCGCTGCGCTTCAGTCCCTCGGGGAACTGCAGGCCGACCTTCTCCGCGTCGCGCTCCTCGACCGCCTCCACGATGCGGTCGAGTTCGTAGTCCCACGTCCGGTCGTGTTTCAGGGAGAGTCCGGTGTTCCGGAGGTCTCCCGCCGAACGCGTCTCTTCGTGACTCATTACAGCGGCGTACGGAGTCACGCCGTTTAACGTCGGCGTTTCCCCCCGCTACCGCCACGACACCAGACGGAGCGAGACGCCCGAAAATCCTTGTTGTGGACTCTCATGGAGGAGTGTTGATGCCATCACTGTTTTATGTCGCACTTCGTTTGAGCCCGGGTATGTCAGGCAACGGCCTGGACAACACGGGCGAGAATCGAGACACTAGACACAGCTCTGCGAGCCGCCGAGCGTTCCTCGGTGCGGCCGGGACCGCCGGTGCGAGCGCGCTCGCGGGCTGCACAGGGATGCTCGGCGATAGCGGCGGACCGCAGACGCTCCGCGTTACAGTCTGGAGCGGCAACTACGTCGAGCGCTTCGAGGAAGCCATCCGTCCCATCTTCGAGTCCCGGTTCGACGCCGAGCTCGAGTTGGTCTCCGGGTGGAACTCGCTGCTCGCGAAGATCAAGTCAGCGCCCGCCGACGACCCGCCGTTCGACGTGACGGTCGCATGCGAACCCATCTACTACAACGGCCGGTCGCAGGACCTCTTCGAGGAGCTCCGGTACGAGGACCACATCCCGAACATCGACAACGTCATTCAGCACTACAAGGACATCCGTCCGTACTCCCACGGCGCCCCCGTCGACGGCGCGCCGCTGAGCATCCTCTACAACACGGACCTCGAGGAGCCCGTGGAGACCTGGAGTGACTTCACCAGCTTCGTCGTCCAGCAATCTAACGGCGTCGGCGTCGACTCCGGGTTCTGGATCTATCCGCTGCTGGCCGCCGGCGTCGGCACGGACGCCGCACCCGGCGCACAGGAACTCTACGAAGAACAGCACCACGACGCGCTCATGGACACCATCGAAGCGTGGCCCATCGAGGGGTGGGCGTCCTCCGGGACGGACGTCTGGCAGCAGTTCCAGAACGGCATCGTCGACGCCGCACAGTGGTACTTCGACCAGGTCTACTACGACATGGAGGACCACCCGAACGTCGAGTTCGCGATGCCCGAGCAGAACGCCGGCTGGATGAACAACTGGGCGGTCGTCCGCGGCACGGACAAGCGCCAGCTCGGCGAGGAGTTCATCAACATGCTCCTCGACCCCGAAGTTCAGAGCAAGTGGGCCGAAGACCACCCGCTGTTCTTCACCACGTCGGGGATGTCCTACCCCGACGACCTCGCGCAGTACCTCCCGACCACCGCCGAGGAGGCCGAGCAGTGGTCGATTCCGCAGTGGGAGGAAGTCGCGCCCTACTCCGAGCAGTTCTCGAACAAGTTCAAGCAGATGAAAAACCAGTAAGCCGATGGCTTCCGTCACACTCGCCGACCTGACCAAGGAGTACGGCGACCTGACTGCCGTGGACGGCCTCGACCTCGACGTAGACGACGGCGAGCTACTGTGCCTGCTCGGGCCGTCAGGCTGCGGGAAGTCCACGACCCTGCGGATGCTCGGCGGCCTCGAGACGCCGACCGACGGCGACGTCTACATCGGCGACGACCGCGTCACCGACGAGCCGCCGTACGAGCGGGACACCTCGATGGTGTTCCAGTCGTGGGCGCTGTTCCCGCACAAGAGCGTCATCGAGAACGTCGCGTTCGGCTTGAAGATGGACGGCGTCGGCGAGGCCGCACGCCGCGAGCGCGCCCGCGACGTCCTCGACGTCGTCGAGATGGGGGAGTTCGCGGACGCCGACCCCGAGGACCTCTCCGGCGGTCAGAAGCAGCGCGTCGCGCTCGCGCGGTCGCTGGCCATCGAACCGGACGTCCTCCTGCTCGACGAGCCGCTGTCGAACCTCGACAAGCGGCTGCGCGAGCAGATGCAGCTCGAGCTCCGCAACATCCACGACGAGGTCGAGACGACGTTCGTCCACGTTACCCACGACCAGAACGAGGCGTTCACGCTCGCGGACAGCATCGCCATCATGAACGACGGCGACGTCGAACAGGTCGGCGAGCCGCGGGAGGTCTACGACGACCCCGTGAGCCTGTTCGTCGAGGAGTTCCTCGGCGACACGAACCTCGTGGACGCGCGCGTCGAGTCCGAAATCGACGGCGGCGTCGTCGCAGCCACCGAATTCGACGAGTCCATCGAGGTACCGACGGCGGGCGGCGACGTCGCCGCCGGCGACCCGCTGACCATCTCGTTCCGACCGGAGGAACTCGACGTCTCCCGGGCCGCCGCCGACGGCGGGCAGTCCGCCGCGGTCGCGTCCGAGGACGTGACGACCTCCCTCGAGGGTACCATCACGGACGTCCTCTACCGCGGTTCGTCGGTCCGGTTCTACGTCGAAATCGGGGAGACGAGCGTCTTCTTCGAGCAGAGCGTCGGGGACCAGTCGGACTTCGAGGTCGGCGAACCGGTCGTCGTCTCGTGGGACCCCGCGGACTTGCTCGTCTTCTCGGCGGGTGAACGCGTCGGGCGAGGTGGGTCGTGATGGGGGCGCTGGCCGACGAGTCGATGTTCGCGTGGTTCGGCGAACGCATCAAGCGCAGGGACTCCACGTCGGTGTTCCTGCTCGCGCCGCTCGCGGCATTCGAGCTGGTGTTCTTCGTCGTGCCCTTCCTCATCCTCGTGCGGATGAGCTTCAACGCCCAGCCGGAGACGGGGTTCTACGAGACCGGGTGGACGCTCGCCGCGTACGGCGACATCCTCGCGTCGGACCTCTACCAGCAGATGATACTGTTCTCGTTCAAGCTCGGCGTCATCGCGACGGTCGTCGCGGTGGCGCTCGCGTTGTTCTACGCGTACGCCGCCTACCGCGCGGACGGCTTGACGAAGTCGATTCTGCTGTTCTCGATTATCCTCCCGCTGCTGACGACGCTGGTCGTGAAGACGTACGCGTGGCGGCCGCTGCTCGCGCCGAACGGCGTCCTCAACGACTTGCTGCTCTCGGCGGGACTCATCGGGAGCCGAATCCAGTTCGCGCCGTCGCTGTTCGGCACCGTCGTCGGCCAAGTGTACATCGTCTTCCCGTACGCCGTCCTCGCAATCTACAGCGTGCTGTCGACGCTGGACTGGGACGTCGTCGAAGCCGCACGGGACCTCGGCGCGTCCCGGCCGCGGTCGTTCGCCGAGGTCGTCCTCCCCGAGGTACTCCCCGGGGTCGCGGTCGCGACGGTCGTCTCGTTCGCGTGGAGCGTCGGCGCGTACGCGGCGCCCTCCCAGCTCGGGACGGGCTCGCAGACGACGTTCGCCATGGAAATCGGGAACCTCATGCTCACGAACTTCAACTGGCCGGTCGGCGCGGCGTTCGCCCTCCTGATGCTGGCCGCGATGCTCGCGTCGTCGCTCGCGGTGATTCGCCTGCTCACCGGCTCTATCGGGGGTGTCCAGGATGTCTGAGGCTGTCTCCCGCGAGCGGGTCGAGGACGTCCTGTTCCGCGCGGGCTACTGGCTCGTGCTCGCCGTGCTCATGCTCCCCATCGTCGTCGTCTTCGTGACGTCGTTCCAGCAGTCGTCGTACCTGACGTTCCCGCCGAGCGGCTTCACGCTCGAGTGGTACGCGACGTTCCTCGGAAGTGAGGAGTGGCTGAGCGCGGTTCGGGACAGCGTCCTCATCGGCGTCGGTTCGTCCCTGCTCGCCACCGTCCTCGGCGTCACCGGGTCGCTGGCCGTCCAGCGGTCGGACTCGTGGGCGTCCCGCGTCCTCCCGCCGATCGTCCTGCTGCCGCTGCTCATCCCGCCGGTCGTACTCGGGCTCACCCTCCTCATCTACTTCAACCGCATCGGGCTCACGAACAGCTACGTCAACATCGTCGTCGCGCACGCCCTCTGGGCGACGCCGCTCGTGTTCTTCATCATGCAGTCGGTGTTCGCGCGCTTCGACTGGAATCTCCGGGACGCCGGCATGGACCTCGGCGCGCGACCCGGCCGCGTCTTCTACCACGTCACCCTGCCGAACGTCCGCAGCGGCGTCGTCATCTCGACGGTCGTGGCGTTCATCGTCAGCCTCCAGGAGTTCATCATGGCGCTGTTCCTGAAGTCCTTCGAGGTCCAGACCGTCCCCGTGCTCGCGTGGACCTCCCTCCAGTCCTCGCTCACGCCGATGGTCAGCGTCGTCTCCGCGTTCCTCGTGCTCGCGTCCATCGTCGGCGTGTTGCTCTCGGCGGCCGTGATGAACCTCGAGTGGCTGGCCGAACAGCTGTAGCCGCCCCCGCTTCCGGCAGCTTCAAACCGCCCGAACCCGAACCCCGAGACATGAGCGTCGACTCCGACTCCGCGGCCACGACCGGCACCGCGAACGCCGACGACATCGCGCGCCAGCTCGGCGAAGCCATCGAGCAGTCCCCCGAGTACCAGCGCTACGAGGAGACGAAGGCCGCCGTCGAGGAAAGCGAGGAAGTACAGGAGCGCATCAGCGAGTTCGAGGACCTCCGCCAGGAGTTCATGCTCGCGCGTCAGACCGGCGACGCCACCCAGGAGGACGCCAAGAAGGTCGAGGACGCCCAGAAGCGCCTCCACGACCACCCGGTGATGGCCGAGCACCTCGACGCGCAGGACGAACTGGAAGCCAAGTTCGAGTTCCTCAACGACCTCATCTCGGAGCCGCTGGACGTCGACTTCGTCGGCGAGTCCGGCGCGTGCTGTCAGGACTGACTGTTTCTGCGACCGAACCCCGAACGCTTAGGGGGCGACGCGAGTGACTCGCCAGTATGGTCCACTCCGATTGGGGCGACTGGCTGCCGACGGCAATCGAGGCGGCGAACCCCGACGGCGTCGCGGTCTGGTATCTGGGTTGCAACGGCTTCGTGCTGAAGGGCGAGGACGGGACGACGCTGTTCATCGACCCCTACCTCGGGACGGGTGACCCGCCGCGCACGATTCGGATGATTCCGGTGCCGTTCGACCCGCGGGACGTCACCGAGGCCGACGCCGTGCTCGCCACCCACGAGCACGTCGACCACGTCCACGGCCCGAGTCAGGCGCCGATTCTCGCGGAGACGGGCGCGCAGTTCTACGCGCCCGACGACTCCGTGGCGGTCGCGCGCGGCGAGGAGGCGTGGGACGACAACTACGCCGTGGACACCGCCCAGTACAACGAAATCGAGGAAGGGGACAGCTTCGAGGTCGGCGAGTTCACGGTCCACGTCGAACCCGCCCACGACCCCGACGCCACCCATCCCGTCTCGTACGTCGTCGAGCACGACGCTGGCACGATTTTCCACGGCGGCGACACCAAGCCCAGCGACGAGTTCGCGCGCGTCGGCAGCGAATACGACATCGACCTCGGTATCATGGCGTTCGGCACGGTCGGCAACGTCCCGGACAAGGAGACCCGGGAGCCGAAGCGCACGCGCTGGTACAACGACGAGAACCAGATTGTGGAGGCCGCCAGCGACCTGCAGGTCGACCGCCTGCTGCCCTCCCACTGGGACATGTGGAAGGGCCTGACGGCGGACCCGAAAGTCCTCCACCACCACGCCAAGAGCTTCACGCACCCGCGCCGGCTGGAGGTCGTGGAAATCGGCGACCGCGTGGACGTGACAGGCGAGTAACTGGCGCCGAGAGTCGGCGGGTAATTTAAGTCCTCGTCCGCGTACGTGGTGGTATGCACGACCAACCCGCCGGTGGTTCCGATGAGTGACGAGACCGTCGTCGAGACCGACGGCGTCACCGTCAGCAAGTTCTTCAACGCCGAGGACTTCCCCGTCCCCGCGGTCGCCTTCGACGTCGACTCCTCCCGCGACGACGCGGTCACGCTCCGCATCGTCGACGAGATTCCCGACGAGTTCGGCATCGACCAGATCGGGTTCCACCCCGAGTACGGGAGCGAGCACTGGACGGCCAGCGGCGACGGCGTCGTCCGCTTCGAGCGCGAAATCGAGCCCGGCGAGTCGTTCACCACGGTGTACGGCGTGCGAATGGAGGAGGGGCAGGACGAGACGCCGTTCCTCTCCGCGCCGACCATCGAACTGGACGGCGAGGACATCGACGAGGTCGTCCCGCCGGAGTCAACGTCGGTCGTCCGCGAGCTCGCGGGCGGCGAGCGCGAGACGGTCCCCGGGCTCGAAGACGACGACGCCGAGGAAGCCGGGCTGGAAGCCGACATCGAGGGCAGCATCGAGTCCCTCGAAGAGGAAGACGCCGAAATCCTCGAAGGCGACGTCGACCTCGGCGGCGACGAGGACGAAGACCTCGACGCCGAGCCCGACGAGGAGGAGTCCGTCGAGGCCGACGAGTCGTTCGAGGCGGAGCCGCCGACCGAGCCGGAGGCCGAGGGGTACGGCGCCGACCAGCCCGAGCCGCCCGCCGGTGACGAGGAAGTCGAGGAGCCCGAGGCCGAAGGCTTCGGCGAGGAGGAAACCGAGGACGCGGCAGCGGCGGAAGCCGAGCCCGCGCCCGAGTCGGTCGGCTTCGACGCCGGCGACCTCGTCGGCACGCTCGCGGAGGCCATCCGCAACGACGAGGTCAGCGACGACGACCTCGCGACCCTGCAGGACGCCTTCGGCGGCGTCCCCAACAGCACGCAGGTCGAAATCGAGCACCTCCAGAGCCGCGTCTCCGAGCTTGAGGCGTACACGGACGCCCTAGAGGAGTTCCTCGACGAGGAGGGCACGGCCCAGCAGCTCGTCAGCGACGTCGAGGACGAGGTGTCTTCGCTGTCCGCGGCGCTGGACGACCTCGACGACGAGCTCGGTGAGGTCGAAGCGAGCGTCGAGGACGCCGCGGGCGACCGCGAGCAGCTCCGCGATCGCGTCGCGGACGTCGAAGCGGAGGTCGAGGCCGTCGACGACCTCCACGAGGACGTTCAGCGCCTCCGCGGGGACGTCGATGCCATCGACGAGCGCCTCGAGGACACCGAGGACGCCGTCATGGACGTCGAGGAGCTGGAGGACGACCTCGAGGACGTCGCGGAGGACCTCGACGACGTCGAGGCGCACGTCGAGGAAATCGAGGAGTGGCGCGACCAGCTCTCGGACGTCTTCGGCACGTAACGCCACCAGCCGCCCCAGCCCGGGGAATCACAACCGTTTTCGGCGCTCGCCGGCTTTCTTCTCGTAATGACTGCGCCGGTGCGCGTCGCCGTTCCGCGGAAGGGACGGCCCCTGGAAGCCGTACTCGACAGATTCGCCGCTCGCGCCGACGCGACTTCGGTCGCCGACGACGTCGTCTCGACGCTGCGCTACGAGAAGGCCGTCACGAAAGACGAGCAGACGGCCGACCGCGGCGTCTACGACCGCCTCGCCGCGTACAGCGAGCCCGCCGAGCCCCGCGAGCCGGACTTCACGCTGCTGCGGGACGCCCGCGCGGGCAAGCCCCGGCGCGTCGTCTTCGACTCGCTGACCCTCGACGTCGAGGGGACGCCCGTCCAGCTGGTGGGCCGCGAGGAGCCGTTCCGCGCGCTCCGCACCCACGAGTTCGCGCTCGGGTTCGACAGCGCCGACCTCGTCCTCGAAGAGGTCGTCCAGCTGGAGCCCGAGCCGCTCTCGACCATCGCGGACCTCAACGACCGCATCGACCCCCACGACACGGACGTCCGCGTCGTCTCGGGGCTCGGCGACACCGTCTACCACACGCTGCTGGCGACGCCCGCGGCCATGCAGTCCGTCGGCGCCGAGGAGCTGGACCGCGCGTTCCTCGCGGCCTACGAGGGCGACGTCTGCATCAGCCCGCGCTACGAACGCCTCGTCCGCGCCGTCCTCGGCACGGACGCCACGGAGGGCGTGGAGTTCGTCTACCCCGACGCGGGCCGCGAGGAGGAGGCCGCCATCGCGGACGTCGGCGTCGGCGTCTACCTCACGGTCACGGGCTCGACGGCCCGCGAGCACGGCCTCGAAGTCGGCGAGCGGCTGTTCCCCAGCGAGACGGTGCTGATGGAGAACCAGTCCGAGGCCGGCGGCGAGGACGTGCAGGCGGTCAAGCGCGCACTCGCCGCGGACGCCGACGAGACCGCGATTCCCCCGCAGTAACCGCGACTGCTCAGTTCTCGCTGTCGGCCGCGTAGTCCGCGAGATCGCCGCGTTCGAGTTCGGTCGCCGCCTCGCGGCGCGTCTCGAAGGCCTCGATTGCCCACTCGCGGACGCGCTCGTCGGTCGTCTCCACGAGCGCGACCGGCGCGCCCTCCTCGGATTCGACCCCGAAGAAGACGACGTCCTCGGTGATGCCGACGGGGAACGGGATGTCGCCGTCGTAGGCGTAGACGTCGACGCTGTCGGCGTCGAGGAGCCCGGCGACCTGCTCGCGGCGCTCCGGGTCGCTGGCCAGCCACGCGAGGAGGTCCGTCGAGCACACCGACGCGAAGTGGTGGTCGCCGTGTTCGGCGGCTTCCTCGTGGGCGTCGAGCGCGCCCGGGCTGCGGCCGGACGCCAGCGACCGCACGCGCGTGGCGCCGCGCTTCAGTTCGACCACGCGCTGCATCGGCGCGGTCGGGTCCGCGCTCGTCGGCGTGGTGACGTCGGCGTCCGCGAGCCGCGACAGCTCGAAGCCGAGTTCGTCGGTGGGAATCTTCTCGAGGACGTCCCGAATCTCCCACGCCGCGGCCGCGGTGTCCAGCAGGGACGCGAACTCGCCGGCGAGCAGGTCGCCGTACGTCGTCGCGCGGTACTCGCCGCCGTCGCGCTCGACGAGGCCGTGGCTCTCCAGGTCGCGGAGCGCGCGGTCGACCGTCGAGCGGGAGACGTCGGTCGCGGCGACCAGCGCGCGCTTATCCCGCGGGCGCTCGCGGACGGCGTCGAGAAACTCGTAGCGCTCCTGTAGGGTTTCGACGGCCGCCTCGGCGAGGCCGCTGCCAGTCTGTCGGTTCATGGGTCCTCGCGCGCACTGCACCTTCAATAAAGTTAGTACTACTGACACTATCTCTGCTGGCGGGGAAACGATTATGTAGTGTGAGGCAGCCCGTGAGCGGCTGGTTCGATGGGTGACCTGAACTACCCGCGGCGGGACGAGTCGAACGCGGCCGCGGGCCGAGCCGGTCGAGTCCGGAATCTACGGGGGTCGGACCCGACAGTGCGGGACGCGTACCGACACCCGAGGCCGCGACGCCGCCCACGGGCGCCCGAGAGCCGCCCTGTCGGTCCTCGTCGGGAGTGGAGGAGCCCGAACATAGCCCGAGACGGAGTGCCGACGGCGCGGGGACTCGTCCACAGTATTTTGCCGGTCACCGTCGAACGCCGCACACGAATGCCCGGCGACCGCTCCGTGGACCCGCGCGCGCCCTTCCGGCAGCTGCTGTCGATGGAGCGGGACGTGCTCGTGCTCTCCGCGGCGATGTTCGCGTTCAGCCTCGGCTTCCAGATGACCAGCCGGTACGTGCCGCGCTACATGAGCGTGCTCGGCGCGGGCGCCGGTGTCATCGGGCTCTACGGCAGCCTCGGCAACCTCGTCAGCGCCGTCTACCCGTACCCGGGCGGCGCGGTCTCCGACCGCCTCGGCTCGCGGCGGGCGCTCACGGCGTTCGGCCTCGTCTCCGCGCTCGGGTTCCTGTTCTGGCTGCTCGCGCCGCGGCTCGACGTCCTCCGCGTCGGCCCGCTCGCGGTGCCGCCGTGGGCGTGGATTTTCGTCGGCCTGTTCCTCACGCAGGCGTGGAAGTCCTTCGGCCTCGGCGCGACGTTCGCGGTCGTCAAACAGAGCGTCCCGAGCGACGAGCTCGCCGCCGGCTTCGCCAGCACGGAGACGTTCCGCCGCGTCGGCTTCCTCGTCGGCCCGCTGCTCGCGTCGGTGCTCATCGCGTCCGCCGGCGACTTCACGCTCGGCTTCCAGTGGGTGCTGGCCGCGGCTGTCGCGTTCGCCGTCGCCGGCACCGCAGTCCAGCACGTCTACTACGACCCCGCGGGCGACAGCATCGGCGACGAGTTCGAGGGCGTCCGGCAGGTCCTCGACGACCTCCGCGGGCTCCCCGCGGAACTCCGGCCGCTGCTCGTCGCGGACGTGCTCGTGCGGTTCGCCAACGGGATGGCGTACGTGTTCTTCGTCATCGTCGTCACGGAGTTCCTCGGCGTCGGCTTCACGGGCTTCGGCGTCTCCCTGAGCCCGGACGCGTTCTTCGGCGTGCTGCTCGCCGTCGAGATGCTGGTCGCCCTGCTGTCGATGCTGCCGGTCTCCCGGCTGGCCGAGCGCGTCGGCCTCAAGCCCGTCATCGCGGTCGGGTTCGCGGTCTACGCGGCGTTCCCCGTCCTGCTCGTCAACGCGCCCGCCGACCAGTGGGCGCTCGTCGCGCTGTTCGCGTTCTCCGGGCTGCGGTTCGCGGGTCTCCCCGCGCACAAGGCGATGATTGTCGGGCCGGCGGAGAAAGAGGCGGGCGGCCGCGTCACCGGGACGTACTACCTCGTGCGGAACGCGGTCGGCATCCCGAGTACGGCCGTCGGCGGCGCAATCTATGCGTTCTCGCCGACGCTGTCGTTCACGCTCGCGACCGTCGTCGGCCTGCTCGGCACGGGCTACTACCTCGCGTTCGGCCGCGAGTTCGCCGCGTACGCCTAGAGCGTCAGCGTCACCGACTCGGTGTCGAGGAACGCGGTCTCGTAGCCCTCGTGGCGGCCCACTTGCGGCGGCTGGCGCACCGACAGCGTGAGCTCGTCCCCCGATTCGACGCTCGGCACCGCGGCGCTGAGGTGGAGGCCGAGGTCCGGGCTGAGCGTGCGCGACAGCGTGTCGTCGTACAGCGTCTCGCCGTCCCGAACCAGTGTCGCGTCCAGCGCCATCGAGGAGAGCTCGTAGCCGTTGTACCGGGTGCGCGCCGACACCGCGAGGTACGCCTGCTCGGGCTCGCCGACGCGCTCGGCGGACGCGAGGTCGGTCACGACGTAGTAGGCGTCGTCGATGGCCGCGGTGCCCCGGACGGTCCCTGGGAGGTCGTCGGGCGCGGGCGCAATCGACTTCGGGTAGCTGGTGTCTCGGGGCGCGAGTGCGCCCGGCTCGCCGGCTTCCTCGATTGGCGTGGCGCCGACTCGGGCGCGCGTCTCCTCCGTGAACTCCACGGTCATCTCGGCACTCTCGACGCTCTCGAAGCGCCCCTCGAAGGCGCCGGTCTTGCGCCCGGCGACGGCGCCGATGGAGACGGTCGCGTCGTACGTGCCGTCGCCGTCGAGCGCGAAGTTGTCGCCGTAGTGCGAGCCCATCGGCTGAGAGAGCATCGGGTACAGCACTTCCTGCTGGAGGAACTCGCCGCGTTCCAGCTCCACGGAGACGGCCGCGGCCGGCACCACGGTGTCGGTCTCGTCGTCCCAGACGACCGCCATCAGGTGGATGTCGTCCTCGGCGGTCTTCTCGGTCTTCGAGACGTCACGGTTGACCAGCGTCCAGAACGTGTGCGGCACCGTGAACAGCAGGGCGACCGTGTAGTCGCCGACGGTCGTCGTCCCCTGCATCGCCATCTGCTCCTCGAAGGACTGGACGTAGACCCCGTCGGGCTTCTCGGCGGTCGTCGCTGCGGTGGTCGTCGCGGGCGGTTCTGTCGTGGCGTCGTCGGTGGTGTCGCTCACGCAGCCGGCGAGGAGGGCGGAGGAGGCGAGCGACCCGAGCGCGAGGAACCGTCGGCGGCGCATACCGCAGCCCGCGTTCGGCTGGACAATAGGCTTCCCGGTGTCCAGAAGCGTTAACCTCGCGTCCCGGGTAGGCGCCGGTATGCGACGCGCCGCCCTCGCCGCCCTCCTCGCGCTCGCGCTCGTGGCCTCGGCCGCCCCGGTCGCCGCGCACGGCAACCACGTCGAGGTCGACAGCCAGCACTCCGCGGACGGCACCGTCGTCGTGGAGGCCGTCCGCCCGCTCACGGACGGCTTCGTCGTCCTCCACCGCGCGACCGACGACGGCGACATCGGCGACCCCGTGGGCCACAGAGCGGTCGACTTCGACGACGGCTTCCAGCAGAACCTCGCCGTCGAGATGGACGACGACGCGTGGGCGGACTGGCCCGCGAACGGGTCGCTGTGGGTGGTCTTTCACGCGGACAGCGACGGCGACGGCGAGTTCGACCCCGGCACCGACGAGCGCGCGTCGGCGTTCGGCGCGACGACCGGCCAGTCGGTGACGCTCGCCAAGACTGACCGGCCGGCGAACGTCGTCGCCGAGCGCGCGCAAGCCCAGCAGACGGCGACCGCCACCGCGACCGTCGACGCCGCCACGCTCCCCGAGGACGGCTTCCTCGTGCTCCGCACCGAGTCGGGCACCGAGGAACGCGTCGTCGGCTCGAAAGCGCTCGACGCCGGCACCCACGAGAACGTCACCCTCGACGTCAGCCCCGATGTCTTCACCGAGAACCAATCGACGGTCGGGCTGTACGCGCAACTCTACGGCGACGACGGCGACGGCGAGTTCGACGCGGGCGACCGTCTCGTGCGCGCCGGCGACAGCCCCGTGAGCACGTACTTCCTCGTCTGGCAGGTCGACGAGGTGTCCGCGACGACCGACGGCCCGGTCGTCCAGACGCCCGGCGACGGCGGCGACGTGGTCACGCCCACCGAGACCAGCGAGGCGACGACCAGCGAGTCCGCGACGAGCGAATCCGCCACGAGCGTCCCCGGCTACGGCGTCGTCCACGCGCTCGCGGCGCTCGCGCTCGCGGCCGTCCTGCTCGGCCGCCGGTAGTGTCGCTACCCGGAGGTTCTTCGGTGGGTGGCCGCTACTCCGGGACGCATGATTGTACTCCACGCCACGTTCCCCATCGACCCCGAGCGCCGCGAGGACGCCCTCGACCTCGCGGAGCACCTCGTCGAGGAGTCCAACCGCGAGGACGGCGTCGTCGACTACCGCGCGGCCGTCGACGTGCAGGACGAGAACCGGATTCGGTTCTTCGAGCAGTACGAGGACGCGGCCGCCGTCGAAGCCCACGAGGAGAGCGACCACTTCCAGCGATTCGAGGAAGCGCTCCCCGAGCTACTGGCCGGCGAGCCCGACGTCCGGCAGTTCGAGGTCAGCGACGTCACCGACGTCGAACTGTAGTCACGGGTTCGGCTCCGGGAGCGCCCGGGACTCCCGGGGCGGCACGAGGAAGTAGCCGCGCCGCCGCACGAAGATATACTCCAAGATGCCGTTGTTGACGCGCTGGCGGACAGCCGGCGTCGCCTCGGTCACGTCCGTGCCGTTCATCGCACGGCGCACCTCCTCGAACGTCGAAATCTCGCGCTGGAGCGACGGAAAGTGGAGGCTCGCGACGGCGCGGTCGGAGCCGACGTCGTCGGTTGACTCGAAGTGCCGGCGCAGCACGCGCACGCTGCCGTCGCCGTCCCGGTTCGCGCGAGCCGCCTTCTGCGCGTGTCCGACGCGGCCGTACTCCCGGGCGTGCGTTTCGATGTCGTCCACGTAGTCGTCCACGCGGCTGTTCGCGCCGAGGTTGTCCCCGACGCCCGCCACGAGGTCGTCGGCGGCGTGGCCGGGGCTGAACAGCTCCATCACGCGCTCGTCGTAGTCCTGTTCGCCGTACCAGTCGTCGAGGCGCTGGCGGAGGTTCGCGACGACCTTCGTGGTGCCGCCAGCGAACGGTCCCGTCTGGATGGTGACGCGGTCCTCGCTGGCCTGATTCTCCCGGAAGCCAGCCGTGAACCCCATGAACAGCGGCGCGTCCTCGGGCACCGGCTCCGAGTCGGGGACGCCGTCGGCGTCCTGTCGCTCGGCGGGCATCCCCGCGCCGACGAAGCCGGTCCGGCGCGAATCGACGGTCAGCACGTCGGTCAGCGCCGCCTCGACGCTCACACCGTTCGCCGTCTCGGTTCGTCCCGTGAGCGCGTGCTCGGCTTCGAGGACGACGTCCGCGCGGTCGCTGGCGAGGTGGACGAGCGCGTCCTGCGTGTCGAAGACCGGGTCCTCGAACGGCGACAGCGGCTCCGGGTCGGGGAGGTCCACGGACTCGGGGAGGGCGGCGTCGAAGCGCCGGAAGTACGCCGGCGAGTACCCGACGGAGAACAGCAGGCCGTCGCTGGACCACTCATAGGCCTCGTCGAGGGTGGCGAGCGCGCGCTCGACGGTCTCGCGGGCCGATGCCGTGGGCGGGCCGTCGCGGTCCAGCGAGAGGTAGAGTAAGCTCTGGTGGCGCGGCAGTTCGACGTTCCCGTACTCGTCGGTGCGGACGTGGTCGTTCCACGCGTGCTGACGCGCGGGCTTGGCGGCGGCGTCACCGCGCGGCGGGGCGTCGTCGCGCGCGAGGTCCACGCACGCGGCGAGCGCGGCCGTCGAGCCGGCGGCGACGGCGGCCTTCAACACGTCGCGGCGCGACCGGTCGGCGGGCGGCATTCGAGCGAGCGTTCGGCCCCGGGCGGCTTGGGTCTACTGGACGCTCGAACTGGACGCCCGGTTCAGGAAGCGGACCGCGACAGCGCCCAGCACGAGGTCGAGCACCGCCAGCACGGCCAGCGCCGGGACGAGCGTGTTCCACATCCCGCCGAAGCCGGTGACCTCGATGACGGTCATCACGTCCTGGCCGAACATCAGCGCGCGCGCCGCGTCGACGCCGTACGTGATGGGGTTGAGGGCGGCGACCGTCTGCACCCACCCCGGGAGGATGTCCAGCGGGAGGAACGCGCTGGAGAGAAAGAGCAGCGGGAACTGCAGGAGATTCACCGCGAGAATCGTGGATTCCTGGTCGCGGGTGAAAAGCGCCATCACGTTCGAGAACGCCGTGAACCACACCGAGAACACGATGCCGACGGCGACGATGCCGGCCAGTCCCAGCCAGCCGGTGGCGACGTACTCGTGGAACGACGCGCCCGAGTCGACGTACAGCAGGACGTAGCCGAGCACGAGGATGATGGTGGTCTGGACGACGATGCGCAACACCTCCGAGAGGGACTTCCCGAGGAACACCGCGCCCCGGTGCATCGGCGACACCAGCACCTTCTCGAACATCCCGCTCTCGATGTCCTCGACGAGGCCGATGCCGGAGGTGGTGGCGGCGATGAGCGACGTCTGCACGACGATGGCGGGCACGAGGTACGTGACGTAGCTGGCGTCCGTGCCGAGGCTCTGACTGATGGCGCCGCCGGTAATCTGGCCGAACACCTCCGTGAACAGCACGAGGAAGATGATGGGGTTCAGCAGGGAGGCGGTCATCACGAACGGGTTCCGCGTCGTCTTCAACACCCACCGCTTGAGGTTGATCCACGTGTCCCGCGCGAAGCCGTTCCCGGACGCCCGCTGCTGGCCCTCGGCGCTCATTCGGCCACCTCCGCCTCCGCGGCGTCCTCGCCCTCGTCGAGTCCTTCGCCCGTAATCGCGAGGAAGACATCGTCGAGCGTCGGGTCGCGGACGTTGAACCCGGTGACGGAGAAGCCGGCGTCGTTCAGCGCGACGAGCAGGTCCGTCCCGTGGCGGCGGGCCGACGCCGACCGGACGCTGAGCCCGTCGTCGGTCACCTCGACGTCCGCGTCCTCGAAGACGCCCGCGTCGGCGGCGACTTCGCGGGCGCGTTCGAGCGTCTCGTCGTCGGCGTCCGCGAACTCGACGTCGAGGACGGCGCCGCCGATCCGGCGCTTCAGCTCGTCCGGCGAGCCGGAGGCGACGATTTCGCCGCCGCGGATGACGCTGAGCCGGTCGCAGAGCTGGTCGGCCTCCTCGAGGTACTGGGTCGTCAGGAAGACCGTGGTGCCGCGCTCGTTGATGCGCTCGAAGTACTCCCAGAGGCGGTTGCGCGCCTTCGGGTCCAGCCCCGTCGTCGGCTCGTCGAGGAAGACGATGGGCGGCTCGTGGACGAGCGCGGTCGCGACGTCGAGGCGCTTCTTCATCCCGCCGGAGAAGTCCTTGGCCTGCTTGTCCGCGACGTCCGCGAGGTCCACGAGGTCCAGCAGCTCCTCGATGCGCTCGCTGCGGCCGTCCGCGGAGACGCCGTACGCCTCGCAGGCGAACCGGACGTTCTCCCGGGCGGTGAGTTCGCCGTCGATGCTCGTCTCCTGTGCCATGTAGCCGATGGACTCCCGGACGGCCCGCGGCTCGGTCTCGACGTCGTGACCGTTGACCGTGACGCTGCCGGCCGTCGGTTCGAGGAGCGTCACGAGCACCTTGATGGTCGTGGTCTTCCCCGCGCCGTTCGCGCCGAGGAACCCGAAGAACTCGCCCTCGGGAATCTCCAGCGAGACGTCGGTGACGGCCTCCGTTCCGTCCGCGTAGGTCAGTTGCACGTGCTGGGCGTCGATTGCGTTCACGGCTGCTCGAACGGAGGCACCACGCATATACGCTTTGATTGAACGTTCATTCAGCGAGGTAGCAGCCGGACCGGCAGGCTCCCGAACCGACGTAAACTATCGTAGAAAGCGCGAGTAACCGATTTTCGGCCGATTGCGGGCAAACTCGAAGCCGCGTCGAAGCGACCAATTCAGTATAGCAATATAGAATTTATACGCTGCCGTTCGAACGTCACGTCAACGAGTACACGTTCGCGAGGTAGACCTCGCGCACCCTGTCCCCCCAGTTGTGCGTGTACGTGTCGATGATGTCGTCGGCGACGTCCCCGCGGAGGTACTTCACGACGCCGCGGTCGCCGGTGCGGTCCCGGAGGTGCGTCGTGAAGAAGTGCCGGAAGTAGTGGGGCGTGACGTTCTCGGCGGCGTCCGCACCGCTTCGGTACCAGCCCGCGCGTTCGGCGTGCTCGCGGACGAACGACCGCACCATCTCCGGCGTGAGTCGCTTCCCCCACGCGTCCCGCGTGCTCGCGAACAGCGGCTCCGCCGGCGACGGCGTGTCCGGCCGAATCGCCAGCCAGCGCACGAGCGCGGCCTTCAACTCCGCGTCTACGGGAACGAGCGTCGCGCGCTTGCGCTTGTTCGACGCGGTCCGCTCCTCGCCGTTCGCCACCTCGCCGCGGCTCACGTCCGGATCGACGAACAGCGTGTCCGGCCGGCCGTCCAGTTGTGCACGCGTCCCAAGGTCGTAGGCAGCCTCGACGGCGGGCGCGTCCAGCGCGAGGTCGCGGACGTCGAGATTACAGAGCTCGCCGACGCGTAGTCCAGTTTTCAGCAGTGTGAGGACGACCGCTCGCTCCAGCGGGTGGGTGATTCCCGCCACGAACGACCGCATCTGGGCTATCGACACTTCGCGCCGAGTCGGGTCCGTGTCGATCGCCTCGTCCATCTCCTGGGTGACCAGCGTCATCGGATTGCCGTCGAACTCCCCGACCTGGGTCATGTAGCTGTAGAACCGATTCAGGTAGGAGGCGTACGTCGCGACCGTGCTGTCGGCGTGGTCGCCGCGGAGTTCGTGCACCCACGCAAGGCAGTCCCGGCGGTCGGCTGCAGCGGGCTCGGTGCCCGTCTCGGAGAGGAACGCCTCGAACTCCCGGAGGACGCGGCCGTACGCCTCGCGCGTGCGCTCGGACTTCCCGTGGTAGGCCATGTCCTCGAGGAAGTACTCGATGGAGTCCTCGGCGTCGTGGCCACGGCCCGCGTCGGCGGCGCGCTCGCTCATCGGTCCTCCCGGCGGACGTAGCCGCCCTGCCGTGGGTCGTGGCGAATCTCCCCGCCCTCGACCAGCGACTGCACTGCGTCGTCGAGGCGGTCCTCGAAGTCGCCTGAGAGCTCCGCGACGAGTTCGTCCCACGACACGACCGCCCCCTCCGAGACCGATTCGAGGACCCGGTCTTCGAGGTCGCTCCCCCCAGGGGTAGCGTCCCCAGAACAACCTTCCTCGTGGTCGTCTAGGAACCCCCGCCGCCCGGCCTGCACCATCGTCCGCAGGTACTCGCTCTGGGACATGTCGAGTTCGTCAGCGTGCTCGCTCCACCGGGACTTCTGCTCGGTCGGCACGTACGTCTTCACGACCGCGCGGTCGTCACCAGCCATACTCCCCGCATCTCCGGCCGGAAACTTCAGTGTTCCCCACGAGCAGATAAGGTGTCTTATCGTCTGGAATAGGGCCCTAAGTGGAGAAAATACAGTACCGCACAGAAGGATTTGTGTATTTAGGGACTGTATGGAAGGATAACCAATTTTCCTCTGTGATACCACATTCCTTGATATAGATTCGGCGTCGGAGCGTTCCCGCGGCACTCGCGAGCAATCAGTTCGAAAATTTCGCAGTTCCTTCCGAGGGCCGAACGAACCGTCCTTCGATACAGCCCGCACTGGTTGACGCACTTCCTCAGAATCCCGGCTCGCGTCGGTCGTCGGCACTGGTGGCTACCCGGCGGATTGCGCCAACGAACTGAGTCGTGTGTCGGTTCGTCCGCGTTCAGTTCGTAGCGCCCGCGGCCCGTCGAAGCTCCAGTCGCGGACTCCTCCATTCGAGTGGCCGATGCGGAGCCTCGGACGCTACGAGAGTGATTCGAGCGACGCGCCCGCCGTCGAATCCCGGCTCAGAGCGGACCACTCCAGTCGGTCCGCGACGAATCGCGCCGGGGCTTCTCGCGGCGTCGAGCCGACACCTAGCCCCGACACCACGGGAGACTTCGCTTCTCTCGGTGGATTGCTTCGCGGGGAACCGGGGGATGTACCTCGTGTGAGGCGCACCGTCCGTTAGAACGGCTCGGCCACGGACTCTCGAACTTCGGGGAACATCGGCTTGAGGGGCAGACTGGGAGTATCACGACTCCCGACGGCTCGAACAGAGATGTACCGGTCCTTCGGGGCCCCAGCCCGGTTCACGCGACGAGATTCCGGTTTCGCCTCGGTACCGCAGTGTGAGTAATCGACACGCCGAGGCCCGATGCCTCGGTTGCTCGGGGGCTCGACAACTTCGAGTTGCAGTCCGGGGCTCCGATACCGCGTAGTTCCCGTCTCCCGACGCAGCAACTCCGAACGTCGGGAATGGAGCGGACGGAAAGACTATGAAAGCTACGATAGGTGGAATAGATAAAATTCTTGGCTATTCTATCTGGTCTCGTTGTGGGCGTCTCGCGTAGCGAGTATCGGTGGCACGAACGAGCTGCCCCGGTCGTGGCGTCCCGGTGGGTCAACTCACGAGAGCCACGGTCGCTCTCTCCGGACGAAGTAATCAGATTGTGTATCACGGGGTACCGCAAAACTCGGCGTTCACGTCGTTCGACTCCCAGCCACCGAACAGATAAATTCTATTCTGCTATATCGAATATTCCTGCAAGCCGTTCCGTACTTTCCATCGAATCGGGCTTCGACGCCCCGCGCGGCGACCACGCAGCGGTTCGCCAGTGTGCAGCCGTTCGTGGACCACGGTTCCCGAACGTATTCGGCATTCGTCCGGTTTCCCGACCGACAACTGCCCGTTCAAACTCCTTAATGTGGTAGTACCCATCCTAATACTGGTCGAACACTAGCCCACACACGGTATTATCGACTAAACGTCAACGCCTAGCTTAATGTAGTTGGTGGTGATTGATTTTCGCGTAGAGATGTGGCCTCACATCCAGAATAGGATCGAATCGGTGGACGAGCAGTTTAGTGAAATCGAATTCGTTGGACGTTCGGATGATAGTGGGGTGGATGCATGGCGCTGATACGGATGACGAAGTACCGGACGCTGTTACTCGCGACCGTCGGGTTCAACTTCTCGTTTCTCATCTGGTTCTCGTTCGCGCCGTTCACGGAGCCGATGGCCAGCGAGTTCGGGCTGTCGCTGGCGGAAATCGGGCTGCTCGCGAGCGCGAACATCTGGCTGGCGCCGTTCGGGCGCGCGCTGACCGGCTGGCTCTCGGACAAGTTCGGCGCGCCCTCGGTGTTCGCCATCGTGTTGGGGTACGTCGGCGTGTTCTCCATCGCGTCGGCGTTCGCGCAGTCCTACGGCGTGTTCTTCGTCGAACGGCTCATCGTCGCAACCGCGGGCATCACGTTCGTCGTCGGCATCCAGCACGTCGCGGAGTGGTTCGAGGAGGAGAACCTCGGGCTCGCGGAGGGCATCTACGCGGGCATCGGGAACGCCGGTGCTGCGGGCGGGGCGCTGATTCTCCCGCGCGTGTTCGGGACGAACTGGAACGGCCCGCTGTTCTCGACGAACTGGCGGGCGGCGTTCTTCTACACGGGCGTTGTCTCGATTCTGCTCGGCGTGGCGTACTTCACGCTCGGGGAGGCCGCCAAGACCGAGGAGAAGCGGCAGGCGACCAAGGACAGCGCGAGCTTCGGCGGCTGGGTGCACACCGCGACGCGGTACGGAACGCTCGTGCTCGCGCTCGCGTACGTGATGACGTTCGGCCTGGAGCTGTCGATGAACGGCTGGCTGGCGACCTACTACCGCGAGGGGTTCGGGACGAACAACCTCGTGCTCGCGAGCACGTTCGCGGCGACGTTCTCGGTGGCGGCCGGTCTGCTGCGCCCCATCGGCGGCTACGTCAGCGACCGGCTGGCGCGCGCCGAGCGCAACATCCTCCCGTTCTTCACGGGCCACTACCGCGAGCAGTGGACGTTCACCGCGATGTCGTTCGTCGTCGTCGCGATGTTCGGGATGACCCTCGCGGGGCTGTCCGGCGAGGTGTTGCTCGCGGTCGCCGCGGGCTTCCTCGTGGGGATGGGGTGTGCGTTCGCGGAGGGCGCCATCTTCGCGCAGGTGCCGGCGATGTTCCCGAACAGTTCGGGGGCGGTCGCGGGCGTCGTCGGCGGCGTCGGCACCATCGGCGGCATCGTCTACCCGCTGGTGTACTCCGCGCAGTTCCTGCCGAACCTCCACGTCGGCTACGCGGTGGTCGCGGCGTCGATGGTGCCCATCCTCGCGTTGACCGCGTGGGTGTTCCAGCCGAGAATCGCCAGCGTCGCCCACGAGGCGGGCTTCGGCAGTTCGACCCCGTCGGCCGTCGAAGCGCCGGGTGACGACTGATGCGGACGGGGCTCGTGCTCGCGGGCGGCCACTCGACGCGGTTCGGGGGCGCGGACAAAGCCGTCGCGCGCGTGGACGGCGCGCCGCTGATTCGCCGGGTCGCCGACCGGGTCGCCGGCGTCACCGACGAACTCGTGGTGAACTGCCGGGACGACCAGCGAGCCGCGATTACCGAGGCCCTCGACGGCCTCGACTACCGGCTGGCGGTGGACCCGGTTCCCGACGAGGGGCCGGTCGCGGGGTTGCGGACCGGGCTCCGGGTGGCGCGCGGCGACGCGGTCGCCGCGGTCGCCTGCGACATGCCCCACGCGGATCCGGCGCTGTTCGAGCGGCTGTTCGAGCGCGCGGACACGGCCGCGGTGCCGCGCGCGAACGGTCACTTGCAGCCGCTGCACGCGGTCTACGGCTGCCACGCGGCGCGTTTCGCGTGCGACCGGACGCTCGCGAACGGGTCCCGGCGGCTGGCCGACGCGCTCGCGCGCCTCGACCCGACGGTGGTCGACGTCGCCGACGAGACGACGTTCACGAACGTCAACACGAAGGACGATTTACTGCGCGTTCGTGGCACACTCGCGAGGTAGCTGGCAAATATATCTGTATAAGGTCCTTTAGCTTCTGACGTTCGTCTGCATAAGAGTTTAATAATTCGATGTTTTCAACGCTGACCTTTATTATCTAGACGAGAGAGTTGATTAGCCGTACGAGACGAGACGACCGTTCGGATATATTCGAAAAACGAGCCCAAACGCACACAACACACGATGGCACACAAGAAAGAGGAGTGGAAGGCCGAGCAGTACGGGGACGAAGTCAGAGCACAGCTCGAGGAGTTCGCCGAGCGCGGCTGGGAGGCGATTCCCGAGGACGAACACGACAAGTGGTTCTCCCGGTTCAAGTTCTGGGGGGTGTTCCACCAGCGCGGCGGCCAGGAGAGCTACTTCATGATGCGGCTGACCAACTGCGGCGGCGTCCTCGAACCGGACCAGCTGCGGGCCATCGGCGAGGTCGCCCGCGACTACGCGCAGGGCCCCGCCGAGAACCCCGAGTTCGGGAACGGCTGGATCGACCTCACGACCCGCCAGTCCATCCAACTGCACTGGCTGAAACTCGAAGACATCCCCGAGATCTGGGAGAAACTCGAAGCCGTCGGCGTCTCCTCGCGCTCGGCGGGCGGGGACACGATGCGCAACATCTCCGGCTGTCCGGTGGCCGGGAAGGCCGACGAGTACGTCGAGAGCCGCGAACTGCTGGACGAGATTCAGGAGGGCATCCGCGGCGACGACGACCTCGCGAACATGCCCCGGAAGTTCAACATCTCGGTGACGGGCTGCCGGCAGGGCTGCGCGCAGGACGCGCTCAACGACGTCGGCCTCGAACCCGCGCACAAGCTCGTCGACGGCGAAGAAGTCCGCGGCTTCAACGTCCGCGTCGGCGGCGGCCTCGGCGGCCGCGAGCCCCGCAAGGCCCGCCCGCTGGACATCTTCGTCACGCGCGAGCAGGCCTACGACACCGTGCGCGCGTTCGTCGAACTGTACCACGAGGAGGGCAACCGCGAGAACCGCTCGAAGAACCGCGGGCGCTTCTTCGTCGACGAGTGGGGCACCGACGAGATTCGGGACGCCCTCGACGACCGGCTGGACTTCGAACTGGAGCGCGCGGGCACCGACTTCCGCGGCGAGTACACGTACAACGCCGGCAAGCCCACGGAGCGCGGCGCCCACGACCACGTCGGCGTCTACGACCAGAAGGACGGGCAGAACTACGTCGGCATCAGCGTCTCTCTCGGTCGGCTGCGCGCCGACGAAGCCATCGAACTCGCGGACCTCGCCGACGAGTACGGCAGCGGGGAAGTCCGGCTGACGCGCCGGCAGAACCCCATCATCACGGACGTCGCGGACGACGACCTCGACGACCTGCTCGCGGAGCCGCTGCTCGGCAAGCACAAGCCCGAGCCCAACCCCTTCGAGCAGGGCGCGATGGCCTGTACGGGCACGGAGTTCTGCTCGCTGGCGCTCACGGAGACGAAGGCGCGGATGGCGCGCCTGCTGCGCTGGCTCGGGGACAACGTCGAGGTGCCCGACGACGTGGACCGCATCAAGATGCACTTCTCGGGGTGCACCGCGGACTGCGGGCAGGCGATGACCGCAGACATCGGTCTGCAGGGGATGCGCGCGCGCAAGGACGGCGAGATGGTCGAGGCCGTGGACGTCGGCGTCGGCGGCGGCGTCGGCGAGGAGCCGACGTTCATCGACTGGGTGCGCCAGCGCGTCCCCGCTGACGAGCTTCCGGGGATGATTGCGAACCTCGTGCGGGCGTTCGCAGCGCTCCGCGAGGACGGGCAGACGTTCCGCGAGTGGGTGGAGGCGACCGGCCACGAGACCATCGTGGAACTCGCGGAGCCCGAGGAGGTCGAAGGGTACACCGACCCCTGCCTCTACGACGCCAAGCAGTCGTGGTACCCGTTCGCGGAGGGGGACAGTCCGGCGCCGACCGCCGCCGACGGCACGCCGCTGGCCACCGAGAGCGATGACTGACGACGCGGCGGCCTCGACGGCGCCGATGGACGTCGCGCCCGAACTGCTCCCGGCGAACGCCGACCGCTCGGCCGGGGTGGACGACGCGTGAGCGAGCCGGTTCAGACCACGTGTATGCGGTGTGCGGTCGGCTGCGGCCACCTGACCGACCGCGTGGACGCCGGCTACGGCATCGGGACCGTGCGCGGCGACGTCACCCACCCCGTCAACCGCGGGCTGGCGTGCTCGCGGGGCGTCGAGGAGACGAAAGACCCCGACGGGACGTGGCTGACGCGCCCGCTCGTGCGGATGGACGGCGACCTCCAGCCGACGACGTGGGACGTGGCGCTCTCGCGCATCGCCAACGAGTTCGGCGCCGCGCTCGAACGCGACCACGACAGCGTCGCGGTGCTGGGGAGCGGCCAGCAGACCAACGAGGCGGCGTACGCGCTCGGGAAGCTCGCCCGCGGCGGGTTCGGGACGCGCTACTACGACGCCAACACCACACTCTGCATGGCGAGCGCCGTCACCGCGTACTACGACGCGTTCGGTAGCGACGCGCCGCCGTGCACGTACGACGACATCGAGGACGCGCAGACGCACGTCGTCTGGGGCGCGAACCCGGCGGTCGCCCACCCGGTGATGTTCCGCTGGATTTCCGAGAGCGCGACCGCCGACGACAGCGAACTCGTGGTCGTGGACCCAGTCGGCACGAAGACCGCCCAGGGCGCCGACGAACACATCGCGCTCGAACCGGGGACGGACCTCGCGCTCGCGCGGGCGGTGCTGGCTCGCGTCGTCGAGCGCGGCGACGTCGACGAGGAGTTCGTCGAGGAGGCGACCACGGGCTTCGAGGAGCTACGCGGCGACCTCCCGGACCCGGAGGAAGCCGCCGCGACCGCCGACGTCGATATGGAGACTGTCGAGAAGCTCGCGGACGCGTTCGGGGAACAGACGCTCGTTTACTGGGGGATGGGCGTGAATCAGAGCACGCAGGGAACGGAGACGGCGGGCGCGCTCGTGGACCTCTGTCTCGCGACTGGGAACCTCGGGCCGGGCACGGGGCCGTTCTCGCTGACCGGGCAGGCGAACTCGATGGGGACGCGCGTGTGCTCCTCGAAGGGCTCGTGGCCGGGGATGCGGTCGTTCTCGGACCCGGACGAGCGGCGGGTCGTCGCGGACGCGTGGGATGTTCCCGTCGAACGCCTCCCCGACGACCCCGGGCCGGGACCCGTGGGGCTCGTGAACGCAATCGGGGACGGACCAGTCGAGGCGGTCTGGACGGTCGCGACGAACCCCGCGGCGGGCCTGCCGGACGCCTCCGCGGCGCGCGAGCACCTCGAAGACGCGTTCCTCGTCGCGCAGGACGCCTTCCACACCGAGACGACGGAGCTGGCGGACGTCGTGTTGCCGGCGGCGACGTGGGGCGAGTCCTCGGGGACGGCGGTGAACATGGAGCGCCGCGTCTCCCGGATTCGGCCGGCATCGGACCTCGTCCCCGACGTGCGGACGGACCTCGACATCATCACCACGATTGGAGAGCTGCTGGTCCCCGGGCTCCTCGGCGACCCCGACCCCCGGGACGTCTTCGACGAGCTCGCGGCGCTGACGGCGGGCACGCAGGCGGACCTCTCGGGCATCAGCTACGCGCGTCTCGACGAACAGCAAGCCGTGCGCTGGCCGGCGCCGGACGCCGTCTCGCAGGGCGGCTACCGCTACTACGACGACGGCGACTGGTCGTTCCCGACGCCCTCGGGGAAGGCGCGCTTCTCCACCGGACGCCACGAGGGCCTCCCGGAGCCGACGAACGAGACGTACCCGCTCACGCTGACGACGGCGCGGGAAGCCGACGGCTACAACACGGGCGTGCGCTCGCGGGGCGAGGATGCGCCCGCGAACCCGCTCGCGCGTGTCAACCCCGAGACCATCGAGCAGGCCGACGTCCCGGCGGACGCCGACGAGGCGGTCGTGGAGTCCCGCCGTGCGACCGTCCCCGTGCGCGTGGAAGTCGACGAAGCGGTGCCCGAAGGACTGGTGTGGCTGCCGATTCACCACCCGGAGACGAACGCGCTGACGCTCCCAGAGACGGACCCGCGCTCGGACGAGCCGAACTTCAAGCAGTGCGCGGTGCGCGTGCGGCCGGTCGCCGACGAGGCCGCGGCCGGCACGCTCGCGGACGCGGACGCGCCCGCCGACGACTGACGTTCCCGCGGGCTGGGAGCGTGGACAATCTGCTTTTGGCAGCCCTGCGAAGACGATTCCATGAACGAGGTCACGGAGACGCGCCGCGTCGCCGCTCCACCCGACGCCGTCCGGGACGCGATGGCGGACGTCGAGGGGTTCGTGCGCTCGGCGGGCTTCGACGACGTGGAGGTAGATGGCGAGGCGATTCGCGTGGCGAACCGGGTCGGTCCCGCGGAAATCGAGCTGGAGCTGGCCGTCGTCGAGCGGGAGGGCGCGGCGCTCGCCTACGAGCAACGCGAGGGCATCTTCAAGTCGATGTGGACCGAGTACGTCGTCGAGCCGCGGGCCGACGGCGACGAGTGCGAGGTCACGGCGCGCACCGAGTTCGCGCTCGACGTGCCCGTGGTCGGCGACGTGCTGGACGCGACGGTCATCGAGCGCCAGCGCCGCACGGAGCTGAACGCGCAACTGGACTGGCTGGCGGCACAGACCTGACTGTCGCTCCCGCCGCCGGGCGGAGCGGTCGCGTCCCCAGTCACTGATAACCGAGGCGAACGAGTTCGGGACAACACCCACCGGGGGAGCGTCACGACGGCCCACTATGTCGGCCGAAACGAACGACGGGACCGCACCGTGGCCCCAGCAGCTACTGGACAGCGAGTGGCTGCTGGCGGGCGCGGCAATCCTCTACTTCGTGATTTCGTACGTGTTGTGGGGTGTAATCGACATCTTCACGGTTCCCATGGGGTGATTCGATGAGCGACGACGAACACTCGCCGCTGGAGTCCCCCGAGGGGAACTGGTGGAACCAGAAGGTCAACCGCCGGGAGTCCATCTGGCTGGGCATCTCGGGCGCGTGGGCGGTGTCGATGTTCGGCTGGATGCTCGGCTGGACGCAGGTCGGCGAGCAGAACCAGACCGGACAGACCTACGAGGTGAGCACCGAGCGCTTCCGGCAGAAAGTCCAGTCGTTCAAGGAGTCTGCGGGCACGCTGGAAGTCGACGGCGAGGAGCTGCTCGTGCCGGACGGCAACGACGTCTACGTCGGCGCGCTCCAGTGGGCGTGGGACGGCCTCCCCGTAGTGTTGCGGCCCGGCGAGACGTACAAGTTCCACCTCGGCGCCTACGACGTCCAGCACGGCTTCGGCGTGCGCCCGGAGGGCAACCTCAGCAAGCAGATTTCGCTCCAGATTCTCCCGGGCTACGAGTGGGTCGTGGAGATGTCCTTCGACGAGACGGGCACCTACCACGTCGTCTGCAACGAGTTCTGCGGCGTCGGCCACCGCACGATGCACGGCACGTTCGTCGTGCGGGACCACGAGCCCGTCGAGACCGGCAGTAGTAGCGAGGACTCCTCGAACGCCGCCTACGACGGCTGGTTCACGAGCGACGGGCGCGGCGGCGCGACCGACAGCTTCGGCGGGTCGCCGACCGACGCCACCGGCCAGAGCGAGGTCACCGTGGAGGTCGGCGCCGAGGGGAACGGCGGGCCGTACGCGTTCGCGCCGACCGCCGTGCAGGTGTCCTCGGGGACGACGGTGAACTTCGAGTGGGTGTCGGACAACCACAACGTCCTCGTGGAGTCCCAGCCCGACGGCGCGGGCTGGCAGGGCGTCGAGTCCTTCGAGAACGAGGGGTACAGCCACTCGGTGACGTTCGACGAGCAGGGCGTCTACAAGTACTACTGCGAGCCCCACGTCGGCATGGGGATGAAAGGCGTCGTGGAGGTGGTCTGAGATGTTCGGGTTAGCTACGTTCGACTACGACGACGACGGCTTCCGGGAGTGCGGCGTCACGGGACTGACGATTCACAAGTCCGCCGAGGACCTCGTGAAACTGTTCGGCCTCACGGCCATCGTGTCGCTGGCGGTCGGCGGCGCGTTCGCGCTGACGGTCGCGCTCACGCGCTGGGAGGCAATCGGCCTCCTCGGCCCCGGGAAGTACTACCGGTTCACGAGCCTCCACGCGTGGTTCATGATTCTGTTCTGGATGGTGTTCATGGAGATCGCCATCCTCTACGTCGGCGGGCCGTTCGTCCTGGGGCGGAAGCTCTCCGTCCCGAAGCTCGGGTGGGCGGGCTACGGCATCATGCTGCTGGGCGGCGGCCTCGCCGTCTACAGCATCGCCACCTACGACCTCCCGAATCAGGCGCCGTTCTACACGTCGTACGTGCCGCTGCCGTCGCCGGCGCCGTACTTCGCGGGCGCCGTGTTGTTCCTGCTCGGGGCGCTCGTCGCCGCCGTCCCGTTCTTCGTGACGCTGTGGCGCGAGAAGCGCGAGCACCCGACCAAGACGCTGCCGCTCATCACGTTCGGCGCGTTCATCACGGGCGTCATCGCCTTGGAGGCGCTGGTCGGCGGCATCACCGCGCTCACGCCCGCGTTCCTCTGGCGCATCGGCTTCTTCGAGCACCTGGACGCGGCGTGGTACCGGCAGATGTTCTGGACCATCGGCCACGGCAGCCAGCAGATCAACCTGCTGGCGATGATCACGGTCTGGTACTTCATGACCCACGTCATCGGCGGCGCGGAGGTCGCCTCCGAGAAGGTCTCCCGCGTCGCGTTCGTGCTCTACCTGTTCTTCATCAATCTCGGCGCCGCCCACCACCTGATGTCCGACCCCGCGCTGTCCTCGGCGTGGCGGATGTGGAACACGTCCTACGCGGCGTACGGCGCGGTCGTCGCGTCGATGATTCACGCGTTCGCCATCCCCGCGGGGCTGGAGGCCGGCCGCCGCCGGAAGGGCGCTGGCGGCGGCCTGTTCGGCTGGCTGTGGTCCGCGCCGTGGAAGGACCCCGGGTTCTCCTCCACGATTCTCTCGATCATCCTGTTCGGGTTCCTCGGCGGCATCACGGGCGTGATGATGGGGCAGATGCAGCTCAACATGAGCTGGCACAACAACCTCGCGGTCCCCGGGCACTTCCACGCCACCGTCGTCCTCGGCACGACGCTGTCGTTCATGGGGCTGGCGTACTACGTGCTCCGGCTGGTGTTCGGCCGCGACTGGTTCGCCAGCCGGCTCGCGTCGATTCAGCCGTTCTTCTACGGCGGCGCGATGGCCGTCGTCTGCCTGATGATGATGTATCTGGGCCTGCTGTTCGGCGTGCCGCGGCGCCACCCCTCCGTGATGGACATCCCGGGGACGGCGTTCGACTTCTCGCCGGCTGAGCCGTTCTTCGTGGTGTTCGGGGCGGCCGCCATCCTCTCGGTCGTCGCGGGCGCGCTGTTCGTCGTCGTCGCGGTCGGCACGCTCCTCTTCGGCGGCGAGTTCACGCCGCCCATCGTCGAGGACCGCGCCATCTCCCCGGGCAGCGGCGACGCCGACCCGCCCCACGACCAGAGCATGCGCGGGACGTTCGTGCTCGTGCTCGTGTTCTTCGGCGTGTTCGTCGTGCTGTACGCGCTGAACTGGTTCCTGCTCTCGCAGGTCTGGGAAATCGGTCCCTGACCGCGGGCAAATATATTCGGGACAACCCCCACCCGCCGTAGCCGCCAACGTCTACGCAGGGTGACGCACAGTGGCTAACCAGACCGAGACGTCGCCGTCCGTGCTCGCCGGCGTCGCCAGCGCAGTCCGCGGCGGCTGGCGCACCGCCAAGACCGTCTACTACGCGAACTCGGTGAGCTGGCGCGTGCTGAAGAGCGGCGCGCTCGTCTTCCTCGGGTGCTTCCTGTGGGCGGGGTCGAACGTCCTCGGGTCGTACGTGGACTGGGGCGTCCTCGACTACACGATGGCGTACGGCGCCGTCGTGCTCGTCTACGGGCCGATTCACCACCTCGTCGTGATTCCGCTGGCGCTGCGCTGGCGGCGCTCCGCGGGGTTGCGCCAGCGCGTCGGGAAGCGCCTGCCGACCGCGATGCTCGTGGTGTTCCTCGCGGCCGTCGCGGTCGCGGGGACGTTCTCCGCGGGCGCGATGGCGGTGGACTTCGGGTCCGCGATGGGCGGGGACGGCGCGACGGCCACCCAGCCCGAGTTGGCGTGTACCACCGAGTCCGGCGGCGAGACCGTCGCGTGTGAGGTGACGAACGCCGAGCGCGTCGAGCGCGTGGTCGTCACGAGCGCGGGCGAGCAGTTGCTCGCCGTCGATGACCCGCCCTTCGAGTTCACGGTCGAGGCGTCGGCCGTCGAGTCAACGATGGACCGCGAACAGTTCCGCGTGCGCCTCTACGACGGGAACGGGAACCTCGTGCGGCAGTACACGCGCCGGCTCTCCACGGTCGGCCTGAACTAGTCCGCGGGCCGCGACGGCGTCTCGCCCGCGACCCGCCGGAGCTCTGTTCTGATGGCGCGGAACTTCGCGGCGAGGAAGCCCGCGAGGATGAACACGAACCCGGTCGCGGTCGTCGCGGTCACTTCCTGCCCGAGCACGAGCCAGCCCGCCAGCGCCGCGAACACGGGAATCACGTACTCGATGAAGCTCATCTCTATCGGCCCCAGCTCGTCCAGCAACACGAAGTACAGCAGGAAGCCGCCGGCGCCGGCGACGGCGGCGAGGTACGCGATGGCGCCCAGTGCCGAGGGCGTCCACGTCGCGGCCGCGAACGACTGGCCGGGGAGCGCGAGCACGGCGACGTGGAGGACGACCGCGCCGACGGCCATCATCCACGCCTGCGTCGCGAGGAACGGCAGCGACGGGTCGCGGCTGTGCGTGAGGACGGCCGCGAGCGCGAACGCGAGCGCGGATGCCAGCACGAGCCCGACCCCCAGCGCGCTGTCGCCGAGGTTCGACGGGTCGGGGTCGGCGATGACGACGACGCCCGCGAACCCGAGCACGACGCCGAGCGCGGTGGCGGCGGTGAACTCCTCGTCGGTGGCGACCAGCCGCGTGAGCGCGGGCGTCACCACCGGGATAAGGCCGAGGAGGACGGCGGCGACGCCGCCGGCGACGTACTGCTGGCCGGCGAACAGGAACGCGTGGTGGACGCCGATCATGAGCGCGCCGCCGACCAGCACGTAGACGTAGTCGTCGCGGGTCCGCGGTCGGACGTCGGTGCCGGACGCGAGGACGGCACCGAACAGCAGTACGGCGGCGACGTCGAAGCGCACGGCCGCGAACGGGACCGCGGGGAGGTCCGCGAGGCCGACGTCCGTCGCCATGAACGCCGTCCCCCAGATGGCAGCCAACAACAGATACTTGCCCGCAGTTCGGTAGCGACTCATTCGGATGGAGGTCGCCGCCGGATGGTGATACGTGCGTCGAACCGCGCGCACTCGTCACGACGAGCGGACGCGCGCCGCCACGGCGTCGAGCGCGTCGTCGGCGACCGCCACGTCGTCGGCGAGGCTGAGGAAGCCGTGGGCCATCGACGGATAGTGGCGGTGTTCGACCGGCGTTCCGGCGTCGTCGAGCGCGTCCGCGTACGCGCGCCCCTCGTCGCGGAGGGGGTCGTGGCCGGCGGTGACGACCGTCGCGGGCGGGAGGTCGGCGTGGTCGGCGCGCAGGACGCTGGCGTACGGGTTCGCGGCGTCCACGGGGCTCCGACAGTAGTGCTCCCAGAACCACTCGACGGCCGCGCGCGTCAGCAGCGGGCCGTCGCCGTGCTCCTCGTAGGACGGTCGAGTCGTGTCGCGGTCGGTCATCGGGTAGAGGAGGTGCTGGGCAGCAATCTCGGGGCCGTCGAAGTCCCGGGCGCGCAGCGCGACGGCGGCCGCGAGGTTGCCGCCCGCGCTCGTCCCCGCGACGGAGACGTGCTCCGGGTCGCCGCCGAACGCGTCGGCGGTCTCGACGGTCCACTCCAACGCGGCGTACGCGTCGTCGAGCGGCGCGGGGAACGGGTGCTCGGGCGCGAGCCGGTAGTCCACGCTCACGACCACACAGCCCGCGCGAGCGGCGAGTTCGCGGCAGACGCCGCCGATGGAGTCCAACGTCCCGAGCGTCCAGCCGCCGCCGTGGTAGAAGACCACCATCGGCGCGGGCCGGTCGGGGTCGTCGTGGTAGATTCGCACGGGCACGTCGCCGCCCGGTCCCGACAAGGAGAGGTCGCGGACGAACGCCACGTCGCGGCGCTCGTCGGGCGTGAACACGTCGTCCTCGACGCGGCGCGCGCTCGCGACCGAGAGCCGGTGCCACTCGGGGACGCCGGCGGCCTCGATTGCCTCGATTGCCGCGGCGAGTTCGGGGTCGAGTGCGGTCACGGCTCGGTCGTCGCGCCGCGGCGACGTGAACGTTCGGCTCGCAGAAAACCGAGGAGCGCGGCTAGTCGTCCGCCGGGTCGGCGTCGGCGTTCCCGCCGTCGGTCGCCGCCCCCTGGTCGGCGCCGTCCGCGTCGAAGTCGAACTCCCGCTCGGACGGCTCGTAGCTCTCGCCGGCCGTCCCCGCGTCGTCGGCGACGTCGAACTGCGCGACCAGCGTCTGCAGCGACTGCGCGGACTGCGAGACGTTCTGGATGTTCGTCGTCACCTCGTCGATGGCGGCGGTCTGCTCCTCGGTGGCGGCGGAGACGTTGCTCGCCTCGGCGGCGGACTCCTCGCTGACGCTGGAGACCTCGTCGACCATCGCGACGACCTCCTCCGTGGAGACCGCCTGGTCCTCGGTCGCGTCCGAAATCTCCTCGACGCCGCGGCCCGCGTCCGTCACGGCCTCCGCGATGTCGTCGAACATCTCGATTGCGCCCGCGATGGTCTCCGAGCCCGTCTCCACGCGGTGTTGCATCGACTGCATGTCCTCGACGGTGGCGTCGGTGCTGTCCTGAATCTCGTCGATGAGCGCCTCTACCTCGTCGGTGGCGTCGCCGGCCTCCGCGGCCAGCGTCTTGATTTCGTTCGCGACCACCGCGAAGCCCTCGCCGGCCTCGCCGGCGCGCGCGGCCTCGATGGACGCGTTCAGCGCCAGCAGGTTCGTCTGCTCGGCGATGTCCGTGATGAGTCCGACGATCTCGTTGATCTCCTCGATCTGGTCGTCTAACTCCTCGACCTGCTGGACCGCCTCGTCGGCCTCCGACTCGATGGCCGAAATCTCGTCGGTGGCGTCGGCGGCGTGGTCGCGGCCGCGGTCGGCCAGCTCGACGGCCTCGTTGGCGGTCGCGACGACGTCCTCGGAGGACGACGCCACTTCCTCGATGGTCGCCGAGAGGTCGTTCATCTCGTGGGAGACCGACTGCAGCTGCTCGGTCTGCTGGTCGGCGCCGCTGGCAATCTGCTCGACGGCCTGCGCGGTCTCCTGGCTCGCGGACTTGATCTCCTCGGCGCTGGCGGCGGTCTCGTCGCTCAGCTCCGCGAACTTCTCGGCGACCTCGCGGACCTCCGCGAGGCTGGCTTCGAGCTCCTCGACGCCGGCCTCGAGGTCGACCATCACCTCGCCGTACTGACCCGGGAGGTCGGTGTCGATGTCCTGGTCGAGGTCGCCCTCGCGGAGCTGGCGGCTGACCTCGCCGAGCTGGTCGAAGCTCCCCGAGAGCTGCTGGACGCCCGCGTCGAGGTCCGTCAGGACCGCGCCGTACTCGCCGGGGAGGTCGGTGTCGACGTCGCTGTCGAGGTCGCCCTCCCGAATCCGCCCGCTGGTCGCGCGAATCTCGTCGAATCCCACCTGCAGGCGGTCGATGCCGCCGTCGAGTTCGGTCATGATGGCGCCGAACTCGCCGGGGAGGTCCGTGTCCACGTCCTGGTCGAGTTCGCCCTGTTCGAGCCCCGTGCTGACGTCCCGGAGCTGGGCGACCTGCCGGCGGAGATTCCGCCGCATGTCCTCGAACGCGTCCACGAGCTCGCCGATTTCGTCGTCGGGCGCGTCCACGTCGGTGCCGTCCTCGAAGCGCCCCTGCGAGAGCGCCGTAGCCTGGTCGCGGACCGCCTCGATGGGCCGCGAGAAGTACCGCGCGGCGTAGTAGCCGAGCGCCACGACGGCGACGATGACGACCGCGACGAGCAACAACAGGAGGTTGCGCGCGTCCGTCGTGCGGCTGTCGACGGCCGCCGCGAGGGCGTCCGCCGGCCCGGTCACGTCCGTCGCCGGGACGGTCCCGAGCAGCGCCAACTGCCTGTCGCCGAACTCCAGCGGCGCGTACGCCGCGTAGAAGCGCTCGGTCGAGCCGTCCGCGGCCGTGCGCTCGAACGTCCGCAGGCCGGTGTCCCCGGCGAGGACGGTGTTCGCCGCGTCGCCCGCGAGCGTCCCGCCGTAGGACTCGCTGGTGATGGACGCGCCGGAGGCGACGACCGACTCGTTGGGGTGGCTGAGGACCGTGCCGTCGCCGGCGACGACGCTCAGGTAGCCGGAGTCCCCGACCGTGATGTCGGTCGCGATGTCCGAGATGATGCTGTAGTCGAAGCGCAGCGACACCACGCCCGCGACCTCGCCGTCGTAGTAGACGGGCGTCGCGATGTACACCACCTGTTCGCCGTCGACGGTCTGCACGTCGCTGACGTGGACCTCGCCGTTCGGGAGCGACTCCGTCTCGGCGTACCAGTCGGTGTCCGCGTAGGACGTGTCCTTCACGGTCTCGGTGGCGACCGTCCCGTCGGCGGTCCGGTGCGCGCGGACGACGCCGTCGCCGGTGTCGTCGGTCAGCACGATCTCGTCGTAGGCGGGCCGCTCCTCGTCGCCGACGGTGACGGTGCGGCTCTCCATGTAGCTGCGGAACGAGTCCCGGATGCCGTCGCGAGCGTCAGCGACGGCGCTGGTCTGGAGCTCGTAGTAGTAGACGTTCGGCGCGAGCACCCAGTCGAAGTCCTCGTGGTACGTGTACGCGATGAACTTCTGCTCGACGGGGTTGCCCGCTTGGGTGGTGTCCTCCCAGCCGTACTCGGCGACGCCCCACTCCTCGCCGTTGCGGATGGCCTCGTCGGACTCGACGGTGGATCCGATGTCGTCGAAGACCGTCAGCCCGGCGTCCTCGCGGAGGCTGTAGCCGTCTTCGAGGCTGTGGTGGGCGACGACTCGCGAGTCGAGGTCGGTGACGTACGCGTAGCCGGTGTCGCCGATGTACCCCGGCTGCATCGCCTCGGCGAGCGTCCCGCTGGACTGCGTGAAGTCGCCGCTAGTGCCGAACAGGCGCTGCTCGACCTCGTCCTTGACGGCCTGCTGTTCGCTCGCGCTGAGCGCCCCCCACGACTGCCCGTCGTACTGGTCGTCGAGCAGCTGCTGTTTGGTGGTTTCGACGGTGGAGTGCATCTGGAGCGCGACGTAGCCGACCTGCCGCTGGCTCTGCTCGCGTATGAGCTCCATCTCCCCGGCGTTCGCGGCCTCGTAGTTCTGCACGGGCGTCGACTCCGACAGCGACCGGGCGTCGACGCTCCGCACGTTCAGCAGGTTCTGGAACTCCGCCTGCCGGGAGTGGACAGTCCCGTTCAGTTCGCCCGTTATCTGGTCTTCGAGCTGCGTGGTGCTCTCCTGTTGGGCGTACGAGCCGACCGACTCCATGTTCTGGAGGCCGGTGACGCCGACCGCGGACACCGGCACCAGCGAGATGACCAGACACAGCGCGATGAGCTTCGTTCGAATCTTCATGGCCGCTCACGCTCGCTGGTCGTCGGCGGCCGCCCCCGCGAATTTCTGGCAGTACTTGCGCTCTCCGCACCGAATCGGCCTCTGACATCAGCCATGCTCCCGGGAACGCCGGACCCGGTAGTTAAACCTTCTGCGGCGTTCTTACGTCCGATAACCAGCGTGGTACAATTTCGACACTAAGGGCGCTGATACTGGGGCTTGGCGCGCGGAACCCTCGCCGCGGCGCGCCGACAGAACGTACATGAGTCTCGACGCGAACGACCAGACATGGACGATTTCGACGCGTCGCGGGCGGCCGCCCGGATGCGGGACGCCGAGTCGTCGCTGACCGGGCTCCGCGAGCGGTTCTCCGTGCCCGAGGACGCCGTCTACATGGACGGGAACAGCCTCGGCGTCCACGGGCAGGACGCCGCGCACGCGCTGGAGCGCGCCCTCGACCAGTGGAGGGAACTGGGCATCGAGGGGTGGACGGAGGCCGACCCGCCGTGGTTCGAGTACGGCGAGCGCCTCGGCGACCGGCTCGCCGACGTCGTCGGCGCGAAGCCCGCGGAGTGCGTCGCCGCCAACTCCACGACGGTCAACATCCACGCGCTCGTCGGGACGTTCATCGACGCCGCCGACGGCACCGAGGTCGTCGTCAACGAACTGGACTTCCCGACGGACCACTACGCGATTCGCTCCCAGCTGCGAGCGCGCGGCCTCGACCCCGACGACCACCTCGTCGTCGTGGAGAGCGACGACGGCCGCACAATCGAGCCGGACGCAATCGCGGACGCTGTCAGCGACGACACCGCCATCGTGTTCATGCCGTCGGTGCTGTACCGGAGCGGCCAGTTGCTCGACGTCGAAGCCATCACCGACATCGCCCACGACCACGACGCGTTCGCGGGCTTCGACCTCGCGCACTCCGTGGGCGTCGTCGACCACGACCTCCACTTCGACGGCGTGGACTTCGCGGTGTGGTGCAGTTACAAGTACCTCAACGCTGGCCCCGGCGCCATCGGCGGCCTCTACGTCCGCGAGGAGCACTTCGACCTCCCGCCCGCGATGGCGGGCTGGTGGGGGAACGCCGACGACACGCAGTTCGACCTCGAACCCGAGTTCGACCCCGCGCGGGGCGCCGCCGCCTTCCAAATCGGGACCGTGTCCGTCTTCGCCGCCGCCCCGCTGTTCGGCTCGCTCGACGTCACCGAAGCCGCCGGCGTGGACTCCTTGTGCGAGCGCTCCGTGGCGTTGACGCGGTACCTCATCAGCCTCGTGGACGAACGCCTCCCCGAGTGCGCGGTCGGGACGCCCCGGGAGGCCGACCGGCGCGGCGGCCACGTCGCCGTCGAACACCCCGACGCCGGGAAGCTCAGCCGCGCGCTCCGCGACCGCGGCGTCGTCGTGGACTTCCGCCCGCCGAACGTCGTCCGCGTCGCGCCCTCCCCCTACTTCGTCGGCTTCGAGGACGTCTGGCTCGCCGTCGATGAGATTCGCGACATTCTGGACGCCGACGCCCACCTCGCGTACGGCGAGAGCGAGGAACAGGTGACCTGATTCGAGCGGGAGAACGCGCGTCTGCTACCGGAGATACGCGGTCAGTTCTTTGACGACGCGGTCGACGAACGCGTCCGTGACGCGCCCCTGCCACGCGACGAGGTCCTCGTGGCGCGGCGAGTGGACGGCCCACGGCGAGACGAACGACTCGCGCGGGACGCCGCCGACCTCCCAGACGCCGTCGGCGAGCGCCAGCGACTCATCGTAGGATTTCGTCGAGACGGCGACGGCGACGCACTGCTCGTCGCCGAACGGGTGGCCGTCGTTGTTGACGACGAGCCACGGTCGCTGCCGGTCCTCGCCGAGTTTGAACGGGTCGGCGCTCCGGACCACGTCGCCCCGGTCGGGCTGCACGGTCACGCTCCGTCGTCGCGCTCGCTGGGGTGGCGTTCGTCGGGCGCAGCGGCATTCCAGTCGTCGGCGTCGATGCCGCCGTCTTCGTCGTCGAGTCGCTCGCCGGCGGCGTGGAGGTCGTACGCGGCGGCGACGCGGTCGCGGTCGGCGGTGATTGCCCAGTACGCGCCCTTGTGTCGGACGAGCTCGCGATCCTTGAGCCGCGAGAGCGCGGTCCCGACCGTGTTCGCGTCCTCGCCGAGCGCCGTCGCTATCTCCGAGCGCGTGAACGCTTGGTCGTCGTTCGCGAGGAGGAACGAGACCACCTGCTCGGGGACGCTGGGCCCCCGCGGCAGGTCGTCGGACTCGAAGTCCTCGATGCTCACCGGCATACCGCGAAGTTCGCGTGCCGAAGTAATGAATGTACTGCCGTACTGTACGTGCCGACGTACGCTACGTGCTTTCGGGGCGTCGGCTGGTGACCGCCTACGTCCGGAACTCGAAGCGCGCGCCGCCCTCGGCGCTGTCCGTTACCTCCACCGTCCAGCCGTGCGCGTCCGCGATGCTCTTGACGATGGCGAGCCCGAACCCGGTGCCGTCGTCGTCGCCCGACGCGCCGTACTCGAAGACGCCCTCGCGGCGCTCCGCGGCGATGCCGCAACCGTCGTCCTCGACGTAGAAGCCGTCGTCGCCGTCCAGTGGGCCGACGGAGACGGTGACGTCCTCGCCGCCGTGCTCGACGGCGTTCCGGAACAGGTTCTCCAACAGCGAAGTGAACCGCGCGACGTCCGCCCGCAGCGCGCGGTCGCCCGCGACGTCCAGCGTCGCGTCGGCGGTGTCGACGTTCCGCCACGCGTCCGCGGCGGCGTCCGACAGCGAGCGCTCGCGGACGTCGTCGAGGCTGCGGCCGTGGCGCGCGAGCGCGAGCACGCTCTCGATGATCTCGTGCATGCGGTCCAGCGACTCGCCCATGCGCTGGAAGTACTCGTCATCGCCGGTCTCCTCGGCGAGTTCGAGGTAGCCGCGGGCGACGTTCAGGGGGTTGCGGAGGTCGTGGCTGACGATGCTCGCGAACTCCTCCAAGCGGTCGTTCTGGCGTTCGAGCTCGCGCTCGTGTTCCTTCCGGTCGGTGATGTCCGTGTACATCGCGTAGCCGTGGATGTTCGGCTCGTCGAGGCGGAACGGCACCACGTCCAGCAGGAAGTCCCGCGGGCCGTCGGCGGTCTCGCGGCGCACCTCGACGTTGATGTTCTGTCCGTCCACGAGCTTCTGGTTGTACTCGTCGGCCTCCTCGTGGTGGTCGGCGGGGATGATGTACTCGTCGATGTTCTCGCCGACGAGTTCCTCCTCGCTGTAGCCGAACACCTCCTCGAAGGCGGGGTTGACCGCGCGCACGATGGGGTCGTCGTCCTCCACGACGAAGCTCGCCGTGGGGCTGGGGACGTTCTCGAACAGCGCCGCGAGCCGGCTGTGTTCGCGCCGCAGGTCGGCTTCGCGGCGGCGGAGCTGGCGGACGCGCTCGGCGCGGTCGAGGGCGGCCTCGGCGTTCGTTGCGAGCACGCGCACGAGGTCGTGGTCCGTGCCGTCGAAGCTCCCGGCCTCGGGCGCGCCGATGAGCAGGACGCCGTGGTCGCCCAGCGGGTGGATGATCTCCTCGCGGATGACCGTCTCGGGGTTGTGGACGTTCGACTGCTCGTGGACGTCCGTGAACGTCGCGGGTTCGCCGGACTCGTAGACGTCCCACGCGAGGCTCTCGCCGGCCGCGAACGTCGGCGGCGTCTCCCCGGTCACGGGGTCGGAGACGGTCGCCGGCCGGAGCTCCTCGGCGTCGTCGGCGGCGTAGAACACGCCGACGTACGGGAGGCCGAGGAGGTCGTTGGCGGCTTCCGCGACGACCGCGGCGATGTCGTCGGGGTCGTCCTCCACGAGCATCCGCCGGGTGGCGTCGTGGAGCCCCGTGAGGGTCTGCTCGCGGTGGCGCTGCTCGGTGACGTCGTCCACGACCGCGAACGCGTCGGGGCCGCCCTGGTGGAGGAACTGCTTGACCGTCACCTCGAAGACGCGGTCGTCGTCGGCGAACTCGGTCTCGAAGGTCTTTGCGCCGTTCCCGGGGACGAACTGCTCGGAGTGAGCGTCGAAGCACGCGGCCAGCGACTCCCCTCGGAGGTCGGTCTCGTCGGCGCCGACGGCGCGCTCGGCCGCGTCGTTGACGAGGCGAATCTCGGTGTCGCCGTCGCTGGTGACGTCGTAGAGGACGAGCGCGTCGTCGTTCTGCTCGAACAGCTCGCGGAAGCGCGCCTCGCTCTCCCGGAGGTCGCGCTGCGAGCGGATGCGTTGGACGGCCTGATAGGCGTGGGAAGCCAGTAGCTCTGCGAGTTCGACGTCGTCCGCGTCGAAGCCGTCGGGCTCGTCCATGCCCGCCTGGAAGACGCCGATGTCGCCGATGGGGACGCTGACAACGGACCGCGGCGCGCCCTCCGGCGGGGCCGTGACGCGCGGGTCCTCGCGGATGTCCGCGACGATTTGCGCCTCGCCGGTGTGGTAGGTCTCCCCGGCGATGCCCTCGTCGGTGGGGATGCCGTCGACGCTCGGCGCGCGGCCGCTCCACGACCGCACGGCGAGCACGCCGTCGGCTTCGGCTTCGACGACCGCGGAGGAGAAGTCGAAGGCGGCTTCGGCGGCGTCGGCCATCGCGTCGAAGACCTCGTCGACATCGTCGGCACTCGCGACTTCGGTGGCGTACGAGAGGAGGGCGCTCCGGTGGTCGCGGTCACTCGTCATCGGCGGAGAGCCGGCGGAACAGGACTTCGTAGTCGTCCTCGTCGAAGTCCTCGACGACGTCGTCGAGGCGGCTCCGGAGGTCGTCGAGGCGGCCTTCCAGCGCTTCGAACTCCGCGGACTCGGTGACGCTCGGGTCGTTCGACTCCGTGAGGAGCGCGTGCTTGCGGGCGGCCGCGAAGTACTGCTGGACGGTGTCGTCGTACGTCGACCGGCGGAGCAGGCGGTCGACGGTCTCGCGGAGCGTCTCGCGGTCGACGGGCTTGCGGAGGTAGTCGTCGAAGCCGAGGTCGACGATGTCGAGTTCGGGTTCGACGGCGGTCACCATCGCCACGCGGCAGTCGAGGCCGCGCTCCCGGATGGCGTCGAGGACGTCGTCGCCGGAGACGCCGGGCATCTGTCGGTCCAGCAGGACGGCGTCGACGTCCTCGTCGAGGGCGTCGAGAGCGGCTTCGCCGTCGTAGGCGGTCTCGACGGTGTATCGGTCGCGCAGCCAGATGGCGTAGAGGTCGGCGAGGCCTTCCTCGTCGTCGACGACCAGCACTGTGGCTTCGTCGGCGCTCGGTTCGTCAGTGCCTTCCCCTGTCATTGTTGTCCGCGCACCGCGGGTCTGCCGGACCTTCGACGTGAACCTATTTATCACTTGTTGGTGGCGGGGGTTTTGGCAAGCCTAAAATAACGCCGCGTTCTACTGCCGGTCATGTCAGAGTCCGACGGCCGGTACACGCTCGACGACGTCACCGTCGTCATGGGGACGTACAACGAGGAAGCCGCAATCGAGACCGTTCTCGAAGACATCGACGAGGTCACGGACGGCCGCGCGAGCGTCGTCTGCGTCGATAGCTCCGACGACCGAACGCCGGAAATCGCGCGCGACCACGGCGCCCGCGTCGTCCGACAGGAGCCGCTGGGCTACGGCGTCGCCGTCCGCTCGGCGCTGTACGAGGCCGACACCGAGGTCGTGATTACGACCGACTGCGACGACACCTACCCAATGGAGCGCATCCCCGACTTCCTCGACTACGTCAACGAGGGCTACGACGTCGTCAGCGGCGACCGTCTCTACTGGGGCGCCGACGAGATGCCCGCCGTCAACCGCCTCGGCAACGCCACGTTCGCCGCCGTCGCGTCGCTGTTCGTCGGCGAGCGCGTCCACGACACCACCACGGGGATGCGCGCGTACCGCCGCGACGTCATCGACGCCATCGACTGGACGCAGAACACCGGCCTCTCCGCGGAACTGCTCATCCGCCCGCTCTGTCGGGACTACGACGTCATCGAAGTCCCCATCGAGTACGACGAGCGCCTCGGCGAGACGAAACTCGACCCCCTCGAGGGCGGCGCCGAGATTCTGGGCTCGATTCTGAAGGTCTGCGGCGAAGAACGCCTGCGCGGCCTGCTCCGCTGACAGTCGGGGCGGATGGGGTCGTTGTTCAGTGGAGATGAACGTCCGGTAGGTACAGACAAGACATTTACAGGTTCGCGGTAATTATGTCCGCATGACCACGACGGAAAAAGAGTCACTCATTATTCTGGGACTCGTTAGCAGCCTCCTCACCATCGTTGGTCTGTGGCCCGAATATGGGCCGCTAAACGCCGACCTCCCGGAGTTAGCGACGGCTCTGCTGCTCCTGATTAATATCGGGCTTGTGGCAACCGGTTGGTTCTGGTCCCGGGGGCGCGCACCCGGTCAGATTCGGTACGAGCAGATTCCAGCGCTCGCTGTCGGAGTAGTCGGTGTCACGGGCATCGTCGGCAGTCTCGCCGTGTTTCGGCCGTGGCAGTACACTGGGATGGCCGGCGGGCTATCGATTATCTTCACCGGTCTATTCGTTATCCCCGGTATTGCGCTGAGCCTGAGCGGCTATATCTGGTTCCGGCAGCGTGAGATGCGCTATTCGCTCGCCTCGCTAGTTGGGTTACTGGCTGTCGGGCTCTTGTACGTCATTCGCCAGCGATTAGACTTCGTTACTGGAATCCCGGTGTTCGCGATAGTCGTTGCAGTCGTCTTCATTCTGCCAGTTGTCGTGGTTCCCCGCGTTATTCACCCTCGTCGTTAACGCGGGAACTCCGCATATCTACTTACCAATTCAGTCGTTGCGCGGCAGGCACGCATCGGAATGAAGAGATACGATCGCGACGGCTCCTAACCATACGCCATATTATTGTTCGATTTCCACGATTCTGGGGCGAGAGTATAAGCCATTCGGGTGTGTAGGGATACCATGACTCGGATTACTGAGACTCGCGGCGCGGCGGAGACGGAGCCTGTCGGGCTGGGGAGGGCGTACGCGGTCGTGGACCGCCACGTGGGCGCGTGGCTCCCGGTGGCGTGGAAGCTCGCGGTGTTCTACGCGGCGTGGCTCGGGCTCGCGCTGGCCGCGCGCTCGGTGGTCGTCACGCCGGAAGCGCTCCAGTTGGCTGCCATCGCCTACTGGTTCGGGTGGCTGTTCGCGGTCGTGACCGTCGTCGTCGGCGCATTCGTCGTGCTGACGAGCGTCCTCGACCAGTACCGGCTCACCGCGCGGCAGGCGAAGTACTGACTCACTCGCTTCTCACCGACGTGTTCACGTACGCGCCGTCCGGCCCGACACCGGGGACGTACGCCGCGCCGCCCTCACAGTTCCGCAGGTCCGTGCAGAGCTCGCGGTACGGCGTCATCGTCCGGTAGCCATCCTCGGTCCGCTGGACCGGAAACCGCACGCGGTAGGCGTACCCCGCGCCGTAGCCGCCGTCCACGTGCGCGTCCAGCGTGACGCTGGCCGCCTCGCCCAGCGGTACCGACGCGTTCTCGTCGCCGGCGGACAGCCGCACGCGCCCGTCGGCGACGTGGACGTCGACGTTTGCTCTCGACGCGTTCCCCGGCGTGAGCGTGAGGTACGCCTCCTCGCCGTCGGCGGACAGCGTGACCGTCACCGTCTGCGTCCACGACGGCAGTCCCAGTTGTGCGTCCACGGTCAGGGCGTCCCCGCCCGCGACGTGGATGCGCCGGAGGTCGGGTTCGACCGGCTCGTCGCCGTACGGCGACCACGACCCCCGGTAGACGTACCGGTAGAGCGCGCGGTCGGGGTATGCGTCCGCGACGGCGAGCTGGCGCTCGTCGACCCCGTAGACGGCGCGGCCGTCGAAGCCGGGGTCGTTTCGGAGTGGCTGGAACGGGTGGTTCAGCCAGTCGCCGTACGGGTCCGGGACGAAGACGACGCTGTTCGCGGGCGGCTCGGGCTCGAAGGGCTCGTAGGCGGCCTCGTAGTGGTCCGTGATGTCGGCGTTCTCCCGTACCTGCTCGGTGCTCGCCGACGCCGCGACGCCGCCGAGGACGGCGCTCGCGACGAGCAGGACGGCGAGCGTGACCGCGACGGCGCGGTTCGCGGAGCGCCGGCTCGCGGCCGCGTCGCGCACCCGGTCGGCGGCGGCGAGCACGCCCGTCGCGGCGAACGCGCTCACGGGCACGAGCAGGTCGAAGTGGTAGTACGGGCCGAGCGTCGTAATCAGGCCGTTCGGGTCCTCGACGTCCCCGAGGACGTTGAAGTTCCCCCAGAAGTAGACGTTCCCGACGACGACGCTGACCGCGACGCCCGCGAGCACGGCCTGCCGCCACGACCAGCCGCGGCGCTGGGTGACGAGCGCGCCGACGGCCGCCAGCGGCACGCCGAGGGCGCCCAGCGGCGCCCACTCGGTGACGAACTGTTCGAGGACGCTGGCGTTCGCGCGTAGCGCCAGCCGGGGGGTGTACTGGATTTCGTGGTTCAGTATCTCGCGGTGCCCGAACCCGAGGCCGTCCAGCGGCGCGAACGCCTGATACGGGAACACGAAGGGGTCGCCCGTGACGACGGCGTTGTACGCGAGCGCGACGCTCACGCCGCAGAGGCCGAGCGCGGCGGTCGCGACGCGGCGCCGGAACAGCGGGGAGACGCGGCGCTCTCGGAGCGGCTCGCGGAGCGTCCAGACGGCGTGGACGACGAACGGCGTCGCGAACAGGACCGCGGTGTACGGCCGCGCGAAGAACGCCAGCCCGACGGCGACGCCGGCGGCGGCCGCCCAGCGCGCGCTCCCGACGCGCTCGGCGCGGAAGTACGCGAACGCGAACGCGAGGTTCAGCATCGTCGTGGGCGCGTACGGGAGGAAGACGCCGGACTGCACGAGGAACAGCGGCGAGCACAACAGCACGACGGCCGCGAGGGCGCCCGTGCGGTGGTCGAAGGCGTCGCGGACGACGCCGTACAGCAACGCGACGTTGGCGGCGGCGACCGCGGGGAGCGCGTACCGGAAGTCCCCGGCGAGTTCGCCGAGCGCGAACACCGCGGGCACGACTGGCGCGTACTTCGAGTAGAGGCCCCGCGACGACTCCACGAAGAACCACGGGCGGAACGAGCCCTCGACGGGCGGGCGGAGGAACAGTTGCCCCTCCAAGAGCATCGCTGCCTGCTGGAGGTAGACGGCCTCGTCGTGGTTCGTGGAGTGGTACGGGAAGACGGTGACCGAGAGCGCGTACGCCGCGACTGCGGCGACGACCGCCAGCGCCGCGGACGCGAAGTACGGGCTGGCGCGGACGCGAGCGACGAGTCGGCGCGTGCGCGCTCGGTTCATCCCTGCTTGGGGTACCACGCCAGCGAGTGGTCGGCGACGAGGTCGACGGTGACTGGTTCGCCGACGGTCATGTCCTCGGCGTGGTTGTGCAGACAGCGCACGACGTCGCCGTTATCTAGTTCGACGTGGTAGATGAACGACGGCCCCGTGTACTGGCGGCGGACGATGGTCCCGTTGGCGTTGGCCTCGTTGTCGGGGACGGCGCGGAGGTCGTCCGGCCGCACGAGCACGTCCACCATCGCGCCCGCGTAGCCGTCCGCCAGCCCCTTCAACAGGGTGCGGTCGTAGCTCCCGATGGACGTGTCCACGGTGTCGCTGCCGACGCGCGCGGAGAGGAACCCCGCCTGCCCGAGGAACGACGCGACGAACCGCGACTCGGGGTGCTCGAACACCGCCTCGGGGTCGCCGACCTGTTCGAGGCGGCCGTCGTTCAGCACGGCGACGCGGTCCGAGATGGAGAGCGCTTCCTCCTGGTCGTGCGTGACGGAGACGGCGGTGACGCCGGCCTCCTTGAGGATGCGCCGGACCTCCTCGCGCATCTCCACGCGCAGGCGGACGTCCAGGTTCGAGAACGGCTCGTCCAGCAGGAGGATGTCGGGCTCGGGCGCGAGGCTGCGCGCGAGCGCCACCCGCTGCTGCTGGCCGCCCGAGAGCTGGTCGGGCGAGCGGTCGCCCATCCCGGGCATGTCCACGAGGTCGAGGAGTTCGTCGACGCGCTCGTCGGCGGCGTCGCCGTCGCGGTCGGTGAGCCCGAACGCGACGTTCTCCCGCACGGAGAGGTGCGGGAACAGCGCGAAGTCCTGGAAGACGATGCCGACGCCCCGGGACTGGGCTTCCACGAACGTCGAGGGCCCCGCGACCTCCTCGTCGGCCAGCGAGATGACGCCGTCGCTGGGGCGTTCGAGGCCCGCGAGCATGCGTAGCGTCGTCGTCTTCCCGCAGCCCGACGGCCCCAGCAGCGTGAGGAGTTCGCCGTCGCGGACAGACAACGAGAGGTCCGTGACTGCGGTTTCGGAGCCGTACTCCTTGGTCACGCCGTCGAGTTCGAGGACCGCGTCGGCGGCGTCGGTCGGTCCGTCTCTGTCGGGTTCGACCGCCGCGTCCGTCGTGAGTTCGCTGTCAGCCATTGTATCGTTCCTGAGCGAGGATGACGACCATCGAGAGCGCGGACACGCCCACGAGCACGAGCGCGGGAATCGCGGCCGCGCCGTACGAGCCGGCCCCTCTGACGAGCCAGATGTACGAGACGAGGGTTTCAAAGCCTATCGGACTCAGCATCAGCGTCGCCGGCAGCTCTTTCATCGTCGTGAGGAAGACCAGCGCCGCGCCGGCGGCGACGCCGGGCGCGATGAGCGGCAGCGTCACGTTCCGGAACGCGCCCGTCGGCGACCGGCCGAGCGTGCGCGCGGCCTCCGTGAGCTTCGGGTCCACCTGGAGGACCGACGACCGCACGGTGCCGACCGCCTGCGGGAGGAAGCGCACGACGTACGCGAACACGAGCAGCGGCACGGTCTTGTACAGCGACTGGGCGAACTCCGTGGAGAGGTACAGCAGCGCGAGCGCGACGACGACGCCGGGAATCGCGTAGCCGACGTACGTCAGGCGGTCGGTGAGCGTGGAGAACAGCGACGTCGAGCGCGCGGCGTACCCGGCGACGGGCAGCGCCAGCAGGGACGCGGCGAGCGCGGCGGCGGCCGCGACCCTCAGGGAGTTCCACGCGACCACGGGTTCGAACTCGAAGACCGCTTGGCCGGCCTGCTCGAACCACCACGCGAGCACGCCAAGCGGCACGCCCAGTGCGAGGGTGGCGACGCTCGCGCAGAACGCCAGCGCCGGCCACTTCCACGCGCCGAGCGTGATTTGGCCGGGCTGGCGGGAGCCCCGGGAGACGTAGGAGGCGTCGCCCTCGCCGATGCGGGCTTCGAGCGCGAGGACGACCGCGACCACCGCCAGCAGCTGCATCGAGAGCAACGCGGGGTAGCCCTCGGGGACGCCGAGGCTGCGCTGGGCGACGTAAATCTGCTGGGTGAACACCTCGTAGCGCATGATGGAGGGCGTCCCGAAGTCCGAGAGCGCGTACAGCGCTGCCAGCAGCGCGCCCGCCGTCACCCCGGGCAGAATCTGGGGGACGGTGACGCGCTTGAACGCCTCCCAGCGGGAGTGGTTGAGCGTGCGCGCGGCTTCGACGAGCGTGCCGTCGAACGAGAGGAGGGCGGCCCGCGTCGTGAGGAAGACGTACGGGTACGTGAACAGAATCAACACGAGCGCGGTGCCGTGGAGGCCGTAGATGGCGGGGATGCGTTCGACGCCCAGCGGCGCGAGCGCGTCCGCGAGGTCGCCCTGCGGGCCGAACGCGGAGACGAACGTGAACGCGCCGATGTAGCTGGGGACGACAAGCGGGAGCGCGGCGACGACCGTCCAGAACCGCCGCCCGGGGAGGTCCGTCTGGACGGTGAGCACGGCCAGCGGCACGCCGACGAGCACGCATCCCAGCGTCACCCAGAACACGAGCACGAGGCTGTTGACGAGCACGTCGAGGCTGCCGGTCTCCGTGAGGAGGCCGACGAGGTGGCCGAACCCGTAGTTCGACGCGCGCACGAGCAGGCCGAGCAGCGGCAGGGAGACGAACGCCGCGACGGCGCCCGCCAGCACGGCGAGCGAGAGCCCCGGCTCGTCGTCGCCGCCGACGGCGGTTCGGAGGCGTGCGAGGCGCTCGCGGGCTGCCATCTACGAGAGGATGCCGACGTCTTCGAGGAGTTCGATGGTGGGCTGGACGTCCGACAGCGACTGGAGGTCGATGTCCGGCGGCGACAGCTCGTCGATGGTCGGAAGCGGGCCGACCGGCTCGACGCCTTCTATCATCGGGAACGCGAACCCGCGGGTGGCGAGGAACTCCTGTGCTTCCGCGGAGAGCAGGTGGCGGACGAACAGCTCCGCGAGATCGGGGTCGCCGGCGCCGTCGAGGACGCTGGCGCCCGCGGTGTTGACGAGCGCGCCGGCGTCGTTCTCGGTGAACGCGAGGTCGAGGGGGGCGTCGGGGTTGCTCGCGAACACGAGGATGGGGTAGTAGTGGTTCGTGAGGCCGAGGCCGACCTCCCCGTTCGTGATGCCCTGCGAGACGGTGGCGTACTCGCTGTCGTAGCGCGCGGGGCTCTGGTCGAGCATGTTGTTCAGCCACTCGCGCGTGCCGTCGTCGCCGCGGAGCTGGCGCATCGCGGTGACGAACCCGTGGAACGCGCCGTACGTGGGCGCCCAGCCGAGCGAGCCGGTGAACTGGTCGTCGGTCGCAATCCCGTCAACGCTGGTGGGAATCTCGGAGGCGCTGAACTGGTTGGTGTTGTAGGGAACCGCGCGCGAGCGGCCGGCGACGCCCGCCCACTGGTCGGTGACGAAGCGGTCGTCGGCGACCATCGAGGTGGCGTCGCTGGAGAGGTCGCGGGTGGCGTCGTTGTCCGCGACGTACGCCAGCGAGCCGGCGTCGACCGACCAGAAGACGTCCGCCTGCGTAGTGCCGCTCTCGTGCTCGTCGACGATGACGTTCGCGAGCTGGGAGGACGGCTGGGTCTGCGCGGACGCCTCGAAGTCGTCGTAGTACTGGTTGAGGAGGTCGATGAGCGTGGTGTAGCGGCCGCCCTCGCCGCCGCCGAGGTAGATGGAGAGTTCGCCCTCGAGGTCGGGGAGGTCTTCGATGGACGTGCCGCCGGGCGCGGGCCGGTCGGAGACGATTTCGCCGGAGCCGCGGAAGTCCGCGAGCGTCGGTCGGTCGTCGCTGCTGCTCCCGTCTCCGCCGAGGATGCTCGTACAGCCGGCGAGTGCGGTCGTGGAGGCTGCGCCTGCCGCCGCGAGGAACCGGCGGCGCGTCTTGTCGCGTGACTCTCTCATGTCTCGAATTAGGTTGGCCTAAAACTCTTATAATTACCGATTCCGTTACCCGAGTCGCGGTCAGTCGTCGGCGACCGCGACCGCGCGCTGCTCGGCCAGCTCGGCACAGCAGTCCACCCAGTCGAGCAGGTACTCCCCGCACTCCGCGAGGAACGCGCCGTTGTTGTACTCCTCGTAGTCGCTCTCTACGAGGCGCTCGCCGACTGCACGGGCGACTGCCTCGTAGGAGTCCTCGTCGGGTTCGACGGCCGCGACCTCCTTCCAGAAGTGCTCGTTGAGTTCGAGGCCCGCGACCTCGTTGGCGAGGTCGTCGAACGTCGAGCGCGGCGCCTTGTTGTGCTCGCACAGCGGCGCGCCGTTGTAGATTTCGCCACCCACCACGTCGGCCGCGCGCTTCAGGAGGACGCCGCTCCAGATGTCGTCGAAGCGCCCGACCTCCCACGCGTTGTCGTCCATCGGGAACTGGTAGAACGCGGGCACGACCTCGCGGCGGAACGCGAGGTTCATCGAGCAGACGGTGAGGTAGTTGTCCTCGGCCGCCACGAAGTCGCGGTCGAAGTCCTCGAAGTCCGTGCGCGTCTGGGCCTGCCCCTGCAGGTCGCCGTCCATCAGGATGCGCACCGCGTCGAGGTCCGGGACGTTCGTCCACAGGCCCTGCGAGGCGACCACGTGGTCGGTCTCGGTGGTGTCCGTCTCGATTTCTTCGTCCATCGTGGAGTAGGGGTACCCGCGCGGGTAGAGGTCCGAGTCGGACTGGTAGAGGACGTTCACCCACTGCTCGTTCGACGAGACCTCCTCGACTTCCCCCTCGTGGGCGAGGTTGTCGAGGTGCGTGCCGAAGAAGTCCCACTCGTCGTGGGGGAGCGTGTCGTCGTCGATGAACACGCCGTACTCGAAGTCGTTCGCCCACAGGTACAGCAGGCCGAACGACGTCTGGGCGTGGCTGGCGGCCGGAATCAGGTGGCTGTACTGGTCGAGGCCCTGCTCGTCGAACCACGCGTCGCGGTCGTCGCCGTCGAAGACGGCGCCGGCGACGCCCTCCTCGTCGAGCATCTCGCGCATCCCGTCGGTGTCACAGAAGTCCTCGGTAACGAGGACGACGAACAGGCGGTCCAGGTCGAAGCCGTGGTCGCGAGCGTTCTGGAAGTACGCGCGCATGCACTCGTACTCTCGAATCGTGGGCACGACCACGCAGACGTCTCGGGTCATCCGTTGGCCGGTCTTATTTAGGCCGTCCTAAAATGTGTGTCGATGTTTAGGCCGTCCTAATCCGTCAGGTGAGCCCGGCGACCGACTGCTGGAGGCGCACCGTCGGCGGCACGAGCAGGCCGCCCAACAGCACGAGGAACACGTAGAAGACGCCGTCGGCGACCGCGGCCGGCGCCACCAGCGCCAGCGCGTCGGCGAGCGCGACGCCGGTCGCGCACACCAACACCAGCAGGAGATGGCGGCGCAGCGTGTCGAGCACCGTGCCGTGGGCCAGCGTCTCCAGTCGCTCGCTGAACGCCACGCCGTACGCCGCGAACCCCACCGCGCCCACGGCCTTCACGCCCGCCGCGACCGCCGGCTGGTCGATGAGCATCACGACCAGCCACTCGGCGGCGATGACGGCGACGAACCCGAACTCCAGCCGGCGCACCCGGTCGAGCGAGACGGCGCGCTCGTCGGGCGACGGCGCGAGCGCGCTGTTGAAGTACACTTCCCGGAGCGCGAACGTCAGGAACGCGATGGCGACCAAAAGCGAGACGTCCGCGAACGCGCGCACCACGCTGGCGTTCCGGACGGTCAACACGAGCCCGAGCGCGCCGAACGCCGCGAACGCCAGCCCGAGATAGGTGAGGTAGCCCCAGAAGTCGTCGTACCCCTCCAGCCGGTCGAACGCGTAGTTCTGCACCGCGTAGTACGTGAACGCCAGTCCGGCGACGACGACGATGCCGTAGCCCGCGAACGCGACCGCCGACAGCGTCTCCGCGGCGGTCATCGGCTCACCCCGTCGAGGTTCGCGGCGAAGTCGTCGAGCGCGCGCTGGAAGTCCAGCACGGTCGCGAACCGCGCGCGCTTCTCCGGCGCCAGCGCCCGCGCGAACAGGTCGTCGGCGCTCGCCGGGAGCGCGGGGTTGCGCTCGGACGCCGGAATCCGCTCGTCGCCGCTCCCCGGCGGCTCCCCGGTGAGCAGGAAGTACGTCAGCGCGCCCAGCCCGTAGACGTCCGTCGCCTGGTCGAAGCGCCCGTACGTCTCCGGGTCGCGGTGCTCTGGCGCCGCGAACGCCCCCGGAATCGGCGGCGTACGGCGCGCGCTCGCGGCGTGCGCGAACCCCCAGTCGCCCAGCAGCGGCGCGTCCCACGTCCGCGGCCCCGTCGCCACGAACCGCACCGCGCCCGGGTGGAGGCCGCCGTGGACGACGCCCCGCGAGTGGGCGTGACTGACTGCACGCGTGAGGACGCTGGCGTTCCAGACGGCCTCCGCGAGCGTCACCGGCGCGCCGCGGCCGTCGAGCGCGTCGCCGTCGTCGTACCGGGTCGCCAGCCAGCGCGCGCCGTGCCCGAGCACGGCGACCACGTGGTCGTGGTCGTCCACGCCCGCCCACTGCTCGACCGCCTCGGCGAACGCCGACGCGACCGCGCTCTCGTCGGCGCGCAGCCGCCGCACCGTCGCCAGCCCGTGTTCGAGCACGTCCTCGTCGACGTCCGCGCGGTAGTCCGTCGTGAGCACGCCCTCTCGGAGTTTCAGGTTCGGCGACACGTCTTCCTCTTCGAGTGTCACGTCCGGCGGGTCCGGTATCTCCTCGGGCCGCCCGGCCTCCGGTCGCTCGTTCTCTCGGTCGTCCTCGTGGACGGGCGCGTTCTGCCCGAACGAGACGTGAATCGGCCGCGAGCGGTCGTCGTCGCCGCCCGTCTCGACCACGGAGACGCCCTCCGGGAACAGGTCCGCGTACGCCGGGTGCGCGCGCACGACCACCGGGTAGCCGGCGTCCTCCGCGCGCTCCGCGACGGCCGCTGTCACCTCCTCGACGGCCTCCTCGGCGTACCGCCGGACGAGCGCGTTCTCCGAGCGCGTGAGCCGCGCAATCGCCGACAGGCCCGCCGAGGCCCGCGCGGGATAGGCCTTCGTCACGCCCGCGACCGCGACCACGCCGTTCTGCTGGACGAGCGGGTCGTCGGCCGCCGTCAGCGATACCAGCTCCGAGAACTGCACGGAGAGGGCGTCCGGCTGGCGCTCGGCGAGCTCCGCGAGCACCCACGTCGCGCCCCGCCGCACCCACACGTCGTCGTCTCCGGCGGCCGCCCGGACGTCGTCGAGGACGGCGCGGACCTTCGTCGGCTCGGTGGTGGCGGCCTCCACGAGCCGCCACGCGGCGCCCGCGCGCTCGTCGGCGTCGTCGCTGTGGAGGCGCTCGGCGAGCGCGTCGACGCCGTCGGCGTCCACGGACTCCCGGAGCGACGCGATTCGCTCCTCGTCGACCGAGTCGTCGGTGTGGCGTTCCATCCGGCTGCTAACGACTCGTTTTCGCCGGCGCTCGCATTGAACCTTCGGCTTTCCCCGGTGGTTTTGCCGCTCCGGGGCGTCTCGGTCGGCATGGTGGACATCCGGAACCGGCCCGCGCTCGCGGACTCGCCCGCCCGTGAGGCGGCGCTTGCGTGCGTCGAGGCCGGCATCGACGCCGCGCGGCCCGCTCGCGTCGTCGCCGACGAGGTCGCAGTCGAGGGCGATGCGCTCCGCGTCGCGGACGCGACGTACGACCTCGGCGACTACGAGCGCGTCGCCGTCTCGGGCGGCGGGAACGCGGCCGCGCACGTCGCTCGCGCGCTCGCCGACGCGCTGGGGAGCCGACTCGACGGCGGCGTCGTCGTCACCGACGACCGCGTGGACGTGCCGGGGGTCGAGGTGCTCCCCAGTGACCACCCCGTCCCGTCCGAGCGCGGCGTCGAATCGACGCGCCGACTGCTGGACGCCGCCCGCAGCTACGACGCGGACACGCTCGTCCTCACGGTGATTACCGGCGGCGGGAGCGCCGTGCTGCCCGCGCCCGCCGACGACCTCTCCTTGTCCGACCTGCAGGCGACGACGGAGGCGCTGTTGCGCTCGGGCGCACCGATTCGCGACGTGAACGCCGTCCGCAAGCACTGCTCGGCGCTGAAGGGCGGGCAGTTAGCGCGAGCGCTCGCGCCGGCGACCGTCGCGACGCTCGTGTTCAGCGACGTCGTCGGCAACGACCTCGACGTCGTCGCCAGCGGCCCGACGGTACCCGACACCTCGACGTACGGCGACGCGCTCGCGGTCCTCGACGACTACGACGTCGATGTCCCCGCCGCGGTCCGCGACCGACTCGAACGCGGCGCGCGCGGCGACCGCCCCGAGACGCCAGGCGAGGGCGACCCCGCCTTCGAGAACGTCGAAACGCACGTGCTCGCGGACGGCTCGACGGCGCTGGAGGCGGCCCGGGAGGCCGCCCGAGAGCGCGGCTACGAACCGCTGCTCCTCTCGTCGTGCATCGAGGGCGAAGCCCGCGAGGTCGGCGGCGTTCACGCCGCAGTCGCGACCGAAGCCGCGAACGCGGGCGACCCCGTCGAACCGCCCGCAGTGGTCTTCTCCGGCGGCGAGCTCACGGTGACGGTCACGGGCGACGGCGAGGGCGGCCCGAATCAGGAGTGCGCGCTCGCGGCCGCCCACCGCCTCCCGGACGGTGCGGCGTTCGCGTGCGTAGACACTGACGGTATCGACGGCGCCAGCGAGCACGCCGGCGCGCTCGTCGACGGCGAGACGGTCGCCGACCCCGCGGCCGCCCGCGCGGCGCTCCGCGAGAACGACGCCGGCGGCTACCTCGCCGGCCGAGACGCGTTGCTACGGACCGGACCGACGGGAACGAACGTCAACGACCTGCGCGTGCTGGTCGTGCCGGAGTGACCTACTGGTCGGCCAGCCACGACAGCGCGTCGTCCTCGCTGGCGAAAATGCGGTACTCGAAGCCGGGGTCGATGGCGTTCAACTGCTCCTCGATGCGCTCGTTGTCCATCTTCGCGATGGCGGAGTCGGCGTAGACGCCGGCGCCCGCGCGGATGCCGTTCTCGATGAGGTTCGGCACCCACGTCTCCGCGAGCCACCGCTTGTCCTCGTCGTCGTGTGCGGCAATCGCTTCGGCGTTCACGACGTACCGCTCGGCGCCGCGTTCGAGCGCGACGTCGGCCCACTCGCGGGCGATGTCGCGGAGGTTCTCCCCGGAGACGTGCGCCTCGTAGGTGAAGATAGGGATGCCGTGTTCGTCGTCGACAGCTACGGTGTGTTCGTCGGTCTGCTGTAACGTTTGCATCGACACTCAGAGACGCGAAAATCGGTCACTTGAAAGTTGGCCTGCAGTTATCGCTCGCGATACCGACGCCGCCTACAGCCAGCGGGAGAACACGGACTCGTCGGTGTCCCGGTGGACGGTCAGGACGGGGCCGGAGTCGCCGTCCCGCTCGACGTCGTCGGTGGTCGAACCGAACAGGAACCGCCGGAGCCGCCCTTTCTCGGGCGCGCCGAGAACCGTCACGTCGTGGTAGCCGGCGTGCTCGATGATTTCCTCGGCGGGCTCGGCGGCCTCGACGACGTGGTGGTCGACGTCCACGTCGTCGCCCAACCGGTGCTCGTAGGCGTCCAACAGCGCGTCCGCGTCCCCGCGCTCCGCCTCGCCGGCGTCCTCGCCGACGACGTGGAACAGCTCTATCCAGCAGCCGGTGGCGCGCGCAATCGCTTCCGCGATGCGGGTCGCCAGCCCCGAGTGCGGGCCCTTCGCCACCGGCACGAGAATGCTGGACGGCGACTCGAAGGCGTCCATGCGCGTCCCGACGACGTTGTGACAGCCCGACGCGACCGTCTGCTCGTCGCGGCCCCGCGAGAAGAACCCGCGCTCCTCGCGGTCGACGACGGTCGCCGTTATCGAGTGCGAGTCCACGAAGGAGTCCAAGACTCCGCTGGAGTACTCGGTCTCGAACTGCGTCACCGGCACCGAGAACTCCTCGCGCAGCTCCAGCTCCAGTTCCGCCTCGTGGCGCAGCTCGTCGGCGTCGGCGGACGCCTCGCCGTCGGTGGCGTGGAGGATGTACAGTTCGCCGTCGCTCCCGAACGTGATACTCGCGCCGAGGCGACTGGTCTCCGCGCGGTTCGCGGCCTCGCAGAACGGGACGAGCACGCGCTGCTCCTCGGACGGCCAGTCGACGCCGTCGTGGTCGAGGACCTGCGGCCACGGCCGGTCGTCGGAGTTGATGCTCATTGCCCGCCCGTTCGACCGAGAGCGTAATAAAGTGTCCCGTCCTCGCCCTCAACACAGCATTCATTCGTCCAGTTGAAAACGCCTTAATGATATAGAAATTCAGAATTATCGACTAGCTGCGAACGTATATATTGTATTAACGCGATTTAGTTTCAGAGTGGGAAGAAACATATGTCCGGGCGTGGAACGGGGAGACGATGGACGACAGCTCTCTCGAATCCCGCGCGGACGCGGGTCGGTTCCAGTACCTCTTCGAGCACGTGCAGGACGCCGTCGTGGAGTTCGAACTGCGCGACGAGGAGCCAATCGTCGCGACGGTCAACGACGCCTTCTGCGAGACGTTCGGCGTGGACCGCGGCGAGGTCGTGGGCGCGTCGCTGAACGACCTCATCGTGCCCAGCGACCGGATGACCGAAAGCGACCGCTTCGACCAGCGCACCGCCGCGGGCAAGTCCAACTACGCCATCGTGGACCGCCACACCGAGGACGGCCTCAAGACGCTGCTGTACCGCGGCATCCCCTACGACGGCGGCGACCGCGGGTTCGCGCTGTACACCGACCTCACGGACGAGATTCGCCAGGAGCGCGAACTCGCCGTGCTCAACCGCGTGCTCCGGTACAACCTCTCGGAGGAGGTGGACGCGCTGCTGGACGCCACCGAGAACCTCGCCGCGTCCGCCGAGGACCCCGACGTGGGCGACGCCGCGCGGGAGATTCGGGAGCACGCGCTCGCGCTGGAGCGCACCAGCGAGGAGGCGCGCGACGTCGAGCGCGTGCTAGACGCCGACCCCGAGTTGGAGCCGACCGACCTCGGAGACGTGGTGGCGTCGGCGCTCGACGACGTGCCGCTGGCGGACTACGCGGACGTGACCGTGGACGTGGCGGCCGCGCCGCCGGTCACCTCGGGCGGCCACCTCGACCGCGCGGTCGCCGCGCTCGTGGACAACGCGATTCGCTACGCGGACGCCCAGACGCCGTCGGTGCGCGTCACCGCGGAACGGGTGGACGGCGCGGTCGCGCTGTCCGTGGCCGACGAGGGGCCGGGGCTCCCGGACGACGAACGCCGGCTCCTCACCGGGGACGTCGAGCCGACGCCGCTGGACCACGGGAGCGGGCTCGGCCTCTGGCTGGTGCGGTGGATTGCGACGGCGTACGACGGCGCGGTCACGTACGAGGAGCGCGACGACGGCGGCGCAGTCACCCTCGAACTCCGCGCCGCGCCCGACCACTGACCGGCGCCGAGCGCGCGGCGGTCCCAACGTGAAAGCGTAAAGACCCCGCTCCGAGACGGACACGACATGGACCGCGTAGCAATCATCGGAGCGTCGATGACGACGTTCGGCGACCGCGACGCGTGGGTGCGGGAGTTGCTGGCGGAGGCCGGCGACGCCGCCCTGCGGGACGCGGGCGTCGAGGGCGACGACCTCGACCACCTCTACGTCTCGAACATGGCCAGCGGCGAGTTCGAGGGACAGACCGGCGTCCCGAACGCGCTCGCCCACGACCTCGGCGCGCTCGGCGCGTACACCCAGCGCGTCGACCAGACCAGCGCCTCGGGCGGCGCGGGCATCTACGCCGCGTGGCAGTCGGTTGCCTCCGGCGCCAGCGAGATGACGCTGCTCGTCGGCGGCGAGAAGATGACCCACAAGACCACCGGCGAGGCGACCGACGTCATCGCCAGCCTCACGCACCCCGTGGAGTACAAGCACGGCGTCACGCTCCCGAGTTTCGCGGGCCTCACCGCGCGCAAGTACCTCGACGAGTACGACGCGCCCCGCGAGAGCCTCGGGAAGGTCGCCGTGAAGAACCACCGCAACGGCGTGGACAACCCCCACGCGCAGTTCCGCAAGGAAGTCGATCTTGAGACGGTGCTGGACTCGCCAATCGTCGCGGACCCGCTCCGGCTGTACGACTTCTGCCCCATCACGGACGGGAGCGCCGCGCTCCTGTTCTGCCCGGAGTCCGTCGCCGAAGAGTACGCCGACGACTACGTCGTCGTCTCCGGCATCGGGGGCGCGACCGACACCCACGTCGTCCACGAGCGCGAGGACCCGACGACGATGCAGGGGGTCGTCGAGTCCTCGGAAATCGCCTACGAGATGGCCGACCGCGGCCCCGAGGACGTGGACTTCGCGGAGCTCCACGACATGTTCACCATCCTGGAGTTCCTCCAGAGCGAGGACCTCGGCTTCTTCGAGAAGGGCGAGGGCTGGAAGGCCGTCGAGGAGGGCGTCACCGAACGCGACGGCGACCTCCCCATCAACACCTCCGGCGGGCTCAAATCGAAGGGCCACCCGCTCGGCGCGAGCGGCGTCGCACAGGCGTACGAACTCTACGTGCAGTTGCTCGGCGACGCGGGCGACCGACAGGTCGAGGGAGACGTCGGTCTCGCCTGCAACGTCGGCGGGTTCGGCAACTGCGTGACCACCACCATCCTCGAACAGCCATGAGCTTCGACGCACACCGCTGCCCGAACGGCCACGTCACGTACCCCGGGCACACGCGCTGCCCGGAGTGCGGTGAGGAACAGACCGAAACAATCGACCTCGCGGAGCGCACCGGCACCGTCGTCACGTGGACGACCTCGACGGCGACGCCCCCGGGCGTCCGCGAGCCCAACCACCTCGCAATCGTCGAGTTCGACCTCGGGGACGAGAGCGTGCGCGCGCTCGGCCAGCTCACGACCGCGGAGGGCGTCGAAATCGGCTCCGAGGTCGAGCCGGTCTACGAGGACGAGCTGCGCGACCCCGAGGCGGGCATCCGCGAGCCCGCGAGCCACGAGTGGGACGGCTACCGGTTCGAACCGGCTTAGCTCCCGCCGGGCGTCAGGTCGCTGACGGTGGACCCGAGCTTCTCGACGCCGCCGTCGAGGAACGACCGCACCGACCCCAGTATCTCGCCCACGAAGTCCGGGACGGGCGCCGGGAGGTCCGTCGGCGGCCCGGCCTGCGCGACGTTCGCGAGGTCGATGCCGAGCGCCGTGACCGCGTCGAGTAGTTCTATCATTGCACTCGGCGCTGGGAGCGCGACGCACAAGAGTGGACGACTCCCCCGACATGGATTTCGACCGACATCAGCCCACTCGCCGTCGATTTACCGCGAACCACGCCGAGAGCCCCTCGCGCTCGTGCCGGAGTCCGCAAAATGCAGTGGCGCGCGGTTAGAACGCGCGGTGGTACTGGACCGGGACGTCGACGGCGTCCTCGCGGCCGAGTTCCTGCGCGGCGTGCAGCGGGAAGTAGGGGTCGCGGAGGAACTCCCGGCCGACGATGGCGACGTCCGCGCGGTCGTTGCGGATGACGGCGTCGGCCTGCTCGGCGGAGGTGATGCCGCCGACGGTGCCGACCTTCACGTCGGTGTCGCGGTCGTTCCGAATCTGCTCGGCGAACCGGAGCTGGTAGTTCGGGCCGACCCACTCGATGTCCTGAGCGGGGTGGATGCCGCCGGAGGAGACGTCGATGAGGTCCGCGCCGACCTCGTAGAGGTCGTCCGCGAGCCGGGCGGACTGCTCGACGTCCCACGAGTCGCGGTCGTCGAGCCAGTCGGTCGCGGAGATGCGCACGAAGACGGCGTTGTCCTCGCCCATCTCCTCGCGGACGGCCTCCGTGACCTCGCGGACGATGCGGGTGCGGTTCTCGAAGCTCCCGCCGTACTCGTCGTCGCGGTCGTTCGTCACGGGGGAGAGGAACTCGTGGAGGAGGTAGCCGTGGGCGGCGTGGACTTCAGCGATTTCGAAGCCGGCCTCCCGGGAGCGGCGGGCGGCCTCGCGGAACGACTCGATGACCTCGTCGATGCCCTCGCTGTCGAGGGCTTCGGTCGCGGGCGGCTCCTCGTCGTAGGGCCACGGCTCGTCGGAGGGGCCGACGACCGTCCAGCCGCCGTCCTCAGGGTGGACGGGCTCGCTGCCCTCCCACGGTCGGGACTTGGAGGCTTTCCGGCCGGCGTGCGCGAGCTGGATGCCGGGCGTCGCGCCCTGCTGTTTCACGAAGTCGACGATGGGCTCGATGGCGTCGCGGTGCTCGTCGCTCCAGATGCCGAGGTCCTCGGGGGTGATGCGGCCGCGGGGCTCGACGGCGGTGGCTTCGGTCATCACGATGCCGGCGCCGCCGACGGCCCGCGACCCGAGGTGGACGCGGTGCCAGTCCGTGGCGAGGCCGTCGCGGTCCTCGACGGAGTACTGGCACATCGGGGACACGACGAACCGGTTCCGGGCGGTCACGTCTCGCAGTTCCAGCGGCGAGAACACGTCGTCTGTCATCGCGGGAACGTAGCGTCGCCGGGGGTTTATCCGCGGTGGACGAGGGGGTGCTTGCCGGCTTCGCGCTGCCGCGGATTTTATCGCCGGCAGAACACCCAAAATATTTATCGGTTCAGTCGGCGTCCGTACACGTACAATGTCAGACGGTTCCACGGCGCGTGGGTGGGTCGACGACCCGGCCACCTTCGCGGCGGCCCACGACGACCTCAAGTCCACGGGGTGTCTCCTCCTCGTCCTCGAAGCCGGCGGCAGCGACGCGGGCGGCGACGGCTGTCGGCGGCTCCTCGGCGACGACGGCGGGGAGCGAAAGCGCCTGCTCGTTCGCAGCGAGAACGAGACGCAGACGACCAGCTCCGCGCCGAGCCGCGACGACCCCGACGAGCGCACCGTCGTCTATCGGTCGCCCGCTCGCGACCCGGCCGCCGCGTCCCCGCCGGAGCCGTCGCTGCCCGCGACGACGACTGCCCCCGACGTGGACGCGCTCGGCGACGCCGTCGAGGAGCAAGCCGACGCGCTCGCGCCGCTGGGCGGCTACGAGCCCGGCCAGCTCCGGGTCTGCATGGACGCGCTCGGCACGCTCCTGGAGGACGACGACCTCCTCAGCGTGCTGGAGTTCACGAAGACGCTCGGCGACGTCGCCCGCGAGCGCGACGGCATCGCGCACGTCCACGTCGGCCAGCACGTCCCCGGCATCGCGGTCGAGGGGCTGCTCGGGCAGTTCGACGCCGTCGTCGAAGTCACCGGCGACGACGACCCGCGGCAGCGCTGGCACCTCCCCGACGAGTCGCTGTCCACGCGCTGGCTGGAACTCTAAGCCTCGTCGTCGCCGTCCAGCTCCATCCCCTCGGATTCCGGCGAGTAGTACTCGTCTTCGCCCTCCTCGGCTTCTCCGCCTTCTCCGGGCTCGCTCTCGCCGGCGACCTCGATTTCGGCTTCGACCTCGATGGAGACGCCCGGGGCGTCCAACTCGGCTTCGAACGCCTCCTCGTCGCCGGCCTCGACTTCCAGTTCGGTCGAATCGACCTCGACTTCGACTTCCGTGTCGACGTACGTATCAGACATACTCGGAACCACACCGCGACGACTGGTAAACGGTGCGGCCGGTCGCGCCGCTCGTGGTCGTGAAAATACGGCGGGAAAAGTGCCGTTAGAACGTCTCGTAGTGGAGGACTTCCTCGACGTCGCGGCGCGGCAGGCGCTCGGGCTCGTCGCCGCCGCTCGGGCCGACCGCGATGAGGACGACCGGAATCGCGTCGTCGGGGAGGTCCACGAACTCGGCGGCGGCCTCGAAGTCGAAGCCGGTCATCGGCGTCGCGGTGAGGCCGCGGGCGTGCGCGGACAGCAGGATGTTCTCCGCCGCGAGGGAGGCGTTGCGAATCGCGTAGTCGCGGCCCGCGCGGTCGGACTCGTAGCCGGCGACGGTCTGCTCTCGCATCGCGTCGCCGGTCTCGGCGTCGACGCGGCCGGCCTCGACCCACTCGTCGAAGACGCGGTCGGCGGTCTTCGGCGTGGTGTGGCCGGCGACGAGAATCGCGGTGCCGGCCTCCGCGATGTGCTCTTGCCCGTTGGCAATCTCGACGAGTTCGTCGAGGCGGTCGTCGTTGCGGACGGCGACGAACTCCCACGGCTGGAGGTTGAACGACGAGGGCGCGAGCGTCGCGTCCTCGACGATGGCTTCCAGCGTCTCCTCGTCGATGTCCTCACTGGCGTCGAAGTTGTGCCCCGAGCGGCGGCTTCGCAGAACTTCGATGGCGGCGTCCGTTCGCGACTGCTGGCTGGCTTCTGACATACAGTTACGGTACGTTACCCCCACGTAGGGGGTTGGCGGTCCCAGCGCGTTCCGCCGATTGGCGTGCGTGAGCGACCGGCACGCCGGCCGCGACCATCGACATCACTATCCCGCTCGGTTAACTATCCGTTCACCGATGGCGGACGCTCACCCGTTCAGCGGCGAGCCGGCGACCACGCGGGAGGCGATAATGCAGGCGACGTTCCACGCGCTCCGCGAGCACGGCTACGCGGGGCTGACGATTCAGCGCATCGGCGACCACTTCGAGAAGAGCAAGTCGCTCTTGTACCACCACTACGACAGCAAGGACGAGCTCCTGCTGGACTTCTTGGAGTTCATGCTCGCGGAGTTCGAGCAGGCCGCGCCCGACGACGACCTGCCGCCCCGCGAGCACCTCGACGCGGTTCTCGACCACGCGCTCGCCGCGAAACTCCCCGACGACCAGCGGGAGTTCACGGAGGCGATGGTGGAGCTGCGCGCGCAGGCGGCTCACGACGACCGCTACCGCGACCACTTCACGCGCAGCGACGAGACGTTCCGCGAGGAGGTCGCGAGCATCGTCCGCGACGGAGTCAACGCGGGCGTATTCCGCGACGTCGACCCCGACGACGTGGCATCGTTCCTGTTGACGCTCGTCAACGGCGCGATGAACCAACGCGTGACCGCCGAGGAGACGCAGACGGGGGACGTCCGCGAGGAAGTCGAGGCCTACGTCCAGTCGCGGCTGCTCGCCGACGAGTAGCGCGTTCGCAAGCGGCGCGCAGAACGGCACCCCGAGCGGCGCCGGTCGGCCCGAGAGTTTTCCGCGTCCCGGCTGAAGGTGACGGCGATGAGTTTCGACCCGGAGCGCGTCAGGACAGTCACGTTCGACTCGTACAGCACGCTCGTGGACGTGGACGCCGCCGAGCGCGCGCTCGCCGACCGCGTCGCCGACCCCGAACCAGTCTCCCGGCTGTGGCGCTCGCGGTCGCTCGCGTACACGTTCGTCGCCAACCAAGTCGACGCCTACCAGCCGTTCTACGAGATGAACCGCGACGCCCTCCAGTACGCCTTAGACGCGTACGGCGCCGACGTCACCACCGCGGAGCGCGACGAGATTCTCGCGGTCTACCACGAACTCGACGTCTTCGACGACGTGCGTAGCGGCCTCGAAGCGCTGACCGAGGCGAGCTACGACTGCTACGTCGTCTCGAACGGCAACCCCGAGATGCTGGATTCGATGGTCGAACACGCCGACATCGGCGACCTCATCGAGGACACGGTGAGCGCCGACGAGGTGGAGACGTTCAAGCCCGCCGCCGAACTGTACCGCCACGCCGCCGCCCGAACCGGGACGCCTATCGACGAAATCGTCCACGTCACGGCGGGCTGGTTCGACGTGCTCGGCGCGAGCCACGCGGGGATGCAGGCCGCGTGGGTGGACCGGAAGGGCTCGCCGTGGGAGCCGTTCGCGGGCGACCCCGACCTCACGATTTCGGACTTCCACGACCTCGTCGCGACGCTGTCGGACTGATTGGCCGGCGCGTGGTATCCGCCTCAACCCCGAGTTATTTGTCCCCACACGACACACTCCGGGACGATTAGATGACGACCGACGAGACGAGCGCCGAGCCGCAGGTGGTCGGCGACGCGCTCGACCGAATCCAGTCCGCCGCGACCGTCCTCGGCGTCCCCGCGGAGACGACCGAGACCGCGGTCGCGGTGTTCCGACGGCACCGCGACCAGCGCGCCGCCCACGCCCACAACGTCGCGACGACCGCTGCGGCGTGCCTCTACGTCGCGTGCAAGGTCGAGCGTGTCCCGCGCACCGTCGACGAGTTCGTGGACGCGACCGAGGCCGACCGCACGCAGCTCCTGCGGCGCGCGAAGGCGGTGACCAGCGAACTCAGCATCGACCTCTCGGGGTTTGCGGACGCCTCCCAGTACGTCGACCGGTACGCCGACGAACTCGCGCTCCCCGAGGGCGTCGCGGACCGCGCCCGCGAAATCGTCGACCACTGCGAGAACGCCGGCATCGCGGGCGGGAAGTCCCCGAGCGGGTGGGCGGCGGCCGCCATCTACAACGCCTGCGTCGAGGCCGACATGGACGTCCGACAGGACACGCTCACGGAGCTGGCGGACGTCACGCACGTCACCATCCGGAACCGCTACAAGGAACAGCGCGAGGTGCTGCGCGAGCGGAACCCGCCGCCCGCGACCGCGGCGGCCGCCATCGACTGGTACCGCGAGTACCTGCCCGCCTCGGAGTACGTCGCGGACACCGCCCGGGAGTTGCTCGCGACGGCGGCCGACTACCACCCGGTGGACGACGAGGCGGCCGCGTGGGCCGCCGCCTCGCTGCGCGTCGCCGGGGAACGCGCGGGCGCCCCCATCGGCATGAAGGCGCTGAAGACGCCCGCGGGCTGTTCTTCCTCGGACATCCACGAGCGCGCCAACGACCTCGAATCGCTGTAGCCGGCTACTCGTCGCCGAAGACGCCGACGAACTCGCGTTGCTCCGCCAGTATCTCCGGGTCGAGGTCCGCGACAAGCGTGCGCTCGTCGCGGTTGAGTGCGGCGCTGACGGCGCCGTCCGGCCGCACGACGGCGGACTTGCCGGCGTAGTCGACGCCGCGGGCGTCCGGGAGGTCGCGCCGTCCGGTGCGCCCACAGCCCACGACCCAGCGCACGCCGTCGAGAGCGCGGGCGCGCAGGAGGAGCCGCCAGTTCTCGCTGTGCGGACCCGGCCACGCGCCGACGACGAACAGCGCATCGACGCGCTCGCGGGCGAACTCGGCGCTGACGTCCACGAAGTTGAGGTCGTAGCAGGTGACGATGCCGGTCTTCCCGACGGGTGTCTCCACGGAGACCGCTTTGTCGCCGGCCGTGAGCACGTCGGCTTCGCCGCCCCAGAGGTTCCGTTTCCGGTAGAACGTGCGGTCGCCGTCGGGCGTGACGTAGGCGACGGTGTTGTAGTAGTCGTCGCCCGCGTCCTCGACGAAGCCCGCGAGCACGCGCACGTCGTAGTCCGCGGCGGAGGCGGCGAGGCGGTCGAGGGCGTCGCCGTCACGGGCGAGCGCGGCGTCGCGGATTCGCTCGTCGCCGACAAAGCCGGTGAGCGCGTACTCGGGGAACAGCGCGACGTCCACGCGGTCGTCGAGCGCGGCGAGGCGCTCCCCGACGGTGGCGAGGTTGGCGGGCGGGTCGAGGTCCGCGAGGTCGGTCTGACAGGCGGCGACGGTCGGTGTCGGCACGCCGCGGAGTCGGCGCGCAGCGGGCAAAAAGCCGACGGACACCGTTAATACGAATTTGAGTAAAGTCTTTACCCGGGGCGTGCCAACCTCGGTGTATGGAACGAGAGGCCATCCGTCGCCGGGAGCAGCTGTACGTGGGCGGCGAGTGGGTCACGGGGCCGGACACCTTCCCCGTCACCGACCTCGCCGACGGCGGCACGTTCGCCGAAGTCGCGGCGGCCGACGAGGGCGCCGCCGACGACGCGCTCGCCGCCGCCGAGGAAGCGAAGGCGACGCTCCGGGACACCACGATTCCGCAGCGCTGCGAGTGGCTGCAGGCCATCGCGGACGGCCTGCGCGACCGCAAGACCGAACTCGCGGAGGTCATCGTCCGCGAGGCCGGCAAGCCCATCTCCTCGGCGCGCGGCGAGGTCGACTCCGCCGCCGAGCGCTTCGAGCGCGCGAAAGAGGAGATTCGCCACCTCAAGGGCGAGTACCGCGAGGGCACCACGAGCGGCCACGAGGGCTGGGAGGCCATCGTGAAGCACGAGCCGGTCGGCGCGGTGCTGTGTATCACGCCGTACAACTACCCGCTGGCGACGACGGCGCTGCAGGTCGCGCCCGCGCTCGCCGCCGGGAACGCTGTCGTCGTCAAGCCCGCAAGCAAGACGCCGGTCAGCGCCGCCATCCTCGCGGAAATCGTGGACGAGGCCGACCTCCCCGACGGCGCGTTCAACTTCGTCCCCGGGAAGGCCAGCGCCATCGGCGACACGCTCGCCGGCGACGACCGCGTGAACGCCATCGCGATGACCGGCTCGTCGGGCGCCGGCAAGCACGTCGCCTACGAGTCCGGGATGGTGAACCTCCACATGGAACTCGGCGGGAACGCGCCCGCCGTCGTCTTCGAGGACGCTGACCTCGACGAGGCCGCCGCGGCGGCCGCGAAGGGGTCGCTGAAGTACGCCGGCCAGCGGTGTTCGGCCGTCTCGCGCGTGCTCGCTCACGAGTCCGTCCACGACGACCTCGTCGAGCGCATCGACGCCGGGATGGACGACTGGGTGCAGGGCGACCTCTTCGACGAGGACACCGACCTCGGCCCGCTCATCAGCGAGGAACAGGCCGACTGGGTGGAGGAACTGGTCGAGGACGCCGTCGAGCGCGGCGCGACCGTCGTCCGCGGCGGCGACCGCCACGAGCAGGCCGAGGGCGTCCACGTCTTCGAGCCGACGCTGCTCGCGGACGTCCCGCAGGACGCCCGCATCATCGACGAGGAGCAGTTCGGTCCGGTGTGCGCGGTGACGACGTTCGAGGACGACGACGAAGCCCTCGACGTCGCGAACCGCTCGGACCTCGCACTGGACGCGTGCGTGTTCACCAGCGACTACGACCGCGCGATGCGGATGGCCGAGTACATCGACGCGGGCGCGGTCCGCATCAACGGCGCGCCCTCGCACGGCCTCGGCGACATCCCGTTCGGCGGGAACGAGGACTCGGGCATCGGCCGCGAGGGCCTCGATTCGACCATCCACGAGTTCGTCCGCAAGAAGTCGATTATTCTGTAGTCCGGCGGGTCACCGCCGCGACCACCGCTCCCGCGAGCACGAGTCCGCCGGCGACGCCGAACGCGCCGACGTAACTGAGTTCTGTCGCGAGCAGACCGCCGACGACGCTGCCGACCGCAGTGCCGAGACCGCCCAGCGCCGTGTACGCGCCCAGCGCGTCCCCGCGGACCGCGGGCGGCGCGAGCCGCGCGACGATGGTCGTACCGGTGACGGCGACGACCGCCCACGTCAGACCGACCGCGACGAACAGCACGACCAGCCCCGGGAGCGCGAGCGCACCGAGTACGGCCGCGAACGCGACCGCGGGGAAGAGGAGGACGCGCGCGGCGAGCGCGGTTGTCTGGACGGCTTCGGCGCTGCGGACCGCGGCGAGCGCGCCGACGCGCTCGTAGGCGACCGCGGAGGCCGCGCTGGAGACGAGGAACAGCGCGAACACGCTCCCCGAGGAGAGCCCGAGGTCCGTGGCGAGATAGGAGGGGAGCGGGCCGAAGAACACCGCGAACCCCGTGAAGAACAGCGTCGCGGCCGCGAGGTAGCCCGAGAGCCCGGGCGTCAGCCGGGCGGCGAGCGCGCGCGGGTGGAGCCGGCGCAGCGCCCAGAACGACCGCACGCCGGAGAACGGCGCGAGGCGCGCGGCCCGACCCGCGCCGCGCTGGAGGCTCTCGATGGAGACGGTCGCCCGCCCGAAGCGGGCCGTCGAGACGTCCGGCCGGCCGGGGAGCCAGCGCCACGCGAGCGCGGTAGCGAGCGCACACGCGACCGCGGAGGCGTAGAAGAACCACCGCTGGGCGGTGACTGCGGCGACGTACCGGCCGGCGACGGCGGTCCACGCGGCGCCGGCGAGCAGGCCGGCGAGCCAGCCGTAGCCCTGCCACGCGTTCAGCACGCCGATGCGGCGGTCCCACTCCGGGTCGGGGTGGCCGGAGACGACCAGCAGCGCGAGCACGGGCGCGGCCGCGGCGACGGCGAACTGGAGCGCGGCGTTCGCGGCGACGACCGCGGGCAGCGACTCGGCGAGCGGGAGCGCGACGAACGAGACTGCCGAGAGCCCGAGGCTCACGAGGAGGAACGGCCGGTAGCGGCCGGTGCGGGTGGCGAGTCGGCCCCACGCGAGCGCGCCGGGGATGCCGGCGAACGCGGCGGTCGCGGCGACGACGGCGACGACGAACGCGTCCGCGCCGAGCGCGATGGCGTACAGCGGCACGAGCACGGACGACGCGCCGACGGCGGCGTAGCCGACGCTCCACGCGACCAGCCAGCGGTCCCCGATGTCGAACACGCCCGAACCGTCGCGGGGCGGGGACAAATCGCTTACGCGACCAGCAGCGGGAGCATCGCGACGACGCCGACGACCAGCCCGGCGAGCAGTTCGCGGCGGCCGCCGTTCGGGAGGCGGCGGCCGACCTCGCGGGCCTCGGGGAGGAACTCGGTGAGCACGAGGTAGACCATCGCGCCGCCCGCGAACCCGTAGCCGGCGGGCAGGAGGGTGCGCGCGAACTGGACGAACGCGAACGCTATCACCGCGCCGATGGGCTGGGGGATGCTCGTGAAGACGGCGACGCCGACGAGCTGCCAGCGGCGCGCGCCGTGCTCGTGGAGCGGAATCGACACCGCCAGCCCCTCCGGGACGTTGTGGATGGAGATGGCGATGGTCATGAACACCGCGAGCAGCGGCACCGAGAACCCCAAGATCGGGTAGCCGCCCTCCAGCCCCATGTCCGCGAAGGAGACGCCGACGGCGACGCCCTCGGGGAACGAGTGGACGGTGAGCACGCCCGCGATGAGCACCAGCTTCTCGAAGTCCGCTTGCGCGATGTCCCGGGGTTCGAACTCGTGGTCGTCGATGAGCCGGCGGGCGGCGACGACGAGCGCGACGCCGACGAGCGCGCCCGCGCCGACCTCCAGCGGCGTGCCGTAGTTGAGGCCCTCGCGGAACAGCCCGAAGCCGGACGCGGAGAGCATGATGCCGGAGGCCAGTCCCCAGAGGCCGACGCGCCAGCGGTCGTCGACGTCGTCCACGAAGAAGAACGGGAGCGCGCCCAGTCCCGTGGCGAGGTCCGTCAGCAGGCCCGCGAAGAAGACGAACGCGAGCGCACCCGTCAGTTCCATGTCCGAGGCTACGAACGTCCGCGGAATAGTCTTTACCGTTCCAGAAAGAAAATTTTGGGAAACCTAAAACCGTCCGAGTGAAGGGGATTCGGTTTCACCCACGGCGCATGGACGAGCAAGCCCGCGTTGCCGCGTTCCTCGACGACAACGACATGCGCGTCCCGCCCGCCAACCGCGTGCTCGACCTCGCCAGCGAGGTCGGCGAACTCGCGAAGAACGTCAACGAGTCCACCGACTACGGCGCCGGCGCGGGCGCCGACGTGGAACGCGACGAACTCGGCGACGCCCTGTTCTGCCTGCTCGCGCTCGCCGACGAACTCGACTACGACGCCGGCGCCGCCCTCGACGAGGCGCTGGCGAAGTACGAGGACCGGCTCGCCGAGTCGGGCTCTGCGGGCTCGGGCGAGTAGGGTTCTCGTCTGGCGGGAGCCGCGGACGCTTTTATCCCCCTGCCAGCCGTCGGTTCACACGAAGATGGAAGACGACGCAAGCGGGCTGTTCGCGCCCGACCGTGTCGCCGTCGTCGGTGCGACCGACAGGGAGGGAGCCGTCGGTCGCGCCATCGTGACGAACCTCGCTGACTTCGACGGGGACGTCGTCGCCGTCAATCCCGGCCGCGAGGAAGTGCTGGGCTACGACTGCTATCCGGACCTCCAGACCGCGCCCGACGCCGACCTCGCGGTCGTCGTCGTCCCGCCGTCGGTGGTGGTCGACGCCGTCCGCGACGCGGGCGAAGCGGGCGTCCGGAACGTCGTGGTCATCACCGCGGGGTTCAGCGAGACCGGCAGCGAGGGCGCCGACCGCGAGCGCGACCTCGCGGCGGTCGCCGACGACTACGACCTCAACCTCGTCGGCCCGAACAGCCTCGGCGTGCTCTCCACGCCGTCGGGACTGAACGCGACGTTCGGCCCCTCGAACGCGCTCCCCGGCTCGCTGTCGTTCATGAGTCAGTCGGGCGCGTTCATCACGGCCGTGCTGGACTGGGCGAACGACCAGGGAATCGGCTTCAAGGACGTCGTTAGCCTCGGGAACAAGGCCGTCATGGACGAGACGGACTTCCTCCGGCAGTGGCACGACGACGCCGAGACGAACGTCGTGCTCGGCTACCTCGAAGGCATCGAGGACGGCCGCGAGTTCATCGACACCGCCCGCGAGGTCACCGAGGACACGCCCGCGGTCGTCGTGAAGTCCGGCCGCACGGAGGCCGGCGCGCAGGCCGCGTCCTCGCACACGGGCACCATCGCGGGCAGCGAGGCCGCCTACGAGGCGGGCTTCGAGCAGGCGGGCGTCGTCCGCGCGGAGAACGTCCAGGAGTTGTTCGACTTCGCGCGCGCCCTCGACGGCCTCCCGCTGCCGGACTCGGAGGAGGTCGCGGTCGTCACGAACGCGGGCGGCCCGGGCGTGATGGCGACGGACGCTGTCGGCGACGCCCGGCTCTCGATGGCGTCGTTCGGCGACGACACCATCGACGCGCTCTCGGAGATGCTGCCCGCGGAGGGGAACGTCTACAATCCCGTGGACGTGCTCGGGGACGCGGGCGTCGAGCGATTCGCCGACGCGCTCGACACCGTCCTCGGCTCCGAGGACGTCGGCTGTGCGGTGGTCGTCGCCGCGCCCACCGCCGTCCTCGACTTCGCGGAGCTCGCGGAGGTGCTCGCGGAGCGGCAGGCCGAGCACGGCAAGCCCGTGGTCGCGTGCCTGATGGGCGGCGAGCGCACGGAACGCGCGGCGGACGCGCTCTCGGCGGCGGGCATCCCGAACTACTTCGACCCGGCGCGGGCGGTGGACAGCCTCGACGCGCTCGCCGTCCAGCGCGCCGTCGAGGCCCGCGAGTACGAGGAGCCCGCCGAGTTCGACGTGGACCGCGAGCGCGCCCGCGAGATTCTGACCGACGCCGCCGACCGGGGCTCCCGCCGGCTCGGCGTCGAAGCGATGGACCTGCTGGACGCCTACGGCATCCCCACGCCGGAGGGCGAAGTCGTGGACGACCCCGCGGACGCCGTCTGGGTCGCCAACGACATCGACGGCGACGTCGTGATGAAAATCGTCAGCCCGGACATCCTCCACAAGTCCGACATCGGCGGCGTCAAAGTCGGTGTCCCCGACGACGAGGTCCGGGACGCCTACGAGGACCTCGTGACGCGCGCGAAGAACTACCAGCCCGACGCCACCATCCTCGGCGTCCAGGTCCAGGAGATGGTGGACACCGACGCGGGCACGGAGACGATTCTCGGCGTGAACCGCGACCCCCAGTTCGGGCCGCTCGTGCTGTTCGGGCTGGGCGGCATCTTCGTGGAAGTGCTGGAGGACACGAGCGTCCGCGTCGCGCCCGTCTCCGGGCGCGAGGCCGACGAGATGATAGACGACCTCGACTCCGCGCCGCTTTTGCGCGGCGCGCGCGGCCGCGAGCCGGCCGACGAGGAAGCGATTACGGACGCCGTCCAGCGGCTCAGCCAGTTGGTCACGGACTTCCCCGCGATACTGGAGTTGGACGTGAACCCGCTGCTGGCGACCGCAGACGGCGTGCAGGCACTGGACGTGCGGCTCACCATCGACCCCGAACAGCTATGAACACGCTACTGGTCACATCGACGGAAGCAGGCACCGGCAAGACCGCGGTCGCGCTCGCGCTGGCGCGGCTGGCGACCGAACGCGGCGCGGACGTCGGCTACATGAAGCCCAAGGGCACCCGTCTGGAGAGCAACGTCGGGAAGACGCTGGACGCCGACCCGATGCTCGCCCGGGAGCTGCTCGGGCTCGACGCCGAGATGCACGAACTCGAACCGGTCGTCTACTCGCCGACGTTCGTCGAGGGCGCGATTCGCGGCCGCGAGGACCCCGCGGAACTCCGGTCGCGCGTGCAGGAGGCCTTCGACGGGCTCGCCGAGGACAAGGACCTGATGGTCGTAGAGGGCGCCGACGACCTCGCGACCGGCGGCATCGTCGACCTCACGGACCCCGAGGTCGCGGAGCTACTGGACGCAGAGGTCGTCGTGCTCTCGAAGTACGGCGAACCCAGCGACGTCGACGACGTCCTCGCGGCCGCCGACAACCTCGGCGACCGGTGTGCGGGCGTCGTCTTCAACGCCGTACAGGACGCCGTCTACGACGACGTGGAGACCGACGTCGCGCCATTCCTCGACGGCCGCGACGTGCCCGTGCTCGGCGTGCTCCCGCAAGACGCCGACCTCGCCGGCGTCACGGTTGCGGACCTCGCGACGGAACTCGGCGCGGACGTGCTCACCGAGGACGGCGCGGGGACCGGCGAGCGCGTCGAGCGGTTCCTCGTCGGCGCGATGAGCGGCGAGGCCGCGCTGAGTCACTTCCGGCGCACGAAAGACGCCGCGGTCATCACGGGCGGCGACCGCGCGGACGTCCAGACCGCCGCCCTCGACGCGCCCGGCGTGACGTGTCTCGTGCTCACCGGCGGCCACCGGCCCTCGGGCGCGGTACTCGGGAAAGCAGCCGAGAACGACGTCCCCGTCCTCTCGGTGCAGTCGGACACGCTGACGACCGTCGAGCGCGCCGAAGAACTAGTGCGGGGTGGGCGCGTCCGCGACGAGCGCACCGTCGACCGGATGCAGGAACTGCTCTACGACCACGCGGACGTCGACGCGCTCCTAGACTAGGGCGTCCGGGTCCACCCAGACGACGAAGCGGTCGTCGCGGCGGACGACGCCACGGGTCGTCTCGGAGGCAGCGGAGTCGTCGATTTCGTCGGGATCGACTGACTCGACCTCGTGGACGTCGTCGACCAGCAGCCCCGTGCTCTCGTGCTCGGAGAGGACGACAATGCGGCTGCCGTCCGGCGACCCCTTGATTCCAAGCCGGACGCGCGGGTCCACGACGGTCGTCGTCTCCCCGCGGAGGTCGACGACGCCGACCACGTTCGCGTCGGCGTTCGGAATCGGCGTGACGTCCTCGGTGGCGTCCACGATTTCGTCGACGTGCGCGATGTCGATGCAGTAGCGGTCCTCGCCGAGAGAGAACTCCAGCACGTCCGTCTCCGATGTCATAGCGGCGAATCTGGGGCCGACCGAATTAAGCGTTGGGTCTACGCCGCGATACCTATCAGATGGTTGTCCTCTCCGGCGTCCGTCCGGCGGATTCGGCCGCTGGACTGACGCGCCGACGACGACACTCTTTTTTCCCTCCGAACTCATCATCAGTTCGATGGACCCGGTGGACGTGTTGCGGGTACTCGGCAACAAGTACAACGCCGAGATTCTCGAAGCCACCCACTCCCCGAAGTCGGCCCAAGAGCTCAGCGAGGAGCTCGACATCCCGATTGCGACGAGCTACCGGCGCATCGAGGAGCTCAACGAACACGACCTCCTCAAGCTCGAGGGCAAAGAGCTCTCCGACGAGGGCCGCCGCACCAAGGTCTACCGCCGGCAAGTCGACGAGATATCCGTGAAGTTCGGCGTCGACGAGACCGAAATCGAGACCAAGGAGCGCACCGAAGCGAAGAACGCGCTCGTGGACGTGTGGAGCGACCTCCGCTCCGAGCAGTGACGGTGTGATTCTCCGAGATAATAATCGCGGGGACATCTTTATACGGAGTCTGGGGGACGTGCGTACGAGCCACGCGACCATGCGCCCCATCGAAGCAATCTACCTCGTCTTCAGCGCGACCCTCGCCGCCGCCGGCCTCAGCATGGTGGCGTTCGCGGTTCGCGCGTACCTCGACACCGGCCGACACTCCATGATGCACCTCTCGGCCGGCTTCGCGCTGGTCGTCACCGCCGCCATCGGCACGACCGTCGTGGCGTTCGTCACCGACTTCGAGCACACCCGGACGCTGCTGACGGCGAACTACGTGCTCACGACCGGGGGGTACCTCTTCGTCATGTACAGCATCGTCACGCCCCAGCAGTGACGGCGGCTACGAGAACTTCGACTTCACGCGGTCGTACAGTTTCACGCGGCGCTTCGACGTCTCCTCGTCGGCGTCCAGCCCGGCTTCCTCGATGAGGTCTTCGAGCGGAATCTCGTAGACCGGCCCGTCGTCGTCGGGCTCGGCGGCCTCCTCGGTCTCGCCCGTGTCGGGGTCCACCCACTCGAAGCCCGACGACTCCGGCTCCGTCGGTTCCATGCCGACGCTGTCCGCGAGCTTCGCGGCGAGGCGGTCGTACGCGCGCGCCGCCGGGCTCTCCGGCTTCAACGAGACGACCGGCGTGCCCTTCCGCACCGCGAGCTTCACTGCGTCGTCGTGGGGGACGCTGGCGGTCACCGCGTCGGTCGTCCCGAGCGCCGCCGCGATGCCCTCAACGTCGTCGAAGCCGCCGTCGCCCGTGCGCGTGAACACCGCGCCGACGACCGGCTTGTCGAGTTTCCCGACGAGCTTGCCGGTCTTCGTCGCGTCCGTCAGCGAGTTCAGCTCCGCGGTCGTCACGAGCAACACGCCGTCCGCGACGCTCATCGCCATCGCGATGTCGTAACTCAGCCCCGCGCCCGCGTCCAGCAACACGACGTCGTTGTCCTCGCGGAGGTACTCGACGACCCGGTGGAGGGACTTGGCGTCCGCTCGCGCGAACTGGTCTAAGTCCGTCGAACCGGGGATGAGCGTGAGGCCGTTCGTCTCGTAGGTGGCGTCGGCGGGCGACGCCTCACCGCCGAGCACGTCGTGCAGCGTCACGTCCGGGTCGACGCCGAGCAGGCCGGCGAGATTCGCCATCCCGAGGTCGACGTCCACGACGGCCACGTCGAAGCCGTCGTCGGCGAGCGCCACGCCGAGGTTCGCCGTGGTCGTCGACTTCCCGACGCCACCCTTCCCGCTGGCGACGGCGAACACGTACCCGTCGCCTCCGGCCTCGTTCATCGTGGGAGAGATAGCGGACTACGATACATAAGTGTGGCTCCCCGCTACACCGACAGCAGCGACTCGACGAGCCGAAGCGTCATCGAGCCGATGATTGAGGAGATCCACGTCAACACCACGAAGTGGATGTACGCGTTCACCTTGTGGCCGCCGTCGACGACGCGAATCATCAGCGACGACAACACCGCGTTCACCAGCACGGTCACGACCAGCAGGTACTCGATGAGCTGGATGTCGTACATCGCCGTGTTGATGAGGTCGTCGACCGGCACCGCGGAGTTCGAGAAGTCGAGTCCCAGCCCGGAGATGACGTCGACGATGCCGAGCCCGATGAAGAACGCGAACGTCGCCGCCGCCGTGATGCCGTACAGCACGCCGACCATCGTCGACGCCGCCTGATTGCGGCGCTGGCGGAGCTGCTGGACCTCGCCCATGTTCCCGGAGATGAGGTCGCCGAGGTGTTTGGGGTCGCCCCCCATCTGGCGGCCGATGAGGTACATCTCGCTGAACTTCTGAATCAGGTACGAGTGGGCGTCGGCGGTGAAGTACCGCCACGCCTTCTCCGCGTTCAGCCGGAGGTTCAGCCGCTTGTAGAGGTCGTCGATGAGCTCGGTGAGCGCGCCGAAGTTCTTGTTCCGCAGCGTCTCCAGCACGCGCGTGGTCGTCGTCTGCCGGGCCGTCTCGCTGGCGCCCAGCGCGCGGATGAAGTTCGTGAACGCGTCGTCGCGGTCCTTCACGCGCTTCTCCTCGGCGCGCGCGACCAGCCCCGGAATGATGAGCGGGGTCGTCGGCACCGCCGCGTACATCGGGAGCGGCACGCTGTGGGGGTCGATGCGCGTCCACCCGAGGAACACCGCCAGCGTCGCGCCGACCAACAGCACCGACAGCCCGACGCCGAACCCGGTCGCGATGCGGAGCCGCCACTCGGCCCACGTCGTCCGGTTCTCCGGGAAGTACCACAGCGGGTCGCTGGGCGCGACCGTGTAGATGGCGTACAGGAACCCGATCTGGATGAACGAGTACAGCACGACGACCGCCGACACCGTCATCGTCGGGTCCGTCCCCGAGAGGATGGGCAGGACGGTCGCGAACACGAGCGCGAACGTCACGGACAACACCATCGACAGGTAGAGGTCCTTCATCACCTGGAGGTTCTCCAGTTGGCCCTCGTAGACGGTCGCGTAGTTCCGGATGATGGCGTCCTGCTCGGAGGTCAGGTACGCCTCCAGGCTCTCCCCGGAGTTGATGGTGTACGCCAGCCGGTCGAGGAAGTCAGCCACGAGGTCGCTGGGGACGGCGTTCGCGCGCATCCGGCAGGCGTCGTCGAGGCTCTGGTTCCACGCGTCGATAAGCTGGACGATGCGCCGGGACTCCTCGGCGAGCGGCCCGTACTCGTACTCGTCGCCCATCCGCCGGAACACCTCCACGCGGTCGATGTTCGTCGTCGACAGGATGGTCATGTGCGTGACGAACAGGTGGAAGCGGTTCTCCATGCGTGTGCGGCGCTGGTCGCGCTTGATTTTCGGGTACAGCACCGCCGTCACGAGCCCGAGCGCGCCGAGCATCGGAATCGGGACGGCGACGAACATCGGCAGGTCCACGACGAAGATGGCCGCGATGGACGCCAGCAGGAACACCACCGACGGCACGATGACGACCAGCGCGTACGTGTACGCCGGCATCGACATCTGCCGGTAGGACTCGACGACGGAGTCGACGAGGTCGCCGAACTCGATGTCTTCGAGCGTGCCAGTCGGCTCGGCTTCGACGTCCTCCGCGGCCATACTAGAACCCGCGCGTGATGGTGAACGGTAGGCCCTCGATGCCGTCCCGCTGGAACGACTCGATGGTCTCGTTGAACTCGTGGTACCCCGTCAGGTCCTCCTGGATGATGCGCTCGATGATGTCCGCGCGGAAGTCCAGTTCGTCGTAGATTTCGCGGGTGTCGGCGTACCCCAGGAGGGTCGCAATCTGCTCTTCGAGGACGTAGGAGTTGTTCCGGCCCTGGAAGACGATCTCGTCCTCGACGGGGTCCCAGTAGAACGCCTGCCGGGTGACGACGCCACCCATCTCCTTGGAGTACCCCTCGATCTCCTGCACGGAGGTGACGCGGCGCAGGACGTCGTCGCCCTGCTTGACGCGGTTCTGGAACAGCGCCACGTCGGCGTTGTCCATGAACGTCTCCGGGACGTTGATGGGTTCGCCCGTGAAGCGCTGAATCATCGAGACGATGTCGCTGGCGTGGAACGTCAGCATCACGGGGTGGCCGGTCTGGGCGGCCTGGAACGCCATCCGACCCTCCTCGCCACGCACCTCACCGACGATGATGTAGTCGGGGCGGGAACGCAGCGCGGCCGCGACGAGGTCGAACATGTCCACGTCCGCGGAGTTCTCGCCCTGCCCCTCGCGGGTGAGCAGCTGCTGCCACGTGTCGTGGGGCGGCAGCACCTCGGCGGTGTCCTCTGCGGTGTAAATCTTGGAGTCCCGAGGGATGAACGACATGATGGCGTTCAGCGTCGTGGTCTTCCCGGACGCCGTCTCCCCGACCACGAAGACGGTCTGCTCGTTCTCCAAGCACAGCCAGAGGTACGCTGCAAGCTCCGGGGACAGCGTCCCCCAGTTCGTAATCTGGCCGACGGACAGCGGCACCTCGTCGCCCTGACGGATGGTCAGCGACGGCCCCTTCAGGGAGACGTCGTCGCTGTAGATGATGTTCACACGGGAGCCGTCCGGGAGCGTCGAGTCCACGATGGGGTCGGAGTCGGACACCGGGTCACCGATGCGCTCGCCCATGTTCCGCAGCCAGCCGTCGAACTCGTCGGGCGTCCCGAAGTCCACGGTCGTCTCCAGCATCCCGAACGTGCCGTGGTCGACGTAACAGTGGCTCGGGCCGATGACGTGAATGTCCTCGTTGTACGGGTCGCGCATCACCGGCTCCAGCGGCCCGAACCCGACGATGTCGCGGTTCAGCTGGTAGCGGATGTTCTCGTAGGTGGACTGCGTGACCGGAATCCGGCCGAACCCGAACGCCTCCTCGAGGGCGTCACGGACCAGCGGCGCCGCCGCGCGGAACTGCCGGGCGGCCTGCTTGGGGGCGGTCGCGACGCGGCGCGCGCCCGCTCTCACCTGCTTGCCGGAGAGGTCGCCGGTGTCCATCGACATCTGGCCGCGCTCGTCGCTGACCATCCGGTCGGCGACCGACGACGCGTCGAAGTTCCGCACCAGCGTCCCGAGGTTCTGCGGGAGCGTGCGCATCCGCTGGAAGACGCCGCCCTCGTCGTCGTCGTTGATGCGGACCGTCTCCTCTAAGAGCTCCTCGATACGGTCGTCGTACTCGGCTTCCTGCTCGGGCGCCGGCTTGTTCACGGACTTCTCCAGGATGCGCTCGCGCACCTGGTCGAAGACCGCCGCCTCCGGACCGGAGAGCTCCGGCTCGATGGTGTAGTACTTCGTGTCCTTCCCGAGGTCGCCGTAGACGTGGCAGTAAATCGGGCCGCCGACGGGGTAGAGGACGTTCGGCTTGTCCGCCTCCCACTCGTCTTCGGGCTCGTCGATGAACTCCGGGAACTCCCCCGTGAACTGCTTGAACCGCTGGAGGTACTCGCGCAGATGGGTGTTCCGACTCGCGGTCTCCCGCAGCTCGTGCCCGATCTGACGGCTCCCGTGGTCTGCCATGGTGGTGTGCTCGTGCTACGCTACGCTCCGACTCTCGATGACTATACCGGTTCCGGACCGCACGGAGTACCCGATGGTGTCACCGACCTGCTCGCCCATCCCGGCGAAGCGCCGCACCGCGATCGAACGGCGGACGTCATTGCCAACCTCCGCCATCTGTAGTTCGAAGTACACGTCCGCGATGGAGCGGAACGGACCGATCGCTTCCTCGTCTACAGTACTGGGGTCCACGGTCAAAACGATGACCTTTCCTTTCGAGACCAAGTCCCTGAAGAAGGAAATGATTTCCAGCGCGGCCTGACGCTCGTCGTTCTGACGGACCAGCGCCTCGAACTTCGGGTCGTTTCGGAGGATGGCGTCGAACGTGTCGATGATGACGACGTCGGCTTCCCACATCTTCTCGGCCTCCATCAGCCGCTTGAGCAGCTGCATCCGGTTGCTCTCGTCTGTGTCCCCCCGCAGCGTGCTGCCGCCGGAGTCGACGTCGGCCTGGAAGAACAGGAGGTTCTCGTTGAGGAGGTGCTCCTCGACGTCGTAGCTCAGCGAGTGCATCTGGTCGATGAACCCGCGTACGGTGAGTTCCGTCGACACCAGCGTCACGGCGTGATCCTCCTCGCAGAGCCCGTACGTGAGGCGCTGGCTCAGCGCGGACTTCCCCGCGCCGTAGTCGCCCTCCACGAGGACAATGCTGCCGCCCGGGATGCCGCCCCCGAGCTCGTTATTCAGTCGGTCGTGTTCGTCTAGTCCGAGCGAGTAGAGGTTTCGCGTGCTCATGATGTTCTGAACTCCAGCAGTTCCTCGTCGCCGTTGACCGTCACGACGATACGGTGGTCGTCCGCGGAGAGATCGCGTTCCAGCGTCACCCGTGCGACATCGCCCGTCTGCCACTGCCCGCCACCGATGACCGTGACGTTCACGTTCGACGGCGAGACGTACCGGCCGTTCACGAGGATGTCGAACGTCCCCGGCCTCGCTGGCAGCGTCTTTGACCCCGTATTCTTCACGAGTAACGTGATGGTGTCGTCGCTGCTGTCGTAGATGGACGACGGCGACCCCGGGTCGCTGATGAGTTCGACGTCCGTCCGAATCTGTTCGCTGACGTCTACGCTCCGGTCACCGAGCGCGCCGCTCAGTCGCTGGACGCCGTTGGTCATCGTTCCCGCGACCGACGCCGCCACGAGGATGCTCGCGATGAAGATGATGAGCGTCGACGAGGAGACGCTCGCCATTCAGGCCACCTCCGCTGTCACCGTGACGCCGCCCGCCGTCACGACCTTCACGCGGGACCCGTTCGTACCCGCGTCGACCGTGATGTTGTACGTCTCCCCGGGCAGCCACAGCGTCGTGTTCGTCTGTCCCTCCACGTCCCAGTCAATGTAGCTGTCCCGCGACTGGAACTCGCCGTCGACGAGGAGGTCGGTCTCCCCGATGGACAGCGACGTAGACCCTTCGTTGGTCACGTTCACGGTCACGTGCTCGCTGCCGGTGGCGTTGTACGTTGCGTTCGTGACGTTCACGGCGGTGTTGCGCTGTTCGAGCATCCGGTCGTCGTAACTGCCGTCGGCGTCCTGGACGCGCTCGTAGCCGTTGTACGCCGCCGAGTAGAGGATGCCGACGCTGACGAACGCGGCAATGAACAGGATTGCCGCGGACCCACTAACGCTGAATCCCATTCCTGTGGAGGTCGTCGAAGCGGTCGACGATGGCGCGCTCGATGTTCTCGCTCGCCAGCTCGTCGATGTAGTCGAGACTCTGTAAGTGGTCGTCCATCGTGAGGTCCGTCGTCCCGAACTCCTCGCGGTAGAGGTAGTCCGAATCAGTGAGCCCCTCGAGGTAGTCGAAGAGGTGTTCCCGGACCGGCTCGCCGATCCAGCCGATGCGCTCGTAGTAGTTCAGCGTGCGCACCGTGTTCTTCGGCCCGAACTCCGAGAGCAGGTAGTCGAGCCACTCCAGCGCGACGACGTCCGCGAGGTAGCCCGTCGGCGGCTCCGAGAGATGCGGCTCGTCGCCGTTCGACGCGAACCCGAGGCCGGGTGCGGCCGGCGCCGCGCCGGCGGCTTCGTCGACGCCCGACTCCTCGGGCTCATCCTCGAACTCGAAGCCGTCCTCCGGCTTGTCGTCCGTCGCGTCTGCTGGCTCGTCCGCGGGTTCGTCGTCGGCTTCGAGGTCGGAGTCGTCGAACCCGAGTTCCGAGTCCTCGGTCTCGACGGTCGCGGTCTCGTCTGCGTCCGCCTCCACGTCCGCCGGCGGCTCCTCGCCCTCCTCGGCCCAGTCGGCGTCGCCGGACTCGTACTCCTCTTTCAGCTCGGCGAAGGAAGTGCCGTCGCCGCCGACCTCTTCGTCGCCGTCGTCCTCGCCGAACTCGTCCATCCCGTCGTCTTCCTCCTTGAACTCCCCGAACTCGTCCATCTCGTCGTCGCCCTCGTCGTCGAACTCCTCGTCGAACCCGCCGACGTCGTCGTCGAGGTCCTCCATCTCGTCGTCCATTCCCTCATCCATCTCCTCGCCCTCCTCGAAGGCGTCGTCCTCGAAGAAGTCGTCGGCGTCGGCGTCCGTGATGTCCGCGTCGAGGTCGTCGTCTGCGGCGTCGTCGCCGCCGCCCTCGTCGTCGTCGAACAGGCCGAAGCTCTCGCCACCCCCACCGCCCATCGCGTCGGCGTTGACGTCGTCGACGAACGGGTTGACCCCGCGAGTCACCATCTCGTAGATCTCCAGGAGCTTGCGGACGTTCTCCTCGACGTCCTCGACGCTCTCGCTGATCTGTTCGTTCTCGCTGCGGACGGTGTTGGCCTTCGACGCGACGTTCGACACTTCGGTTTCGAGCTCCTCGATGCGGTGTTCGAGCTCGTTGACGGACGCGTCCTGGGCGCCCGCACCACCGCCCCCGCCGCCATCCATGTCGTCGAACGAACCGAACTCGTCATCGAAGTCGTCGTCGAACTCCTCGTCATCGCCGCCGAACTCGTCGCCGCCGCCGGAGTCCCCCGACCCCTCCTCGTCGTCGTCGAGCCAACTGGCCATCCCGACGGCCAGTGCCCCGAGCTGGACGAAGACGAGCGCAGCCGGGGTGAGGTGGATAAACTTCATTCGGAGTGATACAGGTGCTCCGGACGTAATTAATGTTCTCCCCCAGTTCTCAAAACGAACAATTGGTATCGCGGCGCCTGAGTCAGGCTACGACGGGGCGAGCGGAGTCGAGAGCGCGCGAGCGGACTGTACGAACGCTGAAAGGAGAGCCTACTGACCGACTACTCCATCGAGGAGAGCCGCGCGATGAACACGAGACTGAGCACGTGGTCGGTCATCTCGAAGTCCGAGTGCGCCTCCTCGTCGGCCGGCCCCGCGAACCCGCGGACGTGGTCGCGCAGCTCCTCCGCGGCGTTCTCACCGACCCACCCGATGGACTCGTAGTAGTCGATGGCGTCAAGCGAGCGCTTCACGCCGCCGCGCTCCAGCAGGAACTCCAGCCACTCGAACAGCGTGATTTCGGCGGCGTACTTCCCGGGCATCGTCTCCAGGTACGGCCGCTGGAGATTCTCCTCGCTCGCGCTCGAGTGCATGAACAACAGCTGCTTGAGCTGGCTCGACCGGATCGCCTCGTCGGCGGTCTGCTCGTGCTCGGTGAGCCGCTCTTTGAGCTCGCGGATGTTCTGGCCGTCGCTCTGTCGGGCCGCACTGCGCAACTCCTCGGGGTCGTACTCTCGTGGGTTCAGGGTCATCGTTGGGTCTCCTCGGTGAGCTGCTCGTCGCTCGACGTCAACTGGTCGACGGTGTCGTCGAGGTCGCGCACGGCCTCGGACTGCTCGTCGGTCGCCTCGACGATGCGTTGGGACGCGTCCGCAGCCTGTTCGGCCTGGCTTTGGACTTCCTCGATGGTAACAATGACGTCCTCGACGGTGTTAGCTTGTTCGTCGTTCGCGCGCGCGACCTCCGTAATTCCCGTGGCCGCCTCGTCGACCGCGTCCGCAATCTCTTCGAGCGCGGTCAGCGCGTCGTCGATTTCGTCGCCCGCGCGGTAAATCTGCTCGTGGGACTCCTCGACGGCTAGCACCGTCTCGTTGGCCTGCTGCTGGACGTCGTCGATGCTGCCCGCGATACGCTCGGTGTGCTCGCGAGTCTCGTTGGCAAGCTGCTTGACCTCGTCGGCGACGACCTCGAACCCGCTGCCGGCCTCGCCGGCGCGCGCGGCCTCGATGTTCGCGTTCAACGCCAGCAGGTTCGTCTGGTCGGCGACCTCCGCGATGACGTCGACGACGTCCTCGATCTCATCCATCTTCTCCTCGAGCTCGGAGACGCTGTCCACGAGGTCGTCGCTGATTTCGATGACCTCGTCGGTCGCCTGACTCGCGCCCTCGCTGGCGTCCAGCCCGTTCTCCGCGGCAGTCTGGGCCTGCTCGGCGGCCGCCGCCACCTGGTCGGAGCTGGCCGCGACCTCCTGCATGCTCGCGGAGAAGTTCTGCATCTCGCTGGCGGCGTCCGACAGCATCTCGTTTTGCTCGTCGACCGTCTCCGCGATCTCGTTGGCGTCCTCGGTCGCGCGTCGAATCGACGTCGCCAGCTCCTGCGTCCGCCCGTCGACCTGTCCGACGAGGCGTTCGAACTCGTCGGCCATCCCGTTCAGGTCGTCGACGACGCCGAGCAGGCGCTCGTCGATGACGCCGTCGCGCTCGAAGGACGCGCGCTGCTCTAGGTGGCCCGCTGACAGCGCGTCGATGGTCGAACTGAGTTCCGCAACGAGGTCCTCGACGGCTTCCGTGCGACGGACGTCCTCGGTGCGGTCTTCGACTGTCTCGACGACGGCAACCAGTTCACCGTCGTCGAATATCGGCGTCGCTGTGAACCGGATTTCGCGCTCCTTGCCGTCCGCGGTCACCATCGTACTGGAGTCCACGTAGCCGCCGTCGGTGGCGTCGGCGGGGTCGACGCCGAACTCGCGGTCCGCGGTCTCGGGCACTTCGATGACCTTGTCGGCGAGCGTCTGCACGCGACGCCCGTCAGGGTAGAACCCCTCGCTGGCGTTGCTCATGCCGATGGCCTCCTCGGCAGGACACTGCGTGAGCTCCGCGAGCGCGTCGTTCCACGCGACGACCTCCCCCTCGGCGTCCAGCATGAACACCGGCACGCCGACGCCGTCAAGCAGCTCGTCGTCCTCCACGTTCAGTTCGTCTCCGCTCTCGCCGCCGAACGCCTCGACGCCCGCCGCGGCGTCCTCCACGACGGCGTCCAGTCCCGTCCGCAACTCGGCTTCCGCGCGATCGAGGGACTGCTCGTCGAGTCCCTCATCGCGGAGCCGGTCGAACACCGAACGCACGACGCCGTCGACGGCGGCCTCGTGTGCGGCGACGAACTCCGCGGCGTCGACGCCCGCCGCCTCGTAGGCGGGGACGTACGTCGCGGCCTCCGGGCCGGTCTCGTCGAGCAGTCCCCCGAGGTGGTCGTGGGCTTCGTCGGGGAGCCTCGGGTCGAGGCGAGCCCCCTCGACCTCGTAGCCGTCCCGCACCGCCGCCGCGTGCCTGTCCTGATCGCCGAAGGAGAACTGGCCAGTGTCGGTGCCGCCGTCCGTCGCCGGCTGCTCCGACCCCCGGCCGAGTAGTTTTCGAAGCGTACCCAGCATTCGTGGCCGAAGACGTGCCAAGTAGCTATAAAAGGTTTCCCCCACGGTTACCAATTCGTATAATCGCGCCCGCTACGCGTGCGTGAGAACGACTGTACGATTCGACTCCCGAACGATGCAGACGTCCACCGACGGCCCCGCCGACAACTGACACGTCCGCCGCGTGGTCTCCATGGCTTCCGTGAACGCGTCTCCACAGACCGGACACGCCACGTCACCTCGGTTCTCGAAGATGCGTTCGTCGCCGGCGTCCCGCACCAGCTTCAGGCGGTGCCTGACCGCCTCGAAGTCGAGTCCTTCGCTCATGTGTGCGAACACGACCCCCGGCCGTTTAGCTGTTAGCGGACTGCTACTGCGTTTTTCACGGCTGATAACCGGGGGCGTACCTTTTAGTATAGGTCCGGGTTCGTTGAGGGTGAGCCCCATGTACCCGTCTCGGGAACGGGGCAGAGACAACAACAATGTTCGAATTCATCAACGACGAGGAAGCCCGCGGTCAGGTGGGGATCGGGACGCTCATCGTGTTCATCGCGATGGTCCTGGTCGCCGCCATTGCTGCTGGCGTCCTCATCAACACCGCTGGTGTTCTCCAAACGCAGGCCGAGGACACCGGCCAAGACAGTACCGACCAGGTCGCAAACAACATCAACGTCATCGGCGCAGTCGGTGAAGTGAACGACGCCGATGCCGATAACGTCGACGTTACCGAGACGAGTATCTACGAGATCCGCACGACGGTCCAGAAGTCGCCGGGTGCCGGTGACATTGACCTCTCGGGACTGAGCATCCAGTACGTCGGCCCGAACGGATTCGGGAACCTCGTCCACATCAGCGAGAAGAACGACACTGCTGAGAACGGAAACGTCTCCAACGTCTACTTCGTGCAGGCTATCACCGCTGAAACCGAGGAAGACACGGTGATGACCTCCGAGAGCGACCGCTACGAGATTGTCATCCCGACCGGAACCTACTGGAACAACAGCACTGACAGTGACGTGAGCGAGATTCAGGCTAGTTACAAGGGTGAAAAAGTCACCACAGCGACATATGGGACAGGCGCGGACATCGAGGAGAACCTTTCCAATATGGATGTCGACAACACGGACCTCGATCTCCTCCAAGAGAGTGACCGCGTCGAGCTGACCGTCACGACTGACTCGGGTTCGCAGCGCTACGTGAATCTCCGCGTCCCGTCCTCGCTCGTCGGTGACGAGGGTGGCACGGTCACGCTGTAATCCAGAATAATGTTTGAATTCATCAACGACGAGGAAGCCCGCGGTCAGGTGGGGATCGGGACGCTCATCGTGTTCATCGCGATGGTCCTGGTCGCCGCGATCGCCGCTGGCGTCCTCATCAACACCGCAGGTGTCCTCCAGACTCAAGCCGAGGACACCGGCCAAGACAGTACCGACCAAGTCGCAAACAACGTTAACATCATCGGCGCAGTCGGTGATGTTGCGAACGCGAGTGCAACTGATACTGCGATCGTCAACGCTAGCAACAATATCTCCGACTTCAACACAGAACTTAGTGACTCGGAGGTCCACACGCTCCGCTTGACGGTCCAGAAGTCGCCGGGCGCCGGTGACATCGATCTCTCCGGGCTGAGCATCCAGTACGTCGGCGGGGATTCCTTCGCGAACCTAATCCACCATACCCAGGCGAAAGCCCCTGCGATCAACGCATCCGATAGCTTAACTGATGGTCCGTGGGTGAAGGGTGAAGGTACGTCTGCGTACTTCGTGCAAGCGATCACGGCTGACACGGAGACGGACACCGTGATGACAAGCGAGAGCGATCGCTACGAAATCGTCATCCCGCTCCAGCAGGTCTACAACTCGAGTGCCACCACCAGTTCTGATCCTGAATCAGCGGGCCAGCCTATTGAAAGCGTCGAGCCGATTAGTGACTCGGACTCGAATTACCAGGGTTACGATAACAGTGACCTTGGCCTCCTTGAGGAGAGCGAAAACGTCGAACTCACGATTACAACGGAATCCGGTTCGCAGCGGTACGCGAACCTGCAGGTTCCTGACTCCCTCATCGGTGAGGGCGGCAGCTCGGTGCAACTCTAATCCAGAAGAATGTTTGAATTCATCAACGACGAGGAAGCACGCGGTCAGGTGGGGATCGGGACGCTCATCGTGTTCATCGCGATGGTCCTGGTCGCCGCGATCGCCGCTGGCGTCCTCATCAACACCGCAGGTGTCCTCCAAACGCAGGCCGAGGACACGGGACAGGACAGTACCGACCAGGTCGCAAACAACATCAACGTCATCGGCGCGGTCGGTGACATCGCCAATACGTCCGGAACAACGCAAATCGTCGCGAACACGACTGACCAGTCTGGCCTCCAGAACTTCACGGACTTCAACAACACGACAGACGTGCCGAAAGCTCATACCATTAAGCTCGCCGTCCAGAAGTCGCCGGGCGCCAGCGATATTGACCTCTCGGGACTGAGCATCCAGTACGTCGGCGGGGATTCCTTCGCGAACCTCGTTCACGCATCCGAAGCGGATGCACCAGAGGTGCAGACTACTGACGACGGTACGGACCAAATTGTTGCTGATGGGAACGGTGAACCCGGTTACTTCGTCGGGAAGATTACTGCGGAGAGCGACGACACGGTGATGACCAGCGAGAGCGACCGCTACGAAATTATCATCCCGCTCCAGCAGGCCTACAATAACTCTCACAACGATGGAGTGGGCCAGCCTGTCGACGCTGCCCTCAATGCCAGTGGGACGTACGACAACAGCCAGCTCGGCCTCCTCAGTGAGAGCGCAAACGTCGAACTCACGATTACGACGGAATCCGGTTCGCAGCGGTACGCGAACCTGCAGGTTCCTGACTCGCTCGTCGGTGACGAGGGCAGCACGGTTCAGCTGTAATCGGTTCCGCTCGACTTTCCGTTCCACTTTTTGCGCGCGTCAGTGACAGTCGAACAGCGACAGCAGAACGGAGAGGCTACTCGGAAGTGTTCGCCGGGGCGGCGGTCGTGGCGTTGTCCGCGGTCTCGTTCTCGAGCGCTTCGTCCGTGTACGAGCTGCCGAATACGGTGTTCAGCGTCTCGTTGCCGTCCCACTCGCCGCTGTTGTACTTCTCGACCCACTCGCGGCGCACGAGGTAGCCGTCGGGCTGTTCGGCGGGTTCGCTGGGGTTCTCGATGTGGGCGTGGACGACGTCGGCTTCGTCGCCGTCTTGCGCGACGTACTCGGCGTACATGCGAACCATCTGCCCGACTTCGCGGACGTGCTGGCGCTGTGGCGGGACGTCCTCGACTTCGTCCGCGCGGGTTCGGTACGAGATTCTAACTGAGGCGTCGTCGGGGAAGTAGACGAACTCCGTGACGTCGAGGCGTCCGCTCTCCGAGCCGCTGTTCTCGAGGATGTAGTGGAGTTCCGCCAGCGACGCCGTTCCGTCCTCGTTCGGTTGTTCGGGTTCGACGGTCCGCGTCTGCTGGTTGCCGTCGTTCGAGCCACCAAGCACGGCATAACCGACGCCGAGTACCGACCCGAGACCGATGCCGGCGGCACCGACAACGACCGTCCGCCGGGAGAAGCCGAGCGTCGAGTCGTCCCCGTCGTCGCTCCCTGGGGAGTCGTTCGGCACCGAACCGTCGTCTTCACTCATGCGCCCGGGTAGGCGACTGCGGGTATATGTTCCTTGGGACAGCACTCCGCCGACCGGTCGCCGGTGACCGCGTGAGCCAGCGCACCCGACCGCGCTGGCGCCCACCAACACCGACTTATACGTTCTCACCGTACCTGTGTGGTAGTGCCATCGCTGTACGGGCTCGAACGCTCCGGGGACGTCGAGAAGCTCGTCGAACTGCTGCGGGAGAGCGAGAAGGAGACGGTTCGGCGACGCGCAGCCGAGATTCTCGGGAACCTCGACGAGCCGGAGTCGGAGGGGTTGGACGCGCTCGTGGAGGCAATGAGCGACGAGGACCCGACGGTCCGTGCGGCGGCTATCGACGCGCTCACGCAACAAGAGGCCGTCGAGGCCCTGATGGAGGGGCTAGGCCAGTCCGTCCCGGAGTCGGGGGCGACGTGGGCGCAGGCGGAGGCGTTCGTGGAGAGCCTGGACGCCGACACCGTGGAGCTGCGGATGGCGTCGGCGAACGTGCTGGGGTTGCTCGGCGTCGAGGACGCAGCGAAGCCGCTCGCCCAGCGACTGCAGGCCGAACAGCATCCAGAGGTGCGTGCGCGGATTGCGCGCGCGCTCGGTCGTATCGAGGACCCATCTGTCGCGGGCGTCCTCGTGGAACATCTGGAGGGGCAGCCCCTCGGCGTGCGCCGGGAGGCCGCGGAGGCGCTCGGCCGGCTGAACGGGCCGGCCGCCCTCCAAGGACTGTTGTCGGTCGTCGACGACGACAGCGAGGAGATGCGGCGGACTGCGGTGAGCTCGCTGGGGCAGTTCGAGAACGCCAAGCCCGTGGACGCGCTGGTCGAACGGCTGGGCGACGAGAGCGACCTCGTGCGGCGGGCGGCAGTCTTCTCGCTCATCGAGATTCTGTCGAATGTGCCGCCGGACCGCAGCCACGAACTCCGCGAGACCATCGTCGACCGGATGGCCGCACGCAGCGACGCCTCCATCGTGGCGTCGCTCGTGGAGATCATCGAGGAGGGCACCCAGATTCACCAGCGCCGGAACGCGGTGTGGATGCTCGGCCGCGTCGCGGGCGACAAGTCCACGAAGATGGACGCCGTGGAGGCCCTGCGGGACGTGCTCGGCGAGGATGACGACCTCATCTCGCAGTTCGCGGCGACGGGGCTGGCGGAAATTGGCGGGCGGATGGTCGAGACCGCGCTGCTGGAGGTCATCGAGACCGACGAGTACGGCGCGGACGCAGTCGCGATGGCGGCCTTCGCGCTCGGGAAGGTCGGCGGCGAGCGCTCGCGCAAGCGACTGGAGAAACTCGTCGACGAAACCGAGAACGCGGAGGTGCGGCGGCGGGCGTTCTCCGCGATTTCGAAGCTCGGCGGCCACTCGTGACGAACGGGTGACGCGACTGGGGCGTTCCCGTGTCTCGATTTCAAATCCGAGAATCGCACGCAAAACGTTATATGCGCCAGCAGAATAAGTTCCGCAAGTAATGAGTACGGACGCGTCGGGCCGGCACGCAAACGACGGGGTTGGGACGCCCGCACGTCCGCATGGGGAGGCGGAATGAGCGAGTCCGAGCACAAGATTGCGGACGGCGCGGGGAAGTTCCTGCAGGCAGTCAAGGACGGCCGTCGGATGAAGGACGCGGAGTGGACGAACGGCCGCATCCTCCTGTCGAACAAGCGCGTCGTCCTCGCGGGCAACGACGGGAAGCGCAGCCTCCCGCTGTCGGAGGTGTCGGGGCTCAGCGGCCGCCACGACGTCAACCAGACGGTCGCGCAGGTCAGCAACTACGTGAGCATCCGGATGAGCTCCGAGAGCGTGGTGCTGGTCTCGATGGGGGAGAACACCGAGCAGTTCGAGACCAAGCTCTACGGCGCGCTGCTCGACCAGACGGAGCTGCTCGTGAAACACCCCGCGGTGAAAGGCGGGGTCGTGCAGGACGAGTCCTTCCAGCGCGCGCGCATCAAGGTCGACGAGGACCAGTTGAGCGTCGCGATGCAGAGCGGGTCGTTCGTTTCCGTGGACTTAGACGACGTCGGCTCCGCGGAAGCCGCCTCGCTGGACGTGCAGGGCGAGAAGAGCCCCGTGCTGAAAGTCGAGCACACCGTCGAGGACACGAGCGTGCAGACGTACTTCTCCAGCGACTCGCACACCTGCTCGATTCTGGAGTCGCTGCTGACGAAGGAAGCCGAGAAGAGCCAGGGTGCCGTCGACCTCTCGGAGACCGAGAAGCGCGTGCTGATGGCGCTGTACTCGGGGGTGTCGTCGTTCGAGATTCCAGACTTCCTCGGGATGGACGTCGACGAGGTCGAGTCCATCTTCGAGCGCCTCATCGAGGTGGACGTCCTCGAAGAGGTGCGCAAGCGCCGCGAGGTGACGATGAAGACCCGCGGCCGGAACATCGCCAGCGAAGCAATCAACGAGGAGTAGCGGTCAGTTCTGCGGCGGGTCGAGTGAGCGAGTCGGGCCGGCGCTACATGTTGACGTCTTCGATGTGTTCGCTGACGGCGGCGCGGCCCATCGACGTGAGGTGGACGCCGTCGTCGTCGCGGACGAGGTCCTTGTCGATGAGGTCGTTGAGGAACATCGTGAGCCGGCTGGCGTCGACGCCGAGGACGGTCGCGAGATTAGCGTTCGGGCCGCTGGAGTAGATGGCGACCAGCGCCTCGATTTCCTCGCTGGTGAGTTCGACGTCCGCCAGCTCCTGCTTGAGGTGCGTGTACCGCAGGCGGATGAACCGCCCGAGGAGGTTCATCTTCCGGCCGGAGTCCAGCGCGAGTTCGGTCGTCACGGCGCCGGTCGCCCCCATGTGGCGCACGGAGAGCAGCGGGCGCGTGGTCCCGCCGAGTTCGCGCTCGACGCGCTCGAAGTGCGTGACCGTGGAGACGTCGATTTCCGCGTCGGCGGCCCCGCGGAACTCGACGGTCCCGGGGGAGACGAACAGTTTCGCCGACTCGAAGGGCTGGTCGGTGACGCAGCCGCCGCGTCGCGCGGGGTGTTTGACGTGGACCTTCGAGCCGTTCAGCAGGCCCTTGAACACGAGGATGACGAACCGCTCGACAGTGTCACCGGCGCCCTCGATGACGGCGACGTGGCGGTCGCCGTCGCGCTCGTAGGCGACGGTGACGGTGTCGTCGAAGAACTCCGCGAGGTCGCCCGGGGCGGCTTCGTGCTGGACGTCGAAGACGCCTTCGAGGGGGATGGTGACGCGGTCGCTGTCCGTGGCGAGCACGATGCGACGCTTGCTCATCACGACGCGCCCGCGCACGGGTTCGGCGTGCGTGGCCGTGTCGGGGATGAACGATGTGACGAAGTCCGCGATGGCTGATTCCGACATGACCCCCTCGTGGTTACCAGTAGTTGGTCAGTCAGGTAGAATAAGCGTTACTCCTCGCCGGAGTCACGCCTCGGGGAGCCGCCGGTAGATGCGGATGCGGGGGTCGGCGGCCTCGAAGCGCTCCTTGACGCCGCTGGGGAGCGTCTCCGTTTGGCCGAGCACGAGGTGGCCACCCGGGCGCAGCGAGGCGCTGACGGTGTCGAGGATGGGGCGCTTGTACTGCTTGTCGATGTAGATGCAGACGTTCCGACAGCACACCAAGTCGAAGCCCGACTTGGGGTCGTCGGTGATGAGGTCGTGGCGCTCGAACGTCACGAGGTCCTTGACGTGGTCGGCGACGACGAACCCGCCGTCGCCGCGCTGCTCGACGTACGCCATTGGGTCGTCGAGGAAGCCCAACTGCTCGCGGATGTCCGCGGTGCGCGTGCTCTGGTAGAAGCCTTGCCGCGCGCGGTCGAGGGCGTCCTCGTCGATGTCGGTCGCGAGGATGTCCACGTCCCGCGGCGGGAGGCCGGCGTCGAGCGCGAGCATCGCCAGCGAGTACGGCTCGCGGCCGTCCGCGCACGCGGCCGACCAGATGGAGACCGACGACTGGTCGTCGGCGGTCTCCACGAGCACGTCTTCGAGCGCGGCCCACACTTTCCGGTCGCGGAAGAACTGCGTGACGTTGACGCTGAGCGTGTCCAGCAGTTCTGCGCGCTCGTCGGGGTCCTCGCGGAGCACGTCCAGGTACTCGGCGTAGGTGTCGGCGTCCCGGCGGCGCATCCGCGCGGAGACGCGGCGGTCGAGGTAGGCGTCGTCGTAGTAGCTGGTCGCGAACGTCGTCTCGCGCTCCACGAACGCTAGGAGGTCTTCGAAGTCTGTCAAATCACGTCCACCCCGTCCACGCGGTCTATCCGTACGTCACCGCTCGCCGGGGAAAAGGTCACCGACCGTCCCGTGCTGCCGCCGGTCTCGCTGGCGAGCAGCGGCACGTCCGCGGCCTCCAGCGCGCGCTCGGCGGCCTCGACGTTCCGGTCGCCGATGGCTTCCCCGACCGAGATGTCCAGCATCGCGGACCCGCCGACCAGTTTCGCGGCGACGTTCTCGGGGTCGGCGCCGCGGCGGTACATCGCCGCGAGCATCTCGTCGAGCCCGGAGTCGACGTACTTCGCGGGCGTCTCCGCGGGCGACGGCGCGGCGGGCAACATCGCGTGCAGCAGCCCGCCGACCGCGGCGTCGTCGTCGTAGACGGCGACCGCGACGCAGGAGCCGAGGCCGCTGGTGACGAGGGTGTCCTCGCCGTCGGTCACGCGCCAGTCGGCGACGCTCACGCGGGCCTTCCGCGGCTCGCTGCTCACGCCCCGTCACCCCCGTACTCGGGCGGGAAGTCGGGGTCGGTGTCGCCCGCGGAGAGCGTCCCCGCGATTTCGGCGACCGTGTCGGCGTCCTCCGGACTGGGGAACGCGCAGACGCGACACGTGAGGTCGTCGCTGAGCGCGACCGTGGCGTCCACGACGGCCACGGTGTCGGCGTGGCGGCCGTACGCCGCGGCGACCGTGTCCAGCACCGCGCGCCCGTCGTCGTGGACGTGCGACGGCGTGGAGATGTCGATGGTGGTGTCGAGGGCGTTCGCCCAGCCGTCGAGGACGCCGCTGGCCGTGACATTCCCGAGTTCGGCGATTGCGCTCTCCGCGAGGTCGGCGTCGGGGTCCCCGCCGGGGACGAGCGCGTCCGCGACGGCGCCGGCCTCACTCTCGTCGAACAGCACCGCAAGCACCGTGCTCACGGGGCCGTCGGTCTCGAAGACCGCGCCCTCGTAGGCGGCGTCGTCGAGCAGCGACGGCACGTCCTCGACGGGCACGAAGTCGAAGTGCGACTCCACGGCGTTGGGGTCGATTCCCGTCATCGCGCCGAGGTGGTCCGCGACCGCGTCCGCACTCTGCGCGGTCAACTGCGCGTACGATGCGAGCGCGTCCGGTGAGAGGGCATCGTTGTCCCCGAGGTAGTCGACGAACTCCTCGGGCGCGGGCAGCACCGCGAACCGGCAGACGCCATCGACGCCCGCGAGGCCGATGCGGCTTTCGAAGACGAACGCGGCGCCGTCGGCGACCGCCACGTCACCGACCAGCGACTCGTCGTCGGCGGGCTCGGGCGGCTGGATGTCGATGGTGTCGTCCGCTTCCTCCGCCCAGCCGTCCACGAACCCGCTGGTGAGGATGTTCGCGACCTCGGGGAGCGCGCCGCCGCCCATCCCGGTCTCCTCGGCGACCCGTGCGGCGAACGGCTCGTCGAAGGAGACGAGCGCGCGGCCCGCGAGCACGCCGTCGAACGGCACCGCGATGCGGGTCGACGCGTCCCCGAGGAACGCCGACAGGCCGTCGGCGTCCACGAGCGTCGTCCGCGAGAGCTCGCAGTGCGCGGGGACGCCGGTCAGCGTTTCGAGCGCGTCGGCGGCGCGCCGGCCGCCCTCCGCGCCCGTGTGGCTGAACGACGCCAGCGAGTCGAGGTCGACGCGCATCAGATGCTGTTTATCATCGAGACGAACTCCTCGATGTCCGGGAACGAGTAAATCTTGGCCTCGATGTCCGCGTCGGGCGCCGACAGCGTGGCGTCGAACACCATCGCAATCTCGTGCTCGCCGGGGTCCACGCAGTGCGCGACGATGTCGTCGCCGGAGGCCCGGAAGAGGTTCGGCGTGGAGATGTCGATGGTGCGCCCGAGCACGTTCGCCCAGCCGTCGATGAACCCGCTGGTCATGATGTTGCCGACTTCCTGAATCGCGGAGCGCTCCATGTCGCTGTACGCGCCGCCGTCGCTGTCGATGCCGCCCATCATCGTGGAAGCGACGCGGCGCGCGCTCGCGTCGTCGAACAGCACGAGCACGGAGCCGTAGGGCTTCTCGGTCAGCGGGACGTTGACGCCGACCTGCTTCTGGTTGCCGAGGTGGGCGCCGAGGTCCTCGACGTCGAGGACGTTGATCTTCGTGATCTCCATCTCCGTCTCGACGCCGGTGAGCTGGCTGAGGTTGTCCGCGACCGTCGAGGCGCCCTCGCGGGCGAGTTCGTTCACCGTCTGTAACCGCCGGATGTCTATCATCGTGCTCATGGTTAGAGAGTCGACACGTCGAGGATGGTCACCACGTCGCCCTCGCCGAGGACGGCCGCGCCCGACAGGCCCGGAATCCCCGAGAGGATGCCCTCGAAGGGCTTGACGACGACCTCCTCCTGGCCGCGGACGTCGTCGCAGTGGACCGCGACCTGCCGTTCCGTGTCGCGGATGCGGACGAGCATCCCGTCGTCGTCGCGGGTGTCGCCCGGGACGTTCAGCGCGTCGCCGAGCCGCACGAGCGGGTAGACGGTCTCGTCGTACGTGATGACTTCCTCGCCGTCGACGGTCTTCACCTGCTTCATCCGCGATATCTCGTCGACGGTCTTGATGGGGATGCCGTACTCCTCGCCGCCGCTCTCCACGAACAGCACCTTCACGATGGCGACCGTCACCGGCAGCGTCATCGTGAACGTCGTCCCCTCGCCGGGGACGCTGGAGACCGACACCGAACCGTCGAGCCGCGAGACCGTGTCTCGGACGACGTCCATCCCGACGCCGCGCCCGGAGACATCGGTCACCTCGTCGTTCGTGGAGAACCCGGGGTGGAAGACGAGGTCCTCGACCTCCGCGTCGGTGAGCTCGTCGGCCTCCTCGCGGCTCATGATGTCCTTCTCGACGGCCTTCTCGCGGACGCGCTCGCGGTCGATGCCGCCGCCGTCGTCGCGCACCTGGATGATGACCTGGTCGCGGTTGCGCTCCGCGGACAGCGTCACCGTCCCCTCGGGGTCTTTGCCGTTCGCCTCGCGCACCTCCGGCGGCTCGATGCCGTGGTCGACGGCGTTGCGCAGCAGGTGCATCAGCGGGTCGCTGATCTCAGTGAGGATGGTGCGGTCGAGTTCCACGTCGTCGCCCTCCACGACGAACTCGATGTCCTTGTCCTGCTCGCGGGCGAGGTCCCGGACCAGCCGCGGGAACTTCCCGACAATCTTCTTCATCGGGACCAGCCGCATGTCCATCACGGTGTCCTGGAGGCTCCCGGAGATCTTGTCCAGCTCGTCGAGCTCGTCGTCGACCTGCCGGTCGCTGCCCTCCATCCCGCGGCGGAGCTTGATGCGCGTGGTCACGAGCTGTTCGACGAGCCCATGGAGCTCGTCCAGCTGGTCGACGTCCACGCGCACGGACTGAATCTCGGTGTCTGTGGACGCCATCGCGGAGTCGCCGTCGTCGTCCGCTTCGTCCTCCGACTCGTCGTCGGCGTCGTCGGCGTCGTCGGCGCTGGCCGCGTCTGCGGCTTCCTCGTCGCTCTCCGCGGGTTCCGGCTCGACGCTGTCGTCGGCGTCGTCGCCCGCTTTCTCGTCCGCCTCAGCCGCGGCGTCGTCGGTGAGCTCCGTGACCGTGGCGTCGTTCAGTTTCGGGAACGAGTGGACGGTCGCGGCGACGTCCGCGACGTCGCTGGCGACGACGAGCTCGAAGCCGTCGTCGTAGTCGCCGTCGTTGATGGCGTCCGGGCTCGGGTCCGTGCCGAGGAGGTCAAACTCCTCTTGAGCAGCCTCCAGCACGAACATTCCGTCGACGCCCTTCATCTGGGAGTCGCTCATGTCCACGTGGACGTGGAAGACGCGCCGGTCAACGTTCGCGACCGTCTCGCGGTCCACGATTGCGAACGGGTCGGCGTCGGGGGTCGAGGCGGCGTCCTCGGCGGCGTCCTCGGTCGCTTCCGCGGGCTCGTCGCCCGCTTCGTCGAGCACCGCGCGGACGGACTCGACGGTGTCCGAGACGTCGCGCTCGACCTCGCCGTTGGCCTCGATTTCGTCCAGACACGCCTCGATTTCGTCGACGCCCTCGAAGATGCGGTCCATCCGGTTGCCGGTCACTTCGAGGTCGCCCTGTCGCATCGCGTCCAGCAGGTCCTCGACCGCGTGGGCGAGGTTGCTGGCTTCCTCGAAGCCCATCGCGCCGAAGTTCCCCTTCAGCGTGTGGGCGGTCCGGAAGATGGCGTCCATCGCCTCCTCGTTGCCGGGGTCGGACTCCAGTTCCAGCAGCGCGTTGTTCAGATTCGTTACGTGTTCTTCGCCCTCGCGCACGAAGGCTTCCAAGTAGTCGTCCATTCAGGTACTCCTCCGTATCGAGTCGGTGATTGCTTCGGTGAGTCGGTCCGCCGGCAGCACCTCGTCCACGCAGCCGGTCTCGATGGCGCGCTCGGGGATGCCGAACACCGCGCTAGTCGCCTCGTCCTGTGCGAACGTCGAGCCGCCGGCGTCCTTGACCGCACGGATGCCGTCGGCGCCGTCCGTGCCCATCCCCGTCAGCACGACGGCGACGAGCGGGTCCATGATGTGTTCGGCCGCGGACTCCATCGTCACGTCGATGGCGGGCCGCACGCTGTGGCGGCGCTCGCTCTGGTCGAGGCGCACCCGCAGGCGGCCGTTCGAGTATCCGGACACCTGCATGTGGTAGTCGCCGCGCGCGACCAGTCCCTCGCCGCCGCTGATGCGGTCGCCGTCAGCGGCCTCCTTGATGTCGTACTCGCTGGTCTGGTCGAGGCGGTTGGCGAACCGCGACGTGAACTGGTCGGGCATGTGCTGGACTATCAGCACCCGGAATTTCGCCTCCCCGGGGAGCGCGCTCAGAATCGACTCCACGACGTTCGGGCCGCCCGTGGACGCGCCGATGAGCAGCGTCGGGTTCTCAACGTAGTCGGCGTCGGCGGCCGGCGTACTGGTCGTCGGCGCCGACTGCTGGACGTCGTGGCCTGCGGTCGGGTCCGCGGCGGCGACGTCTTCGACGGCCGCGACCAGCTCCTCGCTGTGGCCCGAGAGCTCCGTGGAGATGGTGCCGCCGGGCTTCGCGAACGTGTCTACGGCGCCTTTCTCCATCGCTTCCAGCGTCGCGTCGGCGTCTTCGGTGGTCAGCGCGGACAGCATCAGAATCGGCGTCGGGTGGCGCTCCGTGATGGCTTCGACCGCCTCGATGCCGTTCATCTCCGGCATCTCGACGTCCATCGTCACCACGTCCGGGTCGAGCTCCTCGACCTTCTTGACGGCCTGCTTGCCGTTGGCCGCGGTGTCGATGACCTCGACGCCGCCGTTCTCCAAGATGTCGCTGATGACCGTCCGCATGAAGTGCGAGTCGTCGACCACCAGCGCCTTCGTCATGCCGCTAAGACGTCGGAGATGGCGTCCATGACGCTGGGCTTCTGGAACGGCTTCGTGATGTAGCCGTCGGCGCCGGCCTTGACGGCCTTCTTCATCTTCTCCTCCTGCCCGATGCTCGTGCACATGATGATGTGCGCGCTCGGGTCGTGGTTCTTGATTTCTGAGGTCGCCTCGATGCCGTCGCGAATCGGCATCACGATGTCCATCATCACGAGGTCGGGGTCGTACTCCTTGTACATCTCGACGGCCTCGACCCCGTTCTCGGCCTCGTCCGCGATTTCGAACTCCTCTTCGAGAATCTCGCGGAGCAAGTTCCGCATAAACTCCGAGTCGTCCACCAGTAGGACCTGCTTCGCCATGCTTCCCTCGTTTGGGGAAGGGGCTAATAAACCCTCCTCACCGATTATCAGCGCTGATTGTCGCCGTTTTCGGTGTCCGCGACCGCGTCGATGAGCTGGTCGATGTCCAGCCACAGCACGAGGTCGACGTCGGCGTCCTCGATATCGTCGTCCTCGTCCAGTTCCTCGGTGAGCTTCCGGATGACGCCCTTCACGAGGTCGCGCTCGACGGCCGCCGTCCCGATGCGGCTCACGTCGTCGCCCGTGTCGACCTGCAGCTCGGGGTAGTCCGAAACCTCCGTGACTTCCGCGACCCGTAGTCCGATCTTCTGCTTGTCGTCGGCGCGGTCGAGCACGAGGATGTTGTCGGAAGCGAGGTCGCCCTCGATGGCGAGGAACTCCCGCGGGTCCACGATGGCCGTGGTCTCCCCGCGAAGATCCATCACGCCCTCGACGGCGTCGGGGGCGCGCGGGACGCGCGTGACTTGCTTGGATTCGACGATGCTGTCGACGGCGTCGATGTCGATGGCACAGACCTCGTTGCCGAGTTCGAACTCGACGACGTGAGCGGCCGTGTCGGCCTGCCGCTCGCCACTCTCCAGATTCATCATGCCCGTGAGACGGACGACCACCGATAAAACCCTTTCGTGGCCGTTATCAGCGCGGAAAACCGGGCGACTACCGGCGCTTCGGGAAGACGAGGCCGTCGTGCTCTGAGACCGTCTCCACGAGGTCCGCGATGGAGTCGTCGGGGCCGAGGTCGTGGGCTTCGAGGTACGCGACCAGCCGCGAGGTCGGGTAGCGCGCCTGTACGCTGGACTCGGAGAGCAGGATGCCCAGCGCCTCGTCCACGGGCGTGCCGGCAGCGACCTGCTGGGCGTACCAGACGAGCAGGCCGTCGAACGCCGCGCCGATGTCGTCGGTCGCGAGCTGCTGGTGGTTGACGGAGTCGCCGGACTTGGCGGCGATGCGGTAGGCGTACTCGCTGTCGTGCTCGTCGAGTTCGTCGACGAGCCACCGCTTCACGTCCCTGCCGGTAATCTCTTCGACGGCGTCCGTGTCGTCGGAGGTCGCCGACTGTTCGGGCGTTTCGTCGGCGTCCTCGATGTCTGACTGGTCGGGTTCGGTGGCGGTGTCGTCGCCGTCGCTGGTCGCGTCGTCGGTGCTGTCCCCGTTGTCGTCGGTCTCTGGGGTGTCTGGTGGACCGTCGGGGCCGATGACGTACCGATCCTCCCCAATCGAGGCGACCTCCTCGCGGGCTTCGATGTCGAGCTCGTCCGGGGAGAGGACGGTTTCGTCGGCGTCCGGGTCGCCGGATGGGGCCATACCCCGAAGTTGGCCGCGGGCGGTCTAAAGTCTATCGCGGGTTCGCATCGGGAAGACGCGCGGTCGGCGGCAACGCCGACCAGGAGGAACTCGCCGCGGGCAACGACGCCGCCTACAACAACCTCGTCTACTCGACGGTGTACGAGACGACGGCGAGACCGTGCCCGCGTACGGCTGGAAGACCTGCACGTCGATGGCCGCCCCGCAGGTCGCGGGCGCGGTCGTGCTCGTGCGGTCGCAGCGCCCGGACGCCAGCGCCGAGGAGGTCGAGGCGCTCATCCAGGAGACGGCCAGCCAGCCCGAGGAGGGCGAACTGTACCACGGCGCCGGCCACCTCGACCTCGACGCGTTCGTGAAGGCCGCCGAGTAGCCGACATCGCGCCCGAGCGCCACCTAGCTTTTTCGCGGCCCGCGTCGAACAGCCGCGCATGTCGTGGGACGCGGCCGAGTCGCTAGACGAGGCGCTCGGCGAGACGAAGTCGCTGCTGGTGCCGTTCGACGCGGGCGTGTGGGCGCGCCTCGCGGTCGTCGCGATGTTCGCGGGATTGACGCCGCCCCAGACGCCGATGGTCTCCGTGGAGGTGCCGCCACAGACGGTCGTCGAGTACGGGGACGCCGTCACGCGACCCGCGTTCCTCGCGGCCGCGGTCTCCGTGCTCGCGATAGCGGTCGTCGTCGCGCTGGCGCTGGCCGTCGTCGGCTCCGTGATGGAGTTCGTGCTCGTGGACGCGCTCCGCTCCCGGAACGTCCGCGTCCTCGCGCCATTCCGCCGGCACCTCGGCGCGGGGCTGCGGCTGTTCGGCTTCCGGCTGCTCGTGCTCGCCGCTGTCGCGCTCGCGGTCGCCGGCGTCGTCGCGCCCGCGGCGCTGGCGGCGACCACGGGTGCGGTCCTCTGGCTGCTCGCGCTCGTCGTGACCGTCCCGCTGTTGCTCGTCGTCGGCGCGGGCGCGGCGCTCGTCTCGGAGTTCACGACCGCGTTCGTCGTGCCGCTGATGGCCGAACGCGGCGGCAGCGTCCTCGACGGGTGGCGGCACCTCTGGCCGACGCTGCGCGCGGAGTGGCGGAGTTCGGCGTGTACGTGCTCGTGAAAGCCGTCCTGCTGGTCGGCGCCGGCGTCGTGTTCAGTCTCGCGGGCGCGGTCGTCGCCGTGCCACTCGGCCTCGCCGTCTTCGGCGCCGCGCTCGCGCCGGTCGCGCTCGCCGCGGTCGCGGTCGCGGCGCTGGTCGGCTTCCTCCTGCTCGCCGCGGTCAGCGTCCCCGTCGTCACCGCGCTGCGCTACCACTCGCTGTCCATGCTGGCAGCGTCTGACGCCGAGTTCACGCTCCGGTGAACTTCTCGTCGGGACCGCGTCGACGCGCGCTAATCGTCGTCGCTGCGGTAGGCGTCGCCGACACGTTTGCGGATTCGGAGCACGTACAGCGTGTTCGAGTCTCGGTCGGCGCGACAGCCGAGGCGGAACGGACCGACGCGGAGCTTCTGGTGGGGTGCGCCTTGCAGTGGTTCGAGGTAGTCGAAGGGGTCACGCCACGGGTCCTCGACTACCTCGTCGAGCTTCGAAGCGATTCGCTCCTGTGCGTACGCTTCGAGGGATGCGAACTGTCAGTCGGTAGTCTCGGTGAGTTCCCAGTCCTAGTCGTCGCTCATCCGTCGTCGAGGTCGTACTCGTCCTTGATAGCGTCACTGCTACGGGTGCGGTCTTCCTGAATGTCAGTTTCGCCGGCGAGCATCGCCTTGAGGTCCGCGCGGTTGAAGTCGGGGTGTTTCACGGCGTCACGGAGAACGTCGCGGATGAACTCGCTGCGGCTGTTGTACCCTTCCTCTTGCCACGTCGCGTCGACGTCGTCGAGGAAGGTTTCGGTGATGCGGATGTTCACGGTTGTCTTCTCCGGGGGGTTCTCGGCTTCGGCCATTATGTGTTGAATTTGTGTACCAAAAGCACTTACAGCTATCGGTGGTCCTGGAGACAGTTCGAAGCACGAGCGACAGCAGACGCACCGAACAGCGTTCGTCGCGAGTGAGTAGGGTAACTTACGTAATCGCGTCGAGCAACTCGATTGCCAACTGCTTGTCGAGCGGGTCGTTGGCGTTCCCGCACTGCGGGGACTGCACGCACGCCGGGCAGCCGTCCGCGCAGTCGCAGGCTTCCAGCATCGCGAGCGTGCGCTCGGCCAGCTCTGCCACCGAGTCGAAGCCCGCGCGCGCCAGCCCGACGCCGCCCGGGTAGCCGTCGTAGATGAAGATAGTCGGGCGGCCGGTGTGCGGGTGGACGGGCGTGGAGAGCCCGCCGATGTCCCCGCGGTCGCAGAGCAACTCCGTGGGGAACATCGAAATCATCGCGTGCTCGGCGGCGTGAATCGCGCCCGGGAGGTCGCCCGCCGCACGCAACTCGGCCTCGACGTCCGACGGCACCGTGTAGTAGAGCGCACGCGTCTCTAGCGTCTGCTCGGGGAGGTCGAGGCTCACCGTCGCCTCCGACTCGCCGCGCTTGGCGTTCCGACGCTCGTAGCCAGTCACCTGCTCGGTGAGCGTGACGTCCGCGAACCGTACGGGCACGTCCTCGCGGGCGAACGGCGCGCGCTCCTCGCGGTCCTCGCGGACCTCCATGTCCTTGTCCGTGAGCACGCGCGTGTAGTGGTCGGCGTACGTCGGCTGGAGGTCCGCCACGTCGTTGGCGAGGTCGAGGTCCACGACCTCGTAGCGCTGGCCCTGGTGGTGGTAGATGGCGCCGGGGTGGGCGTCCCGGAGCGCGTCCGAGAACTCCATCGTCGCAATCGTGTCGCCCGAAGGGTCCAGCAGTCGCACCTCGCGGTCGTCGATGGAGCGCAGGCTCATCTCGTGCTGGGGGCTGCCGTCGCCGGCGTACGTCCAGCGCGTGCCGTGCTCCGTCTCGCGGCGTTCGATCACGCCCCGGCTTTCGAGTGTTCGCACGCGCTCGGCGAACCGCGGGAAGTACCGCTCGTCCTCGGGCGAGAGCCAGTTCTCGCGGGCCGCGGACGCGACGTGCGGGTCCAGCAGGTGTTCGTTCGCGGGGTCCACGATGGCGTCCTCGGGGTCCCCGTCGAACAGCTCCTCGGGGTGGTTCATCACGTACTGGTCGAGCTGGTCCTCGCCAGCGACGAGCGCGACGGCGGCGGGGTCGGTGCCCCGACCGGCGCGGCCCGCGCGCTGGAACGTGTTCATCTGCGTGCCCGGGTAGCCGTCGAGGAGGACGGCGTCGAGGCCGCCGACGTCTACGCCGAGTTCGAGCGCGCTCGTGCTCCAGACGCCGCGGAGGCTACCGTCATGGAGGCCGGCTTCGAGGCTTCGCCGGCGGTCGTCCGTGAGTGCGGCTTGGTAGGCCGCAATCTCGCCGGCGAGGTCGTGTTCGCCGCGGTCGCGGAGGTCGTCGGCAGTGCCGGTGGCGTTGCGCTCGGCCCCCTGCCGGGAGCGCGTGAACGCCAGCGTCTGGTGGCCGCGCATCACGAGGTCGGCCATCAGGTGCCGCGTCTCGACGTGCGAGGAGCGGCGCCGGCCCTCGCCGCCGGCTTCCTCGGGCGGATTCCACAAGAGCCAGTGCCGCGGGCCGCGCTCGCTCGTGTCCTCGTCGACGAGCGCGAACCCCGACTCGGGCTTGCCGGTCACGCGGGCCGCGTGCTCGACGGGGTTGCCGATGGTCGCCGAACAACAGACGAAGTCCGGGTCGGCGTCGAATCGCTCGCAGACCCGCCGGAGTCGGCGCAGGACGTGGGCGACGTGGCCGCCGAAGACGCCGCGGTACTCGTGGACCTCGTCGAGCACCACGGTTTCCAGCCCAGAGAAGAACCACTCCCAGAGCCGGTGGCCGTGGGGCAACAGCGCGTAGTGCAGCATCTCGGGGTTCGTCAGCAGGACCGTCGGCCGGCGGTCCCGCACGGCCTGTTTCTCCGAGCGGGAGAGTCGGCCCGTGTACGTGTCCACTTGCACGCGGCTCCCGAACCCGAGGTCGCTGGCGAGCTCGGAGAACGTCTCCTGCTGGTCGGCGACGAGCGCGTTCTGCGGCGCGACGTAGAGCGTGCGGCCGCCGTGGTCCATCGCGCGCTCGAACGCCGGCACCGTGTACGCGAGACTCTTCCCGCTCGCGGTCGGCGTCGCGACCACCACGTCGTCGCCATCCCTGACCGCGCTGATAGCGTCGGCTTGGTGCTCGTAGAGCGCGTCAATACCGCGCTCCGCGAGCGCCGATTCGAGGCGGGATTCGAGGTCGACGTCCCGCGTGCTCGCGTCGCGGCCGGGGAGCGTGCGCTCGTCGACGAGCTGGCCGTCGTAGTGCGGTCGGTCCCGGAGCCAGTCGGCGAGGTCGTCCACACCAGTAGGTCGGAACTTGGCGACTTAACGGCTTCCGGTCGTGGCACTCGCTTCGGCCGGCTGCGCCGGAGCGACAACTTCTTTCCCACCGCGGGACCGAGAACGGGACATGTTCCCGCGGCTGGAGTACCTCGAATGGATTTCCGGGCGGCCGGAGGTCGCGCTGTACGACCTCGCGTCCAGCGACCTGCGCGGTGACCGCGACCACGAGCCCGAGGCGGTCCCCGAGCCGCTGGATGGGCTCTCGGACCCGCCGAGGGGCGCGACCCTCGAAACCCAGATTGCCGGCGAGTACGGCGTCGAACCCGAGCAGGTGCTGGTGACGCCGGGCGCGACGATGGCGAACGTCGTCGCCGCCGCGACCGCGCTCGGCCTCGGCCCCGACGAGGAGCCCGAGGAGAAACAGCGCGTACTCGTCGAGAAGCCCAGCTACGAGCCGCTCGTGAAGACGCCGGCGGCGCTCGGCGCCGAAGTCGACCGGTTCCTGCGCGGCGAGGTCTACCGGCTGGACGTCGAGCGCGCGGAGAAGGCGCTCACCGACCACACGGAACTCGTCACGGTAACCAACCGCCACAACCCCAGCGGCTCGCTGGCCGAGCGCGACACGCTCGCGGACCTTGCGACCGTCGCCAGCGACGCTGGCGCGCGCCTGCTCGTCGACGAGGTGTACGCGCCGTACGTCACCGAGCCCCGCGACGGACCGTTCGGCGGGCCGACCGCAGCCGGGCTCGACGACACCGTGGTCACGAGTTCGCTGACGAAGTTCTTCGGGCTCGACGACCTCCGCATTGGGTGGCTGGTCGCGGACCGCGAGTTCGTCGAGCGCGCGCACTCGGTGTCGATGCACTTCCTCGGCGTCGCGGACACCAGCCGGGCGCTCGGCCGGCGCGCGCTCCACAACAAGGACCACCTCGCCGAGCGCGCGCGGACGTTGCTCGCGGAGAACACCGAGTTGTTCGAGGCGTTCCTCGCGGAGCGCGACGATGTCGAGGGGTTCCTCGCGGAGGGGTCGACGTTCGCGTTCCTCGACCCCGACAACGTCGACGGCAACGAGCTCGCGGCCGCCGCGTGGGACGAGGGCGTCCTCGTCGTCCCCGGCCGCTTCTTCGGGGCGGACGAGCGCATTCGCGTGAGTCTCGGACGCAACCCCAGCGAGGTCGCGCCCGCGCTCGACGCGCTCGGCGCGGTCCTCGACCGCTTCGAGTAGCCGCGTCGGACGCCTGTGGGACGCGAGCCTCGAACACTTATGGGGCACCGCGACAATCACCACGACATGGACTCCGAAGCAGACGAAATCACCTCGCTTGTCGGCCGCGAGGTGTACTCGAACAACGGCGTCTTCGTCGGGGAAGTCGAAGACGTCCGCCTGGACCTCGACGCGGAAGTGGTGAACGGCCTCGCGCTCAGCGAACTCAACGCCCAGCTGTTCGCGGACACCGAGACCGGGAAGAAAGGCGTCATCATCCCGTATCGGTGGGTGCGTGCAGTCGGCGACGTGGTCCTCATCAACGACGTTATCGAGCGCTACGAAAGCCCTGACGAAGATACCGAACTCGCCGTTTAGCCGTTCTAGCGACTGACTTCCGCCCGCTCGCAGAGGCGTCCTGAGGCGAACCGCGTAAGGCCCCGCATCCGTTCAGCGGAGATATGGAAGTCGTCGGCCGGTTGCTCGCGCTGCTCGTTTTGCTGCTCGTCGGGACAGGGCTGCGCGTCGCCGGCGTGCTCGACGCTACCCGCACCGAGTGGCTCAACGACGCCGCGTACTACGTCGCGCTGCCCGCGCTCGTGTTCGTGTCGACGTACGACCGCGACGTCGCCGAGCTCGTCTCTCCCGCCCTGTTCGGCGGCCTCCTGTTCGTGCTGTTCGCGACCGCCACGGTCGCGTGGGTCGTCCACCGGAATCAGGCCGAGCGCCGCCGCCGCAGCGTCGCGGTCACGCAGTCCTACCACTCGAATCTGGGCTACCTCGGGCTGCCGCTGGTCGCCGCGACGTTCAGCGACGACGTGACCGCGGTCGCGAGCGTCGTGCTCGGCGTCGTCTCGCTCGTGCAGGTGCCGCTGACGGTGTTCGTCCTCACGACCGTCAGCGACGCCGACGCCTCGCTCGCCGAGGAAGTCGCGAAACTCGGGCGCAACCCCGTGTTGCTCGCGCTGGTCGCGGGGCTGGTCGTCGGGTCTGCCGGCATCGGGCTCCCCGGCCCGGCGACTGCGGGGTTGGACCTGCTGGGGACGCTCGCGCTCCCCATTGCGTTGCTGTGCGTGGGGGCGTCGCTGGAGGTCGACCTGCCGAACGTCGACGTCGGTGCCACGGGCGCGGTCGTCGCGCTCAAAATCGTGTTGATGCCCGCGATAGCGTGGACGACGTTCTCGCTCCTGAGCGTGGACGCCGCGACGTTTACCGCCGCCGTCGTGATGCTCGGCACGCCGACCGCGGTGTCGACGTACGTGTTCGCGAACGAACTCGGCGGCGACGAAGCGTTCGCGTCCCTGAACGTCTTCGTCACGACGCTGGCGTCGATCGGGACGCTGTTCGTCCTCATCAGAGCCGTCGGCTGAACGCCACAGAACTAGTTGCCGTTCGACCCGCTGGAACTCTCGGACTCGACGCCCATCGCGTCGAAGAGCTTCTGCGTGACCGCCTCCTCGGTCAGCGACAGGAGGGTCTCGCGGTTCTCCTCGGTCGCCTCGATGCCCGTGAAGATGCCGAGCGGAATCTCCGCGGACGCCTGCGTGGAGTGGCCGGCGGCCTCGCCGATGTTCTCGAAGGCGTCGCTGAGCACGCGCCCGATGTTCAGGCGGATGTCCTTCGAGCGCGCCGCCAGATAGATGGTGTCCTCGACGATGCCGAAGACGGCAGTCGTCGTGATGCCCTCCAGATTCAACAGCTGGGAGGCGGCCTGCGCGAGCGCGTCCCGGTCGCTGATGAACCCCGCGTTCGAGACAAGGTGGCTGCCTTGGACCTCGCGGTTCGCGATGGCTTCCGCGAGCACGTCCAGCGTCTCCGGGCTCATGTTCGGCGACTCCACCTGTTCGAGGGTGTCGTGGTCCGCGAACGGGTAGAGGTACGCCGCCGCGGTGAGGTCCGCCGGCGTCGTATCCCGGCGGAAGTCCAGGGTTTCGGCGCGAATCCCGTACAACAGCGCTGTGGCGACCTCCTGGCTCACCGAGAGGTCGAACTCCTGAATGTACTTCGTGAGGATGGTGGAGGTCGCGGAGACGTTCGGGCGGATGTCCGCGAACTCCGCGTCGAACTCCTCGTCGACCTCGTAGTGGTCGAGGAAGATGTCGACCTCGCGGTCCAGCGACACCTCTCCGGCCTTCGCCGGGTCGACGAGCGCGACCGTGTCGTAGTCGTCGATGTCGACGTCCTCGTACGGCGTCAACTCGATGTCCAGCAGGTTCACGAACGCGCGGTTCTCCTGGTGGCCGATGTCCCCGAAGTAGAGGATGTCCGCCTCCACGCCGAGGTGGGCCGCGATGGCGTTCAGCGCGGCCGCCGCGGCGATGGAGTCCGGGTCGGGGTTGTCGTGCGTGACGATCGCCAGCCGGCCATCAGTGCCCTCGATGACATCCGCGAGCTGGCGGGCTTTGTACTCCAGTTCGCCGGACTCGAGCGCGCGCAACGCCGCGTCCGCGATGACCGACGACGGATTGATGACGACGTCCGCGCCCAGCTCTGTGAGTTCGTCGCTGGTCACGGGGTCGCTGGCGCGCACGACGACGAACTGCTCGTCGTTCCGCCCGCGGATGTTTGTCACCGCAGCTTCGTTCGCTTCGACGTCCGAGGCCATGATGAGGACGACGTCGCGGTCCGCGACCAGTCCTGCGACCTCCTCGTCGCGGATGTCCGCGACCTGCGCGTTCAAGTCCTGGTCGCGCAACGCCTCTACGCGGGCCTCGTCACGGTCCACAATGAGGACGTCTTTACCTCGTTCGACCAACTCCTCGGCGACGGCGTGGCCGACGCTCCCGCAGCCAAGGATGGCGTACGTGGACATCGAGGAGATGGTTGCCCGGCTGCTCATGATGTCTACGGTTACCGGCGGCCGTCACTTAACCTTCCCGACCTGCCGCCAGCCCACCGGGGATTCCGGCCGCGGAGTGGCTCACCGCCGTGTTTTCCGCGGTCGGTTTCGCGGCGCGACGCGGACCCCGGTCGACCGGTCGAATCCGGATGCAGTCGCGGGACTGTCGTCGCGAATCAGAACGTATTTGAGTCACAGCGTCGAACGATAGGATGCGTTGGGCCGGTAGCTCAGTTTGGCAGAGCGACGGACTCTTAATCCGTCGGTCGCGTGTTCAAATCGCGCCCGGCCCGCTTTCTCGAAGACGGATACTGAGTCAGACTGTTAGCGGCTGAACTGTTACTTCGTAGGGTTTCCGGCCATTAGAAGGTTCGGATACACCCACCGTTTCGACGTTAGTTCGTTTCGAGTCTGATGCGCGTGCGTGCCATCCAGCGTTTTTCCAATAGCCGAGAGTTGATTCAGTACATCTTGCCGTGTTCCACTCCATCGAGTCGTTGGTTCACGATGTTCGTGGGCTGAGGATGCGCCACTACGCTGGAAGTAGGCGAGAAGCGGGAACTTCGCCGCGAGGAGTTCGGGATGGCGTAGCGAACACGGTTTCGACCCATCCTTGGACGTGACTCCCCGGGTTTGACCGTCCAAAACCACCTTGAATCTCTTTAATTTCTCTCGCAGGTATCTCGACGCTTTCCACGGGTTTTCGGTATCTTTTTGGCGCTGGCTCCCCTTTGTTTGAGTGAAGGCTTTTCGCGGAAGACTACATCGAGCAGTCACGACTATCGCAGTCTGTTCCACGGTTCTCCGCATAGAGCGCGAGGATTGTCGTTCCGCTGAGAGTCTTCTCCATCCTTCGACCTATGAGTACAGATACATCTCCGCCGTCAACAGCGACCAGTACAGCGACAACATCCAGCAATAGTGACCTCCCGTGCGTACAGTACGGCTTTCCCGAGGGCGCGCATCGAGCGCCGAAACTCCAGACAATTTACGAGCCAATCCCCGATAACGCCGCGACCGCCAGCCCCATCTACAAAGTGCCGAGAGAACAGTACGAACGCCAAGCCGAGTTCGAGACAGGCTACGAAGTAAAGGGAGGTTCCTCAATAGCAACCGAGATTCAGGACGAGTGTGAGGACGATGACCGCGTCCTCTACCCCATCCACATCGAATCCGACGCATACCACGAGGAGGGGCCGGACACGCTTCTCTCGTGGTTCCGGGAGTTCGTAGAGGACTACCTCGGAGTCCCGTTCAGCACGTGTAGGTTGTACTTCTCAGGGCGACGTTCCATCCACGTTCACGTTCCTCGGTTCGTGTCCGGTGAAGCCGAACGAAAGCGGCTGAAGGAATTGGCTGAGTCGTACTGCGAGGAGGGCGGGGCAGACCTCGACTTGGGACTGTATTCGCGGAAACGCCTCTTTCGGCTTCCCGGCGTCGCACACGCGGATACCGGCATCCCGAAGGTCGAAATCGAACCAGAGTGGGACAGAACCCGCATCTTCCGTGAGGCGAACGGAGCGAACCCAAGCACGCCTGCAACGTACGCGGATGTACTGTGGGATGTGTTTGGACAGGAACGCCTGACAGTAGGGACAAGCGTCTTTGACGTGGACACCTCGCAGAGTCTGTTTCGGGTGCTTGACCCCGAGAAGACGCTCTTGGAGTTCACGCGCGACGAGGCGGAGGACGAAATCGAGACTCCCCTCATCGAGCAGGTGGCGTATCCCGACGACCCTGCTGATGTTCCAGAGTGGTCGATGTACAACACGCAGGAGTTCTCCCCGTATGCCCACGCATCCGGGAATCCTCGTAGTGTCGCGGCGCTTCGCGTGAAAGGCGGGGCGTTCGCCCGAGAGGGCAAGCGTGGTGGTGCGACGATGGTGCCAGCGTACTTCTACGGTGCGGTCGGGTGTAACGGCGAGTTCACGAAAGCAGACGTTCACGCGCCGCTCCAGTTGTCGAAGAAGGATTACCGGAAGTGGGACTACGCACCGGGGGAAAAGGTCGTCATCATCGGCGGGAAAAGCGGAAGTTCCCGAATCTTCAACGTCTCGTCGTGGGATGCCACCGTGGTCGGCCACGCGCTCAGAAGCGATAAGGGCCGGCGAGATACCGCGCTCAACCATCTCTCCGAGCGGGGATACGATGTTGGAGCGTCCGGTTCTACGGTGTCCGGCTCGGAGCGTACGACCGCATCGAGGGCGGCGACTTCCGACGATAAACCACGGACAATCTGGCCTGCTCGTAAGAATCCCCAATCGAAAGCGGAAGCACTCCAGCGGAAAGCCGAACAGGATGGTATTGGTACGCTGTCACATAACGAACGAATTCGTGTTGCGTGCCGCCATCTCAGGTACGGCTGGCAACCGACGTGGGAGTGGTTCAAGGAGCAGTACGGCTCCACGTTCAAGCCAGAGGTCACGTGGCAGTTCCTCAAGGGGATAGTCGAAGAACCCGATTTCGAGAAGTATGACGACGTAGATGTACCCCCGAAACCCACGTGACACCTCTGACGCTCGTGGACAACTGCATAGACGGCGTTCCCTATCCACGAGACAACCCCATCTATGAATGGTTGCACCTCTTGTTCTTTACTCCCCATACAACAACACAACACACCCACTAAGTTATGGTGCGAGAACGCTGTACGGCGAAGGGGTAACACTGACCATCGAGGACGCCACTTATAAATGGGGCTACAGGCTTTCCGCAACCAACTTCTCCACAGAGAATGACGCAGTCCATAAACGCCAACAACAGGCTGGTCACGCCGTCCAAACGCTCTGTGGTGATTCCCCGGTGGTACAGTATGGAAGACCGTGAGAGGAATGAGGAGCGCTACTACGACCGTCCATACTTCCCGTTTCGTTATTCCCAACTCCCCTGAATTTCGCCGTCTCACGCGAGTCGTTGACGGCGGCTAATAGATAGTCAAATGATGGGTATGGGGGAGCGTAGTATCAGTCAGTCTTGAAGTGAGTTTATTGTGTGTTTCGGCGTCCCACAAAACACTTTATTGCTGGTCGGGAACTAACAGTATGCGCCGTGAATTGATGGTCGTCCTTCTCGTTCTGCTGGCTGGCTGTAGTGGGCTGAACGGAGGCGCTCCCTCCACGCAACCAACAGAGACTACGTCCGTAGTCCCAACAACTACATCCAGCCCGTCAAATACGACGCCGACTGGTGCGACGCCGAGTAATACCGTTATCTACACCGCGCTCTCAGACACCGAGCAACAAGCGTTCGATGCCGCCAAGCAACGAGCAACTGGGTTCGCACCCGACTCTGTCCGTGAGTCACCGTACGTCAATCGAACGTACTTCCCCACTGACGCCAAGGCGGTTTTCCAGAACCACGAGTTCGTCCAGAAAAATGGGTCGTACTATCAACTCTCGTGGGACGCTGGGCCGACGTTAGCCACCTATGATATTCAGGTAACCGAACAACAGCCGTCGGAAAATGCGTCCGTCGTTGCTCTCGAAAATCTTTCGTCGGAGGTAAGAGAGCCAGTCCAGAAGGCAATCGAGAATGGCTCATACGATACGCCGTTCGGCAAGTGGGACTCACTCCCGGAGAGTTTGAGTAACGCTGATTTCGTCCGAGCGAACGGAACGCACTACAAACTCGATGTCATCGCGGGTGATTTCTGGGCCGATGAAATGCGCGCAGAACCGGTCGAATAGGCGGAGCGCTACTTGATAAAGACGCAGACCTACTGAACCGGCGTTTCACACCGAAATAGGTTGCCGAAAACTCTGACTCTCAGCCAGAAATTTCGCAGACGAGGTTACTTAAATACGCGCTCGCGTGCGCTCGTTGATGTTCTAACTGGTGGGGGTTACTGCATCGAGTCGCTTGTCCCTTCCCCCTCGCTCGATGTGCTGGTACTCTCTGGTTCACACACTACTTCGTGGAGTTCCGCGTAGAGGTCGGGGTGGTTCTCTCGGAGTACCTCCACGTCGGTCGTGAGTTCGTTCTCAATCTTACGTCGGACTCGGGAGATGGCTTGATAGCGGAGGTCTTCATCGACGCTGTCTCCGCCCTTGATGAGTTCGCGTTCTCGGTCGGTTAGCAGGGCGCGTCTCGCCATACGCCAACCTACGTGCGTGCGTCACTTAGTGGTGTCCGTATTAGGGAACGTTCCCGTATGTGGGAAGTATTAAGTTGGTGGCGGATAGACTACTGGGTACGAAGCGTGGTGATGCCATCGCAGAATGGCCGTGTGCTGGTACACACGACCGCGCTTCGCTGGACACGAAGCGATGAAATCTAACACCGCTACGGAAGAAAAGCGTACCGCTGTCGAACAGTTGAATTTCGGTGCGAAGACTGCGAAGCGTGTGGGATGGGAGTCCTACGAGTTCACGGTCGTCGGCCCGCATCAAGTCGAAGTCACGAACGCATCGTGGGGACACGAGAAAGCCGACCACTCCTACGTCGTCGGCATCGAGGAGCGCGACGGCGTCCCTGTCCCGACTGAATGTGGCTGTAAGGCCGACCAGTACCGCGAGGACTACGACTGCAAGCACAAGGTTGCACTCGCGTCAGTCGGCGGCCCCGTCGTTCTACAAGCCGCTGTTGAGTACGCGACCCCCACGGTGGACGCCGACGAAACCACCACGCAAACGCTGGAAGACAAACTCCGCGCTGACGGTGGTATGATTGCCGAGGAAAGACACGAGGATGGCGCGGGCGTCATCGAAGCGAAACCTGCCGAGTGTGACTGCGACGACCTCCGCGACGACTTCCCCTGCTGGCCGTGTGTGAGAACCGGACGGCGAGAACTACCCGAGTAGCGCCACGGAGTGAATTACTGCATCGAGTCCGGGTTATTCTTTCCCCGCTCGATGAACTGAGACCCTACGATAGGTACAGTATAGAAGTGTATCAACGGGAACTCGAAAATAGCGCTATTCTTCTCCGCCTTCCGGTGACGTTTGACGGCGATTGTTGATGTTGCGTGGTTCGCTTAGTTCGTGGAGAATCTTTCGTAGACGAGTGCGAGGCCGATAGAGAGAATAGTGATTGGAACGGCGAACAGCAGGGTTAACGGTACGGCTTCGACGACTGCTTCCCTGAGGGGGCTGGGTGCAATGTTCCCAAGTTCAACGAGTCGAATGAAAACTGCGTAGATGGGAGCGAAGACGATGAGGAAGGCGACCAGAACCCCTCGATTCTCGTGATAGTAGTATGCAGCGGCCAGTAGGAGCAACACTACAACTCCGCCTTGAGTAGTGTTCACGAGGAGGGGGACAATATCTGTGTCATATAGGGACGAAATGTAAACTACTGAGAATACTGCTACTGAGAGGAGGACTGCTATCGCAGTTCTATCGACCTCTTGACCGAAGCAGTATTCCACAATATTTGTCTTCGACACTTTCATTGACGGTAGAATGGCCGAGTAGTAGAAAACTCTTTTCCGGTAGGTCTGGTGTCCGAAACGCAATTCACACACCTACCTAACGGGTGTTCCATAAACGAGGATGTGAAACGAACCTATCTATAGACTCCCTTGATGACTTCTACTACACACACACACACCAACACTAAGTTATGGTGTGAGAATCACGGTAAGGCGGAGTGGTAGTAACACCATCAGCGAAATCGACTATTTAAAAAGATTAGCCGGGTATCCCTTCCAGCACTTCGACTTAGATGTTATCGAAGTATCCTCGCCGGTTCTTCATCTCCTGTTTCTTCGTACGTTTGTCGTAGTGTTTCTTCAGCACATCCGCGCTTACATCCATCCGCTCGGATACGGCTTCAATCGGGACTTCACTCCGCCGGGCGTGCGTGATTGCTCCTTTTCGCAGAGAGTGGGACGCGTGTGAGGATGGACACTTTGAGGCCGCGTGATAGGAGTTTGCCGCGTCGCAGTCCTCGGGGTCGCGGTCGTGGGGGCAGTCAAGTCCGTACTCACAGGGACGGGTAGCGCGGTAGCAGTTACTTCGGATAGAGGTCTTCGAGATACGGCCCTGTCGCGTCGTCATTAGTGGTTTTCGACCGGTGTCGTCGGTTTTGGTAAACCGATGATGGTCGATGTAGTCCTGTACGATTTGGTTGACCTTCGGTTTCAGGGAGACGACGCGCTGGCCTTCTTTTCCGTTCTTTAGCGGAGTTCCATCGTCCGGTCGGTGATGGACTTCAAGCGTGCGTTCGTTGTTGTCGTAGTCATCGAGGTCGATAGCACGGAGTGCACCGTTTCGCATTCCCGTGTGCCACAGTAACTCGAAGATGACGTGTTCGCGCTGAGAGTAGTTGAAGTTCCGCTGATACTCGATGATGGCCTGCGCGGTATCAGCATCCACGAAGTCGTCGTTCACGTCCTCCTTGTTCTTCATCGTCGGCGGGTCGATGTAGTCCGACAGACCGGGCTGGACGGCGTCGATGCTCTCGCAGAAGTCGATGAAGACTTTGAGCGTACTCAATTGGGTAGCCATCGTGACCTTGTTGCAGTCGCCTTTCTCCCGCCGCCACTTCTTGTACTGATGGAAGTGCCGCCCGCTGAGGTCGTTCATATTGGTCACGCCGCCCTCGGTATCGCACCATTCAACGAACGGGGAGAGTCGATACTTGTGCGCTCGATAGGTAGCGTCGGCCAGTTCGCCGCGTCGGTTTTCGAGATACCATTCCTTCGCTTCCTGCGGGTCGATTGGCTTGAGGTCGGGTGTCATTAGTGGGCCTCGCGCTCAGCACACAAACAGCGACACCCCGGTATCCGTCGATTGCCGAACGCCCGCGTGCGGTGCGTAGAGGGCGTGAGGCGTTCAAATCGCGCCCGGCCCGCTTTCTCGAAGACGGATACTGAGTTAGGTTGTTAGCGGGTGAACTGTTATTTTACACCACACGATTTCCACCTGTTCGTTACCTCCGTCCCTCGAAATAGATAGAAATCTGAAATAGTTGTTGTTTGGCTGAGCACTTGTCGAAACGACTTAAGGTAACCCGGTCCTCTAAAGAATCAGATTACGGTGCCGCAAATGGACCGAGAAACCTCCCCGGTGGTCCTCGTCGTCGACGACGAGCGAGACCTCGCCGACCTGTTCACCGCGTGGCTGTCCGACGATTACACCGTCAGGACCGCGTACAGCGGGCAGGAGGCACTGGACTCGCTGGACGACGCAATCGACGTCGTGCTGTTGGACCGCCGGATGCCGGACCTCTCCGGAGACGCCGTACTCTCGGAGGTCCGGGAGCGCGACCTCGACTGCCGGGTGGCGATGGTGACCGCCGTCGACCCCGACTTCGACATCGTGGAGATGGGGTTCGACGCGTACCTCACTAAGCCCGTGACCAACGACGACCTCCACGACGTCGTGGAGACGCTGCTGACGCGCAAGCACCACGACACGGCGGTCCAGCAGTACTTCCAGCTCGTGACGAAGCGCGCCGCGCTGGACGCCCAGTACGGCGACGATGCTGCTGACGACCCGCAGTACGAGGCGCTGCAGGCAGAAATCGACTCACTGGAACGCGAAGTCGAGACACTCGCCAGCGAGTTCGACGAGGACGACTTCGAGGTCGAACTCCATCGCATCGAGCAGGACGGCGTTGACGCCGGCCGCGAGGCCGACGCTGACGTCGACGGGGGAACGGACAGATGACGGGCATCGAGGGGCGCGTCTCGACTGGCATCGACGGCCTGGACGCGGTGCTGAACGGTGGGTTCGTTCCGGGGCGGGCGTACCTCGCGCGCGGCGAACCCGGCACGGGGAAGACCATCTTCGGCTACCACTACCTCTCGGCAGGCGTGGAGAACGACGAGACGGTGCTGTACGTCAACCTCGAGGAGTCCGTCGAGGACTGAAGGCGAACGCGGCTGCGGTTGGGTTCGACCTCGACAGCGTGGAGTTCCTGAGTCTCACGCCCGACAGCGAGGTGTTCACGGAGAGCCAGTCGTACAGCGTCTTCGCCGCCGACGAAGTCGAGGCGGACGCGTTCAACGAGGCCATCGTCGAGCGCATCCAACAGCTGGACCCGGACCGCATCTTCATCGACCCCATCACGCAGCTGCGGTACCTTTCCGGGGACGACTATCAGTTCCGCAAGCAGGTGCTGGCGCTCCAGCAGTTCCTCGGCGAGCAGGACGCGACCGTCCTGTTCACCTCGCAGGCGACCCCGAGCAACCCGGACGACGACATTCAGTTCATCGCGGACGGGACGCTGGACCTCGAACGGACACACGAGACGCGCACGGTCTCCGTGCCGAAGTTCCGCGGGTCCGCGACCCAGAGCGGCGAGCACACGTTCCGCATCACCGACGACGGCGTTCGGGTGTTCCCCGAACTCCAGCCCGGCGAATTCGAGCAGGCGTTCGTCGCCGAGTCCATCTCCGCAGGCGTCCCGGAACTGGATGACCTGCTCCACGGCGGGCTCGAACGCGGCACGGTCAGCGTCCTCAGCGGGCCAAGCGGCGCTGGCAAGACCACTACCGGCACGCAGTTCATGAAGGAAGCCGCGGAGCGCGGCGAGCGCTCGGTCATTTACCTCTTCGAGGAGAGCCGGGCGACGTTCCTGAAGCGCTCGGAAGCCGTCAACATCCCCGTCGAGGAGATGGTTGAGCGCGGCACGCTCGCCATCGAGGAGATGGACCCGCTGGACTTGACGCCACAGGAGTTCGCGAGCATGGTGCGCGAGGAGGTCGAGCAGCGCGACACCGAGATCGTGATGATAGATGGCATCAAGGGGTACAAGCTCGCGCTCGCGGGCGACGACGACACGCTCGTGCGCCGGCTGCACGCGCTCGGCCGCTACCTCAAGAACATGGGCGTCACCGTCGTCTTCGTCGACGAGGTCGGCCACGTCACGGGCGACTTCCAGCCGACCGAGGTCGGCATCAGCTACCTCGCGGACAACATCGTCTTCCTGCGCCACATCGAGGTCGGCGGGGAGCTTCAGAAGGTCATCGGCGTGCTCAAGAAGCGCACCAGCGACTTCGAGCGGACGCTGCGGCGCCTCCAGATCACCGAACACGGCATCGAGGTCGGCGAACCGCTCACGAACCTCCGCGGCCTACTGACGGGAACACCGGAGTTCGTCGACGACGGGGCGTCAAACCGGTAAGCACCGATGTCCGAGTACGGTGACGAACGGCAGCCGGAGACGGTCTCTGCCGGCGACGAGCGGCTGTGCGTCGGCGTGGTGCTAGGACACGACCAGAACCGCGCGCTCCTCACGGAATGGCTCGACGATACCTACGACGTGCTCACGCCCGGGGCCGACGGCGTCACGCTGGCGGAGTTGGCGGAGCGCGCGGACCTCCTGTTGCTGGACGAGCGCGCCTACGAACGCCACGATGAGTGGGTTGCCGACTACCGCGAGCGCGGGGCGTCGCTGTTCTCGCCCGTGTTGTTGCTCGCGTCCAGCGACGAACTACGGGCCGCCGCAGACGTCTGGTCGAACGTCGACGACGTCGTCGCCGTCCCCGTCCAGAAGGCGGTGCTGCACGCTCGCATCGACGGGCTGTTGTCGCGACGCAGCCTCTCCCGGAAGCTCGCCGCCAGCGAGGACCGCTTCCGCACGCTGTTCGAGACGAGTCCCGACCCCGCGATAGTCGTCGACGGCGACGGACTGGTCGTGGACAGCAACGTCGCGTTCCGCGACCTCGTCGGCGTCACCGAGTCGTGTCATGGGCGGTCGCTGGACGCCTTCGACGCGTTCACGCCCGAGGCCGTCGAGGCGATGTGTGCGACCGCCGACGACGACGGGGACGCGCGGTCGAGTTCGGCTGTCGTTTCCGTGCAGACGGTGACCGAGCGCCGGCACGTAGAGTGCAACGCCGACGACCTCGCGACCGCTCCCGGGCACCGCATCCTCATCCTGCGGGACGTCACCGAGCGCGTCCACCACGAGCAGGAACTCCAGCGGCAGGTTGACCGCCTCGACGAGTTCGCGGGCGTGCTCGCCCACGAGATTCGGAACCCGCTGGGCATCGCCAGCGGGTGGCTCGACCAGGCCAAGCGCACGGGTGACCCGGAGGCGTTCGCCCGCGTCGAGGCCGCCCACGAGCGTATGGGCGACCTCATCGGCGACCTGCTCGAACTCGCTCGACAGGGCAGCGTCATCGGGGAGCGAACGTCGGTCCCGCTGGCTGACTTGGTCACGGACTCGTGGGCGAGCGTGACGACGAAGAACGCGACCCTCGACGTGGCTCCGGAGCTGGCCGGTCGGACGGCGACTGGCGACCCCGACCGCATCCACGAGGTGTTCGCGAACCTGTTCCGGAACGCCATCGAGCACGGCGGGCCGGACGTCACCGTCGAAGTCGGCGTGACCGAGGACGGCCGCGGCGTCTACGTGGCCGACGACGGGGCCGGATTCGGCGGCACGGACCCCGACCAACTGTTCGAGTCCGGGTACACGACCGCCAAGAACGGCACCGGGTTCGGGCTCGCCATCGTCGAGCAGATTGCGGACGCCCACGGCTGGACGGTCACCGCGACCGACGCCGAGGGCGGCGGCGCGCGCTTCGAACCCGGGGGCGTGCTGGACGGCGACGACCCGACCGCCGAACGCGCGTAGTTTTAAGCCCCTGTCGGGCGTCGTGGTGACCATGTACCGCGTGCTGGTACCGGTCGACGACGATGTAGACCGAGCGCTCGCGCAGGCCCGCTACGTGGCGAACCTGCCCGACGCCGCCGAAAACGTCGAAGCTATCGTACTGTTCGTGTTCACCGGCGACGCCGAGGACCTCCCGGAGGACGTCCAGCAGTTCAAGTCCGCGAGCCGCATCCAGTCGGTGCGGCGCGCACAGGAGTTCCTGGAGAACGCGGGCGTCGACGTCCAAGTCCGGGACGACTCCGGGGACACGGTCGACGACATCATCGCGGACGCCGACGAGTACGACGTCGACGCCATCGTGCTCGGCGGGCGCAAGCGCTCGCCCGCGGGGAAGGCCATCTTCGGCAGCGTCACGCAGTCGGTCATCCTGAACGCCGACCGCCCGGTCGTCGTCACCGGCGAAGACGCCTGAAACCACCCGACTGCGCGGACCCACGCGTACCGTAACAAATTTTTCCGACGCGTCGCATCCCCCGCACATGGCGTTCGAAACGTACGAATGCCAGGCGTGTGGCGACGAGTTCAAAGCGTTCGAGGACTCCGAAGCCGCGGCGAACGGCTACTGTAGTCCGCGCTGCGAAGTCGACGGCAAAGGACTCTGAGCGGCCAGCGCCGCGCTGGCTACGCTACTCGTTCTGCGGGCTGTAGTTGGGCGCTTCGTCCGTAATCATCACGTCGTGAGGGTGGCCTTCGGTCTGGCCCGCGGCGGAGACGCGGACGAACTCCGCGTCTTCTTTGAACTCGGGGATGGTCTCGGCGCCGACGTAGCCCATGCCGGACTGGATGCCGCCGACGAGCTGGTGGAGCTCCTGGGCGAGCGGGCCCTTGTACGGCGTGGCGGCCTCGACGCCCTCGGGGACGAACTCCTCGTCCTCGTCTTCCTCCTTGAGGTAGCGGTCGCCGCCGCCCGACTGCATCGCGCCGACCGACCCCATGCCGCGGTACTGCTTGTACTTCTTGCCGTTCATCGTGATGACCCGGCCGGGGGCCTCGTCGGTGCCGGCGAAGTACGAGCCCAGCATGACGGCGTCGGCGCCCGCGGCGATGGCCTTCGCGGCGTCGCCGGAGTACCGGATGCCGCCGTCCGCGATGACGGGAACGTCCTCGGGGTGGGCGACGTCGGCGACCTGCGAGACGGCCGTAATCTGGGGCATGCCCGCGCCCGTGACGACGCGCGTCGTGCAGATGGAGCCCGGGCCGATACCGACCTTGATGCCGTCCGCGAAGTCCACGACGGCCTCGGCGGCCTCGCGGGTACCGACGTTCCCGACGACGACGTCCGCGTCCACGGACGCCTTGATGTCGCGGGCGGAGTCGATGACGTTCAGGTTGTGGGCGTGCGCGCAGTCGATGAAGATGACGTCGGCGCCGGCGTCGTCGACGGCGGTCGCGCGCTCGGTCTCGAACGGGCCGACGGCGACGCCGACGCGGAGGCGGCCGTCGTCGTCGCGGGCGGCGTCGCCGTGTTCGCGGCGCGCGAGGATACCCTGCATCGTGACGAGGCCGACGAGGTGGTCGTCGCCGTCCACGATGGGGACGCGCTCGATCTTGTGCTCGTACATGAGCTCGAGCGCGTCGCGGGCGTCGACGTCCTCGTCGGCGGTGATGACCTCGTCGGTCATCGCCTCGCGGACCGTGTCGGACTCGCCGACTTCGAGGTAGGGGCGGATGTCGGTGCCGGAGATGATGCCGAGGACGGTGTCGTCGTCGTCGACGACGGGCGCGCCGGAGACGCCCTCAGAGTTCATCATCGCGTCGACCTCCTCGACCGTCTGGTCGGGGTTGGCGGTGACAACGTTCTCGCGGTCGATGACGAGCTCGTCGGCGCGCTTGACGCGCTCAACCTCGGTGACGACAGTCTCTGTGTCCATGTTCTGGTGGAGGACGCCGAGGCCGCCCTCGTGGGCCATCGCGATGGCGAGGTCGGATTCGGTGACGGTGTCCATCGCCGCGGAGAGAATCGGGGTATTGAGTTCGACGTTCTTCGAGACGCGTGTGGAGACGTCGGCGTCGTCGGGTTCGACGCGGCTCTCGGCGGGCCGCAGGAGCACGTCGTCGAAGGTCAGCGCTTCTGGTACGCGGAGTTTCTCGGAGAATCGGCCGTCAGTCGAAGGGTCGTGCGCCATGTAAACCGTCGCGTCGCCGGTGGCAAAAACGTTCCGAGATTGGGCGAACGTGCGCTAACCACTCCCGTAGACGGCTCGCTGTCGACACGTCCGTGCAACGGCTCCCTGCGGTGGACCCAACAAACGGCCATCAGCTGCCGGATCCATCGACGAACGATAGAATTTCCGCTCGCCGACCGGCGATTTCTCGACTATCGTCCACGCACCCCGACGGACAGTAGCTCGGTACTTAAAGACAGGTTTTGGTCCCCCATCACGTGGTGGCGTCTCTCACGCAATCTTTATGCGTGCGACCCTAATGGTTGTGCATATGGACTCCATCAGTCCCGAGGCAGTGCGTACCGCCGGCAACCACACCGTTGACTCCGCCGCACGCACATTTTTCGGTAAACTGATGGACACATTCTGGCTCGGAACGCCGGCGCTTGCGCGACACACCGCCGAACGTTCGGCGTCGCGCACGTCACCGTATCACCGGGCCGACCAACGTCCGTCTAGGGTAGCCCCGTAGTTCATGAGTAGTTCACGCCACCCCGTCGCCCTTCGCCTAGAGCAGCGTGTGGGCGGCGACACCCGGCTACTCGCGACGGTCATGCTGCTCCCGCTCGTGGACGGCATCTTCGCCGCCCTCGTGCTCGCGGGCGAACTCAATACGTACATCGGCATCGCCCAGATCGGGCTGCTGGTCTTCGGTGGGAGCGCGACGCTCGCGGTGATCCTCGCAGAGATGGACGAGGACCCCCGCTCGCAGGCTGTTACCGTCCTCGTCGTTGGGACGCCGCTGATACTCATCGCCGCCGCCGAAGCCGCGCTGGCGCCCACCATCGCGACCGTCGTCGACATCCCGACGTTCGAACGCTTCGCCGCCATCGTCATCCTCGCCATCGCCGCGAAGACCGCCAGCTCCACCATCGGCGACTACCTCCCCTCCCCCGGTATCATCATCGGACTTGGATTCGTCGCAAGCGTCCAGCCCGCGGGCGCCCAACTCAAGTTCGCGGCCGACCCCGGGCTAATGTTGCGCGCCGCGGCTGCCGGCGGCGTCGCCGTCGGCTTCGCACTCGCGGTCGTCGCGCTCCAGCCGTACCTCCGGCAGGTCGTCGACATCGACCGCTTCCGGTTCGGGAGTGCCGTCGCGCTCGGCACGCTCGCGCTCTCCGTGTTCGGGCTCGTCCCCTCGCAGGCGCCGCTGGTCGTGTTCGCGGTCGCCGGCCTGCTCGCGTTCGACCCCGAGGAAGCCGACGTCGACACCCCGGACGTGCCCCCGGCCGTCGACGACGGCCCTGACGGCGCCGCGGCGCCGGCCGCAACGCCTGACGGCGGCAGCGACCCCGACGAGGACGACGAAGCCGCCTACGGCTACCCCGGCGAAGACGGCGCCGAAGAACGCGCCCCCTGGCTGTGAGTTAGCGAGGAGAAGTCTTTAGCCGCCCGCGGCCGTCCCGCCGGTATGTCCGACAACCGCGTCGTCGAAGGCCGCATGGTCACCCCGAAGAAGCTCGCGGAGCTCGTGGAAGGCGAGTCTGTGATGGACGCCGAACCCATCGAGGACGCCGACCGCGACTGCCCCGAGTGCGGCGGCGACGTCATCTCCGTCGGCTACATGCCCTCCGTAACGGAGTTCGTCACCGGCTACAAGTGCCAGGACTGCGAGTGGAGCGCCCGCGAAGACTAACGGCTCCAGCGCACGTCCTCTATTTCGTCGCCGCTCGCGATTACGTACCCGACCACTTCGCCGTCCCCGCAGTCCTGCACGTCCACGCGGTCGTAGGCGTCCGCGACGACCTCGCGGAGGTCCGCATCGAGTGCCTCTGCTTCCTCGACGCCGAGTCGCATCTTCCCGCCGATTTCCCGGACTACGATGGGGTACTCGGTCATGTCTCGGCGTTCGCTCTCGGCCCGGAAAGGCCAATCGCTACGAGCGAACCTCGTAGTGTGCGACCGTCTCCTCGTAGCGCGCGAGTAGTTCCTCCGCGCGGTCGGGCACGTGGGCGGTCTCGTGGTCCTCGCCTGCGAACGCCTCCACGCCGTCCCACGACGCGAACCGCGCGATCGTCACGAACTCCACCTCGCCGCCCGCATCGCGGCGCAACACCTCGAAACTCTCCAGGTCCGCTATCTCGTGTTTCGCGTCCGGGAACACCGTCTCGGTCACGAACGCCTCGTACTCGTCGGCGTCGGCGGGCTCGGTCCACCCGCGCCACACGCGCGCTATCATGGTTTCAGGTACGGGCGGGTGGCCCTTGTCGGTGGTGAACTGAGACGCAGAATCGAAACGCACTTAGGACAAATCACCGTACGGAGGAACGCGAGGGGCTGTGGCCAAGCCAGGCATGGCGACTGACTCCAGAGGCCACGCGCCCGGGACGAAATTCCAGACTGGTATACCGAGCGGCCGACTGATCATCGGTCCGCGACGACGACCCTCTGGAGTTCCGAGGCGCACCGGAGATATCAGTCGATCGGGGGTTCAAATCCCTCCGGCCCCATACTGCAAAAAAGTACTTCGGAAGCTCTTGCCGGCTTCCACTTACCTCACGTAAACTCGACCAGCCCTCGGTCCGTTCTTCGAGGTGGTCGCCTTGACTGGCAGCCGCGAGTTCGTTCCTGCATCCCAACTACGGACTGACGGCGGCCCGCAGGTCCGCCGGCACGACTACTGGGAGACTGTCGCCGACGACGCGCCCGAAGCCGACGAGTGCCGCGTCTGCGGCGCCGACGGCCCTGACTGCCGGCGCGTCCGCCTTCCCGACCGCGACCGCGAGAAAACCGCTCTCTGCGCCGCCTGCCGCTCCCTATGGGGTGAGTCCGATGCCGAGTGACGGTGAGCACGACCTCTCTGGACCCGACTGCTCCAACTGCGGCTCCCCACACGCCGGCGCGATCGTCGACGGGAAAGTCCTCTGCGGGAACTGTGCTCGCGAACTGGAGGGGGCGCAGTGAGGACGCTCGACCTCGCTCCCCACGAGTTCGACGCGAACCTCCACTTCGCCGAGAACGGTCTTGATCCGTGGTTCGGCGCCGACGTCCTCGTGAAGGACGCGGGTGGCAGCCGTAGCGCGGAGTTCACGCACGCGGGCGAGCAGTGGGTCGCGCGGCTGTCGTACCGTGACGAGGGCGGGCTGCTCCCGCCAACCGGCAGCGTCACCGACGGCGGCACGCACGTCGAGCACGACACGATTCGCGAATTCCAGTTCAAGATTGCCCGCCACCCCGACGAGGACCCCGTCGGCAAACAGGACTTCATCGTACACATGAGCCCGCGCTGGGGCGGCCTCCACGCCGAGAAGGACTCCGGCGAGGTCGTTGAGATTCCCGTCCCGCCAACTCTCAAGAACGACGGCCTGAACCTCCGCATCCAGGGGAGTAATATCGCGTTCACGCGGTATCTCGACCTCTTCCAGACCGCTGCTCGTGTCCTCGGGTTCAACGCGAACTACTTCCAGACGCCCGCGGCGACGAGCAACATTCAGGACGCCGAGAAGTACGCCCGCGTGCATCGAGACGCCAGCGGCCCCGTCCACGGTCGCGACGGCCCGATAGCCTCGATGGCGCACCTCCTGGAAGACGACCGCTCCGGGTACCGCAAACTCGTCCAGAACGACGACGACGAGAAAGGCGAGAACCTGCCGGGCTACTACCACACGGTGACGTTGGACACGCAGCGGCTCGCTGAAGCGTTCCCCGGCCACCGCTACCCGAAGGAGGTCAAACACTACTACGCTCGCGAAGCCGCTCGCCTCGACACGTCGGAAGCGCTCGCGCATCCGAAGGTCGGCGCGAGTCTTCAGCACTCGCTGCTCGACCGTGGCGAGACGATGTACTATGACGACCTCGTAGAACTGGAACGCGAGCTCGACCAGACCGTGCTGTCTGTGCTCGCCGACGCCGGCCTCGACGTCGCCCCGGAGAATATCGGCCGGAGCCCGTACGTTGAGAATGATGCGTACTGGGAGCCGTCGACGAGTGAGCGCGGCCCCGACCCCATTCAGTTGGACCTCACCCGCATCCGGCAGGAACAGGAAAGCGTCGTTGTCCGCCACCTCACGGACGGCCTCAGTCCCGTCCAGTGGGAAGCACTGGATACGCTCGTCACGGACGGTGGGGAAGTTTCCCCACAGGACATCGCAGAGGCGAACGAGCGCCACGTCGGGAGCGTGCGGCGGGCGCTGCGCTCGATGGAAGAACTCGTCTCTAGGAAGTACGGCGAGGTTGGTCTGCGCTCGGACTACGTCGCCGAAATGATTCACGACGCCGTTCAAGACGCGCGCGACGCGACACGCACCGCCATCGAGACCTCCGCGAAAGCCATCGAAGCCGCCGAGCGCGGCGTGTCGGACGCGATGGCCGAGTGGGTCGCGTGGTGCAACCGCTACGGCATCGATATCCGCAACCGCGCTGACGCTCTCGAGGTCGACATGGGCGAGTTCGACGCGGTCAACTACAACCACAAGGGTGTCCCGAAGATTATCTCCTCCCGCATCCGGTCCGCCTTCGAGGTGTGGACGGCGGCTGGACAAGATCCCGAGCGGTTCCGGCAGGCAATCGTGAAGTTCAGAGTCGACGGCATCGACCACAAGCGCCGCGCGTGGAAGGCCCTCCGATAGCGCTGCTACGAGTAGTGGCAACACCGTCTCGAAGCCGCTCTCTTGCAACCAAATTTGCCGTGAACCAGCTCGATAGTGAAATCTCAGTTGCCGTGGATACTCTTGACGCGAGCAGCCGGCGCCGTCGCCCCGACGCACCCACGCGGAGAACCTCACGGGGGCCGTTCGGTTCTCCGTTAGGGGTGTGGCTAAGGCCACCAATCCAAAACACTCCCCACCCCTCAGCACAGCGCAGCAAAGAAGACGTTACTCAACTCCTTGAACACCGAATCTCTGTTTTGAACACCGACCCCACACCGGAGATAGTGGAATAACAAAGAGTTTCACATAACCGTCTGAAGTGTGCGGCATGCCTCAGCCACTCACGAAAGACGAAGTGAAAATTTTCGAAGAAAAAGAGGAGAAGAACGAGTATTGGACTGAGTGCGAGAGCGAAGAAAAACCGTTTATTGCGGTTGTTCCAGTCGATCAAGGGTATATGGCGAAGTACGATATGTACACTATCGGTTCGGATTTATCAAATGTTGCAGCTGACGAGGCGAGAAATCTAATTGAAGAGTGGGTGGAGATATACGTCGAAGAGATTACTGACGACCAATTTAAGCGCGAAGAGATAACCCGACATGCTGGAACAACAAGTGGCGCGATTTGGCCTCTCGACAAACCAGAGGCTCGGGAAGTTGCTGCAGACCTTTCTGAGATTGTCTATGACGAATCCAACTGGGAGAGTATTGACCCCAGAGATGCTTGGGAGTAAGTAAGAAAGACGATATATTCGTCTGTTGTTCACCACAGTATCAGACTCGGTCATCACCTCCCCCGTGGGGTTACGCGTCCAGAGAATCGATTTCCCGAATATGCACACGAGCTCGCGAACCTCGTGTGCATATCTCCCCGCCAATCCTCTGACCGAACACTCCTGAGCGTACGGACCTCCTCGAATTTCGCGAAAACCCGGTGAAATCACCCCTCCAGTCACTCCAGAATAATAGGTTAAGCAGGGTCGTGTGTACGAGCCCACTATGCGAATCCGTACCGACGGCGACTACGCCCACCGCCTCGACGCCATCGAATCAGCTATGGACGCGCTCGGCGAGAATACGAAAACCGCCGCGGTCATCGCCGCCTGCGAACACGCCCGACAAGACCGGAACGCGAAGCAGAAAGCGCTCGCTCATCCCGACATGACACCCGAGCTCGCCGAGGTCCTCAGCACTCCCGCGATGGGACTGCGCTACGAAATCGAGACTTCCCTCGACGTCGACTAACTGAATTCGTCTCCCCCCGTCTCAAAACAAGAGCACGCTCAACTTAGACAGCGGATTCTTCAGGGGAGTCCGGGACGTCGCCCCAGAGCCCGCCACCAGCATCGTCCGGAATTGTGCCGAGCGGTGTCAGCCCGGCATCTTCCGGGGTGTGGTCGTCGAAGAAGTGCTCCCACCGCGGCTCACGCGGCGAAAACTTATACCCGCACAGCGGGCACTCGACGATTCGGTTCTGAACTCGCCCGCATTCCTCGTACTCGTAGTACTCCAGGGTCACGCCACACCACCCTCCGGCCCGCCGTCACTGTCTGAGGACACCGTAGGGAGATCGACCAACCCCGTAAACGAGCAGTCTGACTCGGGGCACTCCACACGGAGGCCGGTAACTCCCTGCACACGTGGGCCCTGAAACAGCCCGGAGGCGATGTTTCGCTCGCAGTCCGGACAGGCGACCGTCTCCAGCTCCCGGGGGCGCTGGCGACGCGCGCAGTCCCGGCATATCTGGGGACCCGGCGTAATCACTGTCCGGGAAACAAGTCGGTACTCCTCGGGGTCGACGTCACCCGGCCGGCCACCGCATGCCGGTAGAGCATCGCCGCGAGCTGCCGGGACCGGCGCCGGCAAGTGGAACGCATCCGTGGTGCCCGCGCGTTGGACGACCACCCAGGTCGGCTCCGGGTCCAGAATCTCGACGTGATCGACCGCGTAGACGCTATCTTCTTCCAGGCGGTTCGCGGCGTCCAGGACGTGGACGGCGGCCTCCTTGTGGCCGGGATACGAGACGAGAACGAGTGCCACCGTCGCGGCATCGGGTTCTGTCCCGCGGTGGCTCTGCATCCGCACCGCGCGTTTCTCCCGGCGGTCGGTATCGTCATCAGCGACGGAGACCTCGGCAACGTCGGTGACCAGCCACGTCCGCCCGTCGCGGTTGATTACGACGACGTCGCCCTCCCCGATTTCGCGGACTGTCTTCGCGACGTCCGCGCTGACCTGTTTCGTCGACGCGTTGTTGAGGCGGCGGGTCGGCGACATCATGCTGATTCACCCGGGACAGCGTCCGCGTCCAGCTCCCAGAGGAGGCGAGCCGGTCCCGTCGACGGTGGCTGTTGCAGTTCGATGTCGTGGGTGGCGGCCGCCCGGTAGATCGACCGACGCGAAACACCGTGCGCAGTCGCGAGGTCCGCAGGTGTGAAGCCAGCTGCCAGCGCATCGCGCAAGTAGTCTGGGTTACGGTACCCCTCCAGAGGGAACACGTCGAGGGCGAGCGTGTCAGTAATCGCAGTCTGGAGTTCCTGAGCGGTGACCTCCTCACCGGCCGGTGACTGTGAATCTGGTTGCAACATCGGACAACCAAAGACAGGAACGCCCCTAGGAAACCCATTCCTACCATACACCTACCAGCGCCGCCATTGAGCGTTCACGCGGGAGTTGAGGGAGTCGGGCGAACAATGACTTTCTTTGTGTCGCGGTCGTACTCCATCTCGACGCTATCCCCGCCGTCGACGTCCATCGCCTCGAGGACGTCCGGCGGGATGGTGACCATCTTCGAGTTGCCACTCTCGATGACCGTGCGAGACCCCACGAGAACGCGTGTCGGCCGATTGCCCATGCGTAGAGGGGCTTGCCGACTCCTGTAAAGGGTAAGCCCGTATTGACGGTGTTTATACTCGCGTCGACCCGCCCCACCCTCGTTGATAGTGTCCGCCAATAGTTGTCATATGCCCGTGCATGTCGAGTGCGGTGCGTGTGGAACCGTCGTCAGTACAGCGTTCGGCCGTGTTTTCGGCGATGCCAGTGACACACCCCACGCCTGCCTGTCCTGTAGTACGTCATCGGCAATTCAGCACGGTGCTGCCAGCTCCCCCAGCCACGACGGCACGCCGTTAGTGCATCGCCCCGGCTACGACGACCCCCAGCCGGTCGTCACCGATAGCCCGCCGGAAGCAGCTGGCGACCCCGACCCCATCTATCTCGAAGAGGTTCGCAATCGCGAGCACGCCCGCACGAACGACACCTCCGAGGATGGATTCACGCACAGCGACGACGACTTCCAGGCACTCGTTGCCGAATAAGAGCTGTTCCTCGACGCTATTTCTGGGGGAGAAGTTGGTCGCCCGGAGTGAGGAGACGAGGCTAGCTTGCGGCGAGGTTTAGCGCAGTCGTCTCGATATCCCGAACTCACTGTTTTACCCACCTACGGCCCGGGTAGTCGGCGAATCAGCGAGTTCGTCGAAAACTGCGCCCCATACACGCGCGCGTTGATTTGCGATTCAGCCCCACCCCAGCCACCGACCACTTCATGCGACGAGAATATGCCGCCAAACTCTCCCTCCGATAGACACTTTGCGCGACACCGAGCAGGTTTTACGAGATGGACGAGGACTCCGTGACGAAACGCGAGGTCTGGGACGACTGGGTCTCGAAGTACGTCGACATTAGTGACCCAGTTCCACTGTTCGAGACGGACGACGAGGGCGTCGTCCAGGTGAAGGCCCACGGGCAGGACGACCGGCCGATTCTCGAGCGCAGTCAGGAGATGGAGGAGTTGCTCGCGACGGAAGGGCGGAAGGTCGTCGAGGACTGGCAGCACGACGACGACACCTACGAGGGCGTCATCTACCTCATGTACACGCTCGACGGCGAGACCGTTGTCCCGCGGTACGTGGGGAAAGCGGGCAAGTACGGGCGCGACGACGAGCGGCTGAGCGCGAACCTGAAGAACGTCCGGACGAACCGGTCGAAGTTCGCGCGCTGGGGCGACGGCTACGCCTACCACCTCGGCGAACTGAGCGCCGCTCTCCTCGACCACCACGATGACCCCAGTGTCAACCGCGACGACGACCCGCGTGGGAAGTACCAGGCGTGGGCGAACGCGCTCTTCGAGGACGACTCGCGGAGGCTACGAGAACCCGTGTACTTCTGGGCGCGAGCGTGGCGAGAAGACGACACCGGCCCGTTCTACGGTTTCGAGACCTCGCTGGACGCGCTCGAATACTACCTCATCGACCTCGCCTCCGACCTCCACCCCGAGCACGTGCTGAATACTGAGGGCGTGTGAGTCGCGGTTCCTATGCCGCGTAAACTGCTTCTACTCGCCTGATTCCTCGACTCGGGTTTAGGAGCCTGTTCTATTCTGATCTGGTACGTCCAACTCGATATGGAGATCGTTGAAGAATGCCTGTGACTTCTTGTCTGTGAACTTCACGTGCTGTCGTAGGAGAAGGAGATTCAAGAGGAGCAAGACAGCGACAATCGCGAAGACGGCAACAGAACCAACCTGAACTGAATAATACGCGGGAACGACGAAAAGAGATAGAACAGAAACGAGCCACAAACTTCGGTAAAACGTAGTCAGCATCTCGTACTTCCGATACAGCGTGTTCCGTCCGTACAGGAAGGCTTCTCCGAAGCGACGGAGGGGCTCGATATCATCTGGTTTTCCCTCGGTCTGGGTTCCACTCATGCGCTTCTCTAACTTCGCTACGACCTCAATCACAACCTCATCGTCTACGCTACCAGCTCGCTCAAGCCCACTATCGTCGTTATTCCCCTCGAACGCGGCTTTGATACGAGATCTGACGAATCGTACCTTACCCTTCCCGTCAACGTCGTCGCCATAGATGACGGCCAGCACGGCGGCAATCAGTTTTGCAGGCCTCAAAAGCGAACCTATAGCGTGGAGAATCCGCCCAGCGACGTAGCCAGCGACAAGTAAGAACAGACCACTAATCGTGGTCAAATTGCCCGGGCCGAATAGAAGGACTCCTATCCCGACTGCGAACGTCCCGGGTATGAGGTCCACCAGAACATCATACAGATTCAGGTTGCTGACTGGCACGTCGGACGATTGTGTAGGCGGGAAATCAACTTTGGCATCGGTTCGAAGATCCGCCGAAGGTCTGCCGGAGAAACTATCTAGAGCAACGAAGCGAAGAGGGCGTACAGGAATCACCGGCCCAACGGGACACCTATGCCGAGATTGGGTTTCTCACACGACGGCGCGTATGTCGTACTGCGAATTGACCTGGAGGTAGCTATAAACGGGTAGGTTTTTTGACTGCAACTATGGGAAGTCACCGCCAAGCCTTCGAACGGAGTGGCGCGGTCAAAGAGTTCGTCGACGACGAAGGACGGCACTACTACGTCGTCCAGTTCGGCGACGGAAGCGGGCAAATTCTACAGAAGAAGCAGAGCGAAGAAGACAACTCAGTTGCCGAGTACGTCCCTCGCGACGAATCTACCAAGGAGTCGATGCGGATGATCGCAGCGTCTTCCGACTTCGAGGTTCGGGAAGACAGGAATACGCAGCAGAACCTCCAGAACCTCCTCGACGGCGGCTGGTAGTCAGAACGGAGTGGCGACGACGAAGTCAGTCTGTCACTCCTTGACTCGCGAGACGATTCTCGGCGTGAAGATGACCCCGTCCCCTTCTACGACTTCGAGACCTTACTCCAAGCGCTCGAATACTACCTCATCGACCTCGCCTCCGACCTCTACCCCGAGCACGTGCTGAATACTGAGGGCGTGTGACGGCTACAAAAGCAGACGCCAGAACGAACCCTGAAATTGAGGACCGAATACGAGCAGGAGAGCCCCGATTAGATGCGGCCACTCGTTCACCAATTTCCAATTATCGACCAACGCGTGGACGTAGTACAACAGGAGAGCGATGTCCAGTCCAAGGACTTGTACGCCCGGATAGCTCAAGCGCGACACGAATTCGGGAATAACGATGTCTACTGCACTCCCGACGATCAGCATCGCTCCAACAACGATAATCATCGCCCGTTCCTTGGTCTGCATCGAGCTGGCAATCTGGAAGGAGGTCGAGGTCACATTATAGAGGAAGTGTGTCACCATCGCAGCCACCAACCCTTGCAGCGATAGTGACGAAATCGTATCTACGAACGGGAGATTCACGACGTAGATCAGTAAGTCGATTAGCGGTCGAACGTCGAGGACGAACGTCACGAAAACCACGAATCCAGGAGCGAGCGTCAAGAGGTGTTCCTCGTCGATGTAACGGCTCCGTCTTGCTCTCCGGCGAATATCTGAAATCATTCTATCCCTACGATGTGATGACCGACTTCAGCAGTTGCTTAAATCACTGACGACATAAATAGAAGCGATTGGTAAGATGAATCTCAGCCAGATTAGAGTCCAGTCCTAAAGTCATCCAGAGTATCGTAGGCGAGCTGGTCCATCTCCTTAGCAGCGTGAACCCACCGCATCATATAGTCTAAATCGCGATCGTCGTTGATTTGGAAGGACTGGCTGAACGGTGTGACCGTGCTTTGGTGGTCGTCTTTCAACTCGGCGATGAGGTCGTCAAAAGATTCGGACTGGACAGTCAAGGTGTGATCCCACCGTTTCGCGAGGTAATGCTTCTGTAAGACCGTTTTGAGGTTCTCTACCGAGGAGTTATCCTCAACTTTTTCGAACGACTGAGGTTCGTCGTCATCGATGTCGTCCTCGTCTTCCTCCTCCTGAACCTTCTCTGCCATATCCTGCCAGCTATCGAATTTTCGACTGCAAACGGGGCAGTCACACAAATCGAAGTCCGTGTTGAGCCCAAGGTCGGCTGCGGAGGCAGGGTTGACGAAGTCCTTGATTGGGTCGAAGTAGTAGCGATTGGGGAAATTTCCCCCGTCCGTGGCCTTCAGTTCCTCAGTGTGCTCTTCAGCGTAGAGCGTTCCGTACGTCGTTCCTCCGAGACCGAAATACGCCAGAAGGTGAGAGAAGAAGTCTCCGTACAGGAAGTGGGGAACGATACCTCTGTCACGGATATCGTAGACGAACTTGATCACGTTTTCATAGACGGATTGGCCAGTCTCACGCTTGTCTAGACCCTCTATGATGAGGAAACACTCCGAGACATCCAACTCGTCGACGAGGTCGATGAGATTGCTCCGCGTCCCAGCGTCGCTTATCATACTCTTCGTCGTGTAGACGCAGGGCTTGAGCGGAATCGTAGCGGCGTCTTGGGACGCATTCAGAATTGTTTTCGCGGTGGATATCTTCGATTCGTCGTCGATCTTGTTGTACCAGGGTATGATCTTCTTCGGCTCAGCAGGCGGAGAACCGATGTCGGCGAAGTTACTGAGGTCTACGTTCACAGCGTCGGTAGCGAACGTCTCCTGAAATCGGACGACAGATGCGGCGATTTCGGAGATGTCCTGCTCTGTCATCTTCTCGGGATTCGCATTCCCACGCTCCTCGAGAATCGACGAGAGGGGGTCGCCAAGATGGCGGAGATACGCCCTCGTCCAGTCGGTGATGTCCCCGTTCTCTTTCCGGAAGTTCCGACCGCGCTCGAATTCGGCTAGTCCGGGGTCGATGTAGTAATCGATGCCCTCGCTCCCCGTGATGTCGTAGATTTTCTCCTTGGTCGCGTCGCTGTTGAACGCTACCAGGTGAGGCTCGAAGAGAATCGAGTCGTAGAATTCCGGCTGAGTCTCGACAGGATGCTTGTTGTTATTGTTGTTGTAGCGAACAGTCGTCTCAAACATCACCTTTCACTAGCTCGATAACCTTCCCGCGCCGACATAACTGTTGGGCGGTTTTGTCCGGTGAAGAGACGATTTCTACGTCCGCGCCCACCGCGAGAAGGCCAATCGGCAGGTCCGATACACGCTCAAGGAGCCGGTCAGTCACGTCCTTCTCCCACACCGCGAGGAAGGAGAAGTCGACGTAGTCGGAGTTCCGAAGGGCCTGCTGGATGCCTTTCCCGACGTTTCGAGACTTCAGTTCGATGGCAATCGTCTCGTCGCCGTTCGCGCACAGCACGTCGATTGGGTAGGAGAAGATCGACTGCTCGGTCGCGTGGTCGATCCCGAGAGTTTCCAGGAAGTCGACGACGATTCCGAGCTGGTACTTCTCGGGAACGTACTGTTCCTCGGTTTCGTCCTGATCCGCGGTCCACCGTTCGTTGTAGTGTTTGACAATCTCAGTCTGTGACATCACTTCGCCTCCGAGAACACGTCATCTCGAATCTCTGACTCGACTGCGAAATCTGGATACGTAGAGTACACGTATTGCAGCAACTCCGTCAGGGACATCGAATTGTACTCTGTAACCAGATTCTCTAGTTCATCCCTGTACTCGGGCTCAAGTTGTCCCACGAGTTCGCTCGCGATCTTCTCGCCTTTCGGCGTGATGCTGAACTTCTTGTTCCCCAGGTCCGACTGGCTCTCGTCACCGAGGTGTGGCGAGTCGAGGGGCTCAGACTCGATGGCGGATAGCTGCAGTAAGAACTCAAGTTCCGAGTACACCGCCTCCGAGAACGGCCCCATCTTGTACGGCGCGAATTCGAACGCAACGTCGTCCTCGTACTCCTCGAAGAACTCCGTCTCCTGCTCGATGAGGAAGAGCAGCTTCTGGAGTTTCGTCACTCCGCGGACCTGCTCCGCGAAGTAGAACAGGATGAAGACGACATCCGTTCGTCTATCGATTTCGTCGATTCGCGCCATTCACGAACTTCCTCTCTGGCCCGGTATATGAAACTACGGTGGAAGTAGGTTGTTGTTTAAATCACCCGTCAATCGGTACTCCTAATCGAGAGGTTTGATACCCTGCTTCGAATATCATTTAGAAGACCGGATCGAGTAGAGGGATTAATCTCCCAGTTGTACTCTCTTATCCTCCTTGCTGGATAGATGACCAGGAAAAAGATTGAGAGAAATGCTATAATCGCGAATGCGAACAGACCAATCAAAATGTACAATTGTTTCTGCTTACCGAGCCCTAATTGAACCACGTTTATAAACTGGATAAATGGAATACTAGCGATTAGCGTGACCAGAACACCTATTGATTTCGCAGACGGCTGCAAAGTATCACTACCAGAATAAAGTTGGTTAAAATCAGAGACCTTGTCGCGCATCTCCTCTCTAGCGGTTGTAGCAACCTCGGACTGATTCACATCTACTAACCCGTCTTCACTATATCTGTGAAAGTGTAGGCCCCCATCACCAAACTCACAAGAACAGACGAGCACCGCTGAACCGTCACTAGGGTGTTCCCCGACTACTTTCACAGAACTGATTTCTAAATATTCATCGACTTGAGGGAGAGAATAGCTGGGTTGTTCTGAAACAGAGTACCCATTTTTGTCGAGATAGTTCCGAATAGAATCAACGATAGCCTCTCTGTTCGTCTCGGCAGCTGGTGACGATTCCCTACAGATTGGTAGTGAGATTGGTTTCTGCAGTCTTATCAGCTCATCCCGTGTATTTCCCCAGAATGAAGGGTCTAACAAATCCGACCACGAGAAAATATACTCCTGTGGATTTGCATGGCTAGTGTTTACAAAACCAACAGGGAAGCGTAGCTTAGTTGTATCTGGCTCATAGCTTTCAAATCTCTTACCGTCAAAGAACACTCTAAACGTGACTTCACCCAAGCTATCCGAGTCTGCAAGCAATTTCCAATGCAGGTCGCGAACTTTTTCTACGGTGACCGAGGCAAACCAATCGCGTTCGGAGATGTTCTTAGACCACTCTTCAATAATGGTCTCTGGGTTAAGTTTGTAGCAGATATCAACCACGTTTTGATTAGGACAAGAGCATTCATCTTCAGATGACTTACAATTTGAACACAAACGATTTCTATACGAGATGAAAAAGTCCTTCCAATCTTGTCCGATATCGTCTGGGTCAATCCCCGCCTCGACAATGAATGAATCTATCTCTGGTTTGGTGAATTCATAATTAACAATCTCTCCATGGTCCGGAATTTGGTATAAGCAACGAGCTAAGAAGCTAATATCGTCGTCAGAGAGCATATTCTCTCTCTGCAGTTTCAATTATCTCAATTGGTGAATCGTAGTCTCCACTCATTAGATAGACTAAGTGGTTCCAAAGGATATCAAAGTCAACCGAGGTCATCTCGTCGTCCCATTTTGCGTATTTTTCAAAGAACATCTTGACGCGTCCTTCAGGAGTGGGGCGACTCTGGTCCGCAGGCGGGTCTGGATACTGGCTGGAATCCAGATCCAGTTGGGAGAGTTTAATACCTATATTTGATATGAGTGACTCGAAGATTTTAATTTCCTCATCCTGATAGTCTTCCTCATCGAAGTAATTAGAAACCATATTTTCAAATGAATCCTCTATTCGTTCTGCTACGGAGCGAGGATCCTCCATCGATCTCCCCCCGAACTCTTTGAAAACCCAATCACGGAGAAGTAGTTCAAGAGAATCCAGATATTCTCGATTGTCTAATACAGTCGTTACTGTTTCTTCAACCCAATCTAGAAGATCTGTTCCAGTAGGGACTTCGGAAGTCGAAATGTGGCCGTCTTCGTACGCCCTAATTTGCACCCGTTTATCCTTTACATCACCTGTATAAGAAACGTGGAATCGAATCTGGATGACCCTTCCACCATCCTGTGCAGGATTTAATACTTCAGATTGGTACAGGTGTTCGCCCCGATTACCTCGATACCTCGCCGTGTTTATTCGTACATCATCGAAACCCCCATAGTCAATCCCAGTATTTTGGCCATCCATCAAATTCTGGAGGAGGAGCAATTCCGAACTGCGGAAAGTTATTTCATCACTCATCGTCCTTCCCCCATCTCTTTATTGCTGCCAGAACATCGTCCTCTACGCTTGACTTCATTTCTGAATTGGACATTGTAACAATCTCATCACCGGCGTAAACTCTTACTTCCACTCGGAGCTTGTTCTCTGTAACAATGGCCTCCATCCCTTCAACGCCTAAATCCTCGACATCGATGTAATCCCCAGATTCGTCCCTAATTTTCGTCGCATCTTCAACATCCATGTTCTCAGGATGGCCAACGACCTCAAACCGTAGATCGAGAACTTCTTCGGAATCTTTCGCCCGGACATCTTTAAGAGAAGTGGGAAGACTAAATTGGTTCTCTTCGGTTTCTTCTAGTGCTCCGTGTGCTTCATTCGCATTTTGCTTGAGGTCGCCATAGTTAATCCCATCAATTTGATAGAACTGTAGGTTGAACGAGTCTCCCTTCTCACCATATTCCTCAAATAATTCATGGATATATTCTCCGTATTGTTCATCACCCAGATCTACTCGGAGTGTTTCACAGAACGATTCCGGCTTGTTGTCGACTAAAAAGTGGAAGTCCCTCCCCGCCTCTTCAAGCATGTCTTGAATAGTCTCGTCATCCTCTGTTCGATATGATGCAGCGGGGATTCTACTAGCCATTTGATCAACCGAAAGCTGATCTTGAAAGATGTACCTGTTCCTACTCATCGATATCAACCTCAAGTTCATCAGCGAAAAGCGGCGCTTCTTCGGATATCTCTCTCAGCTTTCTATAGGTTTCTTCTGTTTCATCAACAGCCCGTTTTAATTGATAGCTGGGCTCCAACAATCGTTTAAATCCGGAATCAATGTCCGTAGGTTGGACGCGAGCAGATCCCCTTTCAGCAGCGGATTGTGCAGAAAGATACCAGGCGACTTCAATCATCTTCTCCATTCGGGCTTTGAAATAGTCATCTGTACCGTCCCCCACATTTTGCTCGTGCATATCCCTCATTAAACCCCTAAGCGGGGTAACTTTGATTGGGTCGTGTTCATCAAAAGGGTCCTCAGACATATATCCCCATCTGAAACTTCATTGTATAAAATCTTCTCATTAGATAGAATATCAACTGGAGCGATTAGAGAAGCCCTGGATATAGTATAGAGGCACGCCGATGAGCGTTCTATTTGACTCGACTTGGTCTTGGTCGCGGCTGATTCTGCGCGTCAACTTCGCCTCGAAGGTACAGCCGCCCCCACGTCGTGATCTCGTAGATGTCCTCGTGCTGCCGGTCCACGAGACCAGCATCAGCGAGCATCTGACACCGCGCCCGAATCTGTCCGCGCGAAATGTTCATCTCTTCGAAGCGGGGATGCTGGACATACAGCTCGTATTCTGAAACCAGACTGCCGCTCATAGAGAATAGAAGCGATCTCGTCTTACTGCGCGGCCTGACGTTTGTAGTCCCGCAGTCGCTTTTGCACGTCTTCCATGCAGTCCTCTGGCTTGCGGTCGGAAGGCCAGCTACGGCCGTGGCCGTCCGCGAGGTTTACCCAGAACTGCCGCTCGTCGCTGTCGTAGTTCACTGACGCGATAGAGTCGAAGTAGAACTCTTCCGTCGAATCACCAATCTCTTCGTTCAGCGAGGGCATCTCGAGTTCTGCGTCGTCGTGGATGATGAGGGAGTGGTCGGTGACGACGAGCGTGTGCGTTTCGTACACCTTCGACGGCTTCCGGAGGATTTTGCTCCCGCGTTCGTAGTGCGTCCGATACGTTTCCGCGTTGTCCTCCGGACGAGTCGAGAGTGCTTCCTCGACGACGCGGTCGACTCGCTCGTGGAACCGGTTGAGGACACTCTCGTAGTTGTTGTTGACGTGACGGACCCCACCAAAGTACCAGATGAACGGCGACGCGAAGAACGCGAGTGCCCCCAACAGGAATGGCATATCCATCCCCTGACCGATGACACCGCCAACAACGGTGATCGCTGCGATACTGACCTTTCCATTCCACCCCATAACCCACTGCGGTTTGTTGATTTGGTCCCCTACGGACATGGCCCACGCTGGAAATTACAGGAACTTAATGCTATCTGCTTGATTATAGACGCCGATAATTCGGTACAAGTACACGGACGAAACTACGCGTCTAATTCCCCGACGTCGGGGTCTCCAGCCAGTTGTCGCTCTTGCAGTCGATGATTCCCCATCAGGATGTGGGCGGTCTACCCGTGGTACTGGCGCGGCGTCGCGCTCGTGGGCGGCCTCGTTGCCCTCGACGACGCCGTTAGCCACGCCTTCGGCATCTGGACGCCCCTCGACGCCGGCTGGGGGCAGGTCTGGCACCTCGTCCCCTGAGCGCTGTCAACGAATACCGGATTATTCGACGATTTTACTGCTCAAAATGTCCGGTAAGCAGGAGTGCAAACTCCTCATTAGCAACCTCAACCGGCACTAGCCCCAAGAGAACCTTTATCCATCAGCCAACCACAAGGAAGGATAATAGTCGACCGTGACGCATCACAAGAGAGGGATACGGATATGCAGATAGAGCAGGGTAATTACACGCTTGAGCAGCTCTGTCAAGAGGTCATAGACCACACTGAAAGCGCGTTTGAGCAGTACCACGTCAAGCATCTCAAGTTCTACTTCTACATCGCAGACGAGGACTGGAATCCGAACTTCCCAGACAGGTACGAAACACAGGATTACGGGGAGATGACGAAGGTTTCTGCCGGATATACGAATCGGTTCGGAGCGGAAGATCGCGCGGACTTCTTCATCGGTCCATACGGCGACGAGAGCGAAATCATCACAATCCTGACTGCAGAGACGCAGGAGGCTATTGATCAAGCTCTTCTCCCCATGCTAGGCCGGAGGGACGACATCTCCCTTATGCCAATCATGCTGGAAGACTTCCAGCGGATGAACGAACTTGTTCTAGAGCACAACGACATCCGAATTACCGAATTCAAGTCCGAGCGAGTCCCCGACCTGGCAGAGGCCGATATCCGACCTAGCGTACAGCGTTCTATTGAGTACAAAGGTCGGGACGGGAAGGAAGCAATCGAGGAACTCCGAAGCGGGTACGGTGTCGTACCCGTCCGAATCCAGTACGAGCATCAGAACCTCTCCCTGAAAATCGACTCCCGCGGGAAGTTTACGCTGAAGAAGATGAACTCGGAGAACTTCGATCTCCTCTTCGAGCTTGTTGAGGAAGTCATCGAGAACGTTCTGGAGCTGAAGGACATCACTCAAGAGATCCGATTTACCGAGGAGGAGGTAGAATCGGGAAATTTGTCGATTACGGTGCCCAAAGTTGAAGCGGGTGAAATTACCTTCGACCGTGAATTCACTCGCGTACTAGCGGAGGATTTTGTCGAGGGCACCAGAAACCGCGACCGGGTCGACTTCAGTTTCACAGATGTAACGATGCAGGCCGGTTCACTCGACTTCTCCGCTCAGGTAGTCGACGAGAATCGGAACTCGTTCTTCAACATCAGCGCCACTGCGGACGAGATGCGGATTGTTCCCGAGACGAACTGCTCGTTTCCCTCCCTGATCGAGTTCTACTTCTGTGTGTTGCAACTTGTCGACGGGAGCGCCGAGCTGGACCTGCACAATTCTCAGACTGCTTCATAGATGGTCAATATCGAACCTCCCTCCGACCTACCTGACCATCACACGAGCGAATTCAGAAGTGCATATCGAGAGTGCATAATACCCAAGAACAGGGATTTCGATCGCGAAGGCTACAAGGATGACCTTGAGAACTTCATTGACCAAGAGCGAGAGCACCGGAGACTGGTCAATTTCTGTGTCTTCCCGTTCGTCCAGTCTGATTCGGAGGGATACCAGTTCGTCCGTGCGGATCCGCTAGAGGAATGTGGAGTCAAGAATTTCGACTTTCTACTTCACGACTTAGAGGGGAAGGTCATCTTTGGAGAAGCAAAGGCCACCCTCCCAACGAACGTTGACAGCGAGATTAACGATCTCCTTGAGCAGCGAGAGACGGTCGAGGAGTGGCAAGACTATATCGAGGAGCACTACCTCGGAAAAGAGATGGTGTTCGCAGAGTATGTGCTAGCGACGTACGATAACTACGCCACTACCGCATCTCGGAAAATGTTGGCGAGAGGCGAGGATGTGAAGGTCTGGGGAGTGAACAGAACGGAGAAGGAACTCAATCTCAAGAAGAGTCTGCCGGACGAAACCCCCGATAATCTCCCGGGTGACGACCCCATCGCCGAACTCTCTAAGCTAGCCAAACACTCGATTGGTCCACTCAACTCAGTACTAGAGAATTGTAGGACTGCGACGGGAGCAGTTAGCGTTCTACCCGAATCGGCAGATATTGACCAGCTCCGGGTAATCACTCGCGCCTATTCCTCAAGAGGGAGAGACACATTCATCAATCGCTCAGACATCAGGCGTGAGATCAAGGCGGGTGCGCGGAACTACGGATCTGAGCGGATTGATGAGATCACCGACGAATTGATCGAACTGGGACAGGAAATCGGATTACTCAGGAGTTGGGAAGACGGTCCTGCAGATTACCGAGTTGTCTCTCAGTACACTTCTAGAAAGGGGATTGAGAAGACGCTGAAGAAGAAGTGGAAAGACCACAAGGTCAAAGAGAAGTACAGCAAGATGCAGGAGGCATGCCGCGAGTACGCCCGAGAAGAGGTGGGTAAGCAGACGCAGCTGAGTGAGTTCTGAGACTTTACAACTACTTCACACTCCTGCTCTCCTTCGCTTATGCCTTCACAAACAAATCGCCGCGGTAGTGGTTTAGGAACGTGTCGACTCTTTGGTCATCGTCGACTCGCTTGATCACGGAGCAGTAAGCTCGGGATTTGTACTACCCTATTCCGATGTCGGAGAAGACTGGAATCTGCGACAAACACCCGTCGTAGTACTCCTTGCTTCCACGACACCACAGATTCAGGCTACTTGATGGGGTGAATAGTCAACTTTGGAGTTGAATACTACCCGCAATATCTGCTTCATCTAATTCACGCTGAGATATTCCGTATTCACGACGGAGACTGACTTTTCGGTCCCTCAGTGCTTCAAGTAGATCTTTAGAACGATTAACTAGATTCTCTTCGCCTCGTTCAATCTTTTCAAGTTCAATCCCGGCTTCTTCGCGAGCAGTTTGGCAGAACTCGTCCCCATAAGATTCCCAGACCTCGTACAGCTCGCTGTTTTCACCGAACTCGTTGGAACGCTTTACTGCCCCATAGACGAGAGTGTCAATATCAGGGTATTCGCCACGGGGATCCTTGATTTCCTCCTCCTCAACGAACTCCTTAATTCGTGGCCGAATCTTCTCGGCAGCTTCGTCCCCAAGATCGGCTAAGTTCTCGATGAGTTCCTCGTACTCCACTAGCTCATTCCAGAGGTTTTCATCTGCGTTTTTGAGCCTGTATAGTGCGGCTGAGTCGGGTGATTGGTTGATTACTCCAGACACTCTCCCAGCTGTGTAATGGTTTTGCGGACCGTCAATTAACACCCAGTTCCACTGCAAGTCTTCTTTTTCATATGCCCTTATGTTGTCCTCACATCCCTCAATAGCATAGTCTAAGACCTGAACAATCTCGTCGATGACCAGTGGCTTCTCGCGCTCGCGCTGAATTTTCTCGACGGTAGCTGTTTGCTGGCGAATAGAAATTAATGTCGCGCCGGCCAAAATCAGCGTTCCCGTGGCCCCTAGGCTACTGGCAACCAACATCGCCCTACTCTGATTTGGCAATCTACCCCAAAACCACCAGACCGTCAGAGAAATCCCAAAGCCCAGTACTATGATGGCAATCCCTGCCGCGTAATATTCCCGGTCCTGAACTTTCATCTGTGTCATTTTGGGGAACCGATTGCTTCCTCCCTAAAAGCCGGGGACTACACTGACAATCTGGATACTGCGACAATTCTGTGGTTTTGTTGGTGGTGTATGCAAACGGTCGTTCTCGTACAGGCTGTACGTTTCTCCCGCTTTTATTAGGTAAGTCCCCGTGTACGGGAACATAGGCGACGACCAGGTAGCTTGCTACTGTCGAGTCAGTACCGACGACCAGAGCCTCGACCGCCAGCTCACCGCGACCCAAGAGTACGCCGAGCGCGAGTTCGGTGCGGACCTCGCGGACCTCTCGATCTACCGCGACAAGTCCACGGGGACGAACACCGAGCGCTCCGGCTACCAAGAGATGATGGCCGACGCCGAGGACGACGAACTTCGCGCTGTCGTCGTCCACAGCATTTCCCGGATTTGTCGGTCCATCTCTGACTTGGAGCGGACTACCTTGCGGCTCGAAGACGCCGGCACGGAGCTACACATCGTCTCCGAGGGACTGACGCTGCGGCCCGACGAGGAAGACCCCTACCAGACGGCGCTGTTCCAGCTACTGGGCGTGTTCGCCGAACTGGAAGCGAATATGGCCCAGCAGCGCACGAAGGAAGGCATCGCGGCGCGACAGGCCAACGAGGACTACCATCACGGCCCCGCGCCGCTGGGCTTCGAGAAGGACGACGGGCGGCTCGTCGAGGCCGACGACTACCACGACGTCGTCTCCGTGCTCGACATGGTCCAGAAAGACGAACTCTCGAAGCGCAAGGCAGCCGAGCGGTTGGACAGTTCGCGGCCGACGATTAATCGAGCGCTGGAGCGAGCAGAGCTATACGGGCTCTAGGTCGTAGAATTCGTGCCACCTCGATCCTCTGAGAGCATGAGAGTTAGTGCAGACTTGTGATGAACTACGGCGGCTTGGAAGTCTGGGACACCTTCCGCGAACACTACCTCGGGCAGTACAGGGTGACAGCACAACAGCGGGCAAGAGAGAAAGTTCCGTGGTTATAGCTTCTTGGTCGTCAGAAAGACAACCTGTTACCGACTTTTACGCTTACAGCGTTTGTAAGTGGTACTGGCAAAGGTTTATGCACTCTGCCCATTCAATCCTACATGGGGACGTGCAGGTGTCCGGGTTAGTTGACCCGGGCCAGCACGTTGTTCTAGACCAATAGAGAGTGTCCTAGAGCCCCGGTTATCACCAGAATCAACAGCACGACGCGTAGTGATAACCGAAGCACTTCGAGACAGTCTCTAATGCGGTCAAGTAGGTCTATTTTGTCCTCGTCCTGTTTGTGTTCTAGGTCGGACGACATGCGTTGCTATCGGGCCATAGAAGCCGTGACACCCGGAACGTGGGGACGTGCAGGTGTCCGGCCGGCCCGCATAGACAAACATACGGACGGACATAAAAAGCTCCGCGGTCACTATACAAATTGTATACTGGCTCGGCTGGGGGTACTCCAACGGTAGGATGATTACATTCGTTGCCTAAAGTCCAAACGTGGCTATCGAACGAGTAGAGGGCTCCCTCGAGTTAGGGGAAGAGAAACTGATAAAGAAAGAGGAGGGAGTCGTCAAAATGCTTGACGACGAAGACGACCCTGCTGAGATATACTGGGTCGTAGATTTGAGAGACCGGACTGATAGGGAAGCGTACTGTGCTCGGGGGTGGCTCGCACCGGACCTCTGTTATGAACTGATTAGCCGAGGTGGTTCTGTAAAGGAAGGCGAAGATGGTTTCATCCCGACAGCAACGGCTGTATTAGGGAAACCAGCGATTACAGCTTACCTCCGGATTGTCAAGATGAAACCACGTAGAGAGATAGCCGCCAAATTAGATGTGTCTCGGTCTACCATAGACCAATATCTTTCAGACTTTGCTAAAGGCGACCGATAGGAGAAGTGTCCACATCTACAAATCGACCTTGCTGTCGTCGACTAGTCGAACACGTAGCCGGGGCGCTGCGGGCTCGGCTCGGGCACGATTTGATCGGCGCGCGCCTCACGACGCCCTCTAAGTATTTGAACTCCGCAAGAACGACCACAGTTATCGTTCGATTGGAGGCGAGGTTGAGGGCATTAGCAAGGACAAAGCGCCCCTCACCTGAAATCGTCGGGAAGAGTACAAAGCGGCAGTACAGAGCCGGAAAGTGTGAGACTCCACCGCGGAGGTTCGTAGGCAGGTAGATTTATAGACCACCGTCACGGATTTGCTATCGCAACGCTAGGGTGTTGTAGGCCGCTCGGCTATTCAGCCGAACGGTCCTTGCGGTTCTGCAGAATATACTTGAGCAATAGCCCCAGCACTACTAGTCCGGTTAGGCGAGGGTCCATTTCGGGAGTCGGGAGTAGAAAATATACACGATGCCGACTCAGTAACTCCTCGATGTTTGTAAGGAGAGCCGAAAGGGTCGCCAGCCGGTCCAGTAGCGGTTCGTCGTCGGCATCGTCTTGGGGCGGTTGCTCTGATGACATAGATGAATCTACGGGAGTGTGAGACGAGGAGAACCGGTGCTAGGGTGCGTAGGCCGCTCGTCTCGAGGCTTTCACGTCTTCGCCGGGGCGCGTCCACTTCGGGGTTGGTCTCGAACCGTATTTAAATTGTCGTAACCACGGTGAAAATGGAACCTAATGGGGGTGTAGAGGGCCTGTACATGCGGATAGCATGGTATAAGATATTATCGATCTATAACATACCATTTTTCACACCCACTTCGCCCTTATCAACAATTCCGTTTATCTGGGGAGCGATTGTGCTAATTGCATTTCTCCGACTGGAAGTCGAATACGATTCACTACCTGATTAATCCAGCACGTAGCCGGGCCGCTGCGGGCTCGGCTCAGGCACGATTTGGTCGGCGCGTGCCTCCCCGTCGAGGTAGAGGCACCCCCAGATGGTGAGCGAGAAGAGTTCGTAGTTGTCAGTCCACGGCTCGACGTAACCAGCCTGTGCAAGCACGCGAAGCCGCTCACGAATCTTCTGCGTGCTCATGGGCCGCCGACGAAACCGCGCGATAGTACGGGGCGTCGCGGCGGCGTCCGTGTCGAGGTACTCTAGATATCCGGTCGTCAAGCGAACACATCCACCCGGCCGGGCTTGCGCATCGTCATGACTCTCTTAGTGGATCCACTAAGACCATCTGATTGCGCCCCGTCGACCACGCTATGACTCGGCGGCGCACACTCGGTGTTCTGGCGGTCGCAGTCCTCGTCCTTCTGGCCGGGTGTAGCGGCGCCGTCAGCGACGGGCCGACAGCGACGGACCAACAGACATCCGCGACGACTGAAGCGACCAATACGACGACCACCACTACGGAAACTCCGAACGGCACGCTCTCGGTCCACTTCATCAACGTCGGGCAGGGCTCCAGCATCCTCGTCGTCGGCCCAGAGAACGAGACGATACTAATTGACACGGGCGACTGGACGGACGACGGCGAAATCGTCCTCAACTACCTCCAGCGACAGGGCGTCGAGCGACTGGACTACCTCGTGACGTCGCACGCTGACGCCGACCACATTGGCGGCCACGAGGCGGTCATCAACTACTTCGAGACGCAGGGTGAGGGCGTCGGCGCGGCCTACGATCCCGGGATCGCGTCGAGCTCGCAGACGTACCAGGAGTACCTCGACGCCGTGGATGGCCACGATGTTCCGCTGTTCCAGACGCGCGCCAGCGACGAGATTCCGCTGGCGAACGCGAGTGTGGACGTGCTGGCGCCGCCGCAGGACCGCCTCGCGGACGGCGACCGCAACGAGAACAGCGTCGTCCTGCGCATGGCGTTCGGGCAGTCGACGTTCCTGCTGCCGGGGGACGGCGAGGCGGCGAGCGAGCGCTACCTCACCGAGGCGTACGGCGCGGGGCTGAACGCCACGGTGTTGAGTGCGGGCCACCACGGTAGCCAGTCCAGTTCGAGCGCACAGTTCCTCGACGTCACGGATCCGAGGGTCGCCGTGATTTCGAGCGCGTACGACTCCCAGTACGGTCACCCGCACGAGGACGTCCTCCAGCGGTTCGCCGATCGGTCGATTCGGACGTACTGGACGGCGACCCACGGGAACGTTGTACTGACGAGCAACGGCTCCGCGGTGACGGTGGCGACCCAGCGCGATGCACCGACGGCACCACTGGAGCTCCGTGACGGCGATTCACTTAATCCGGGAACTAGCGACGACGTCGAAGTCCGCACGGTCGTCCCGGCCAGCGGAACCGGATTGCCGCCGGACGGTGGAACGACGACCGAACCCACCACGAGCACGACGACTGCGGAGTCGACGACCACGAAAACCGGAGACGCCGGCAGCCTCGCCGTCGTCGGCGTTCATGCGGACGCGACGGGCAGCGACCGAGAGAACTTGAACGACGAGTACGTCGTCTTCGAGAACACCGGCAGCGAGACCCTCGACCTCGAGGGCTGGACGGTCAGCGACGCGGCCGACCATGCGTACGTGTTCCCGAGCGACGTCACGCTCGACCCGGGCGAGCAGGTCACGCTGCACACGGGCAGCGGCGATGATTCGGCGTCCGACCTCTACTGGGGGTCGGGGAGCCCGGTCTGGAACAACGCCGGAGACACTATCATCGTCGAGACAAACACCGGAACCGTGGTCGTGGAGGAAACCTACTGATGACGAACGACGGCACCTACACAGCGGTCGTGGACCGCTTCGAGGGCGATCTCGCGGTCCTCCTGCTCGAAGCGGACGGGGAGACGGTCGGTGAGCGCGTGCTCGACCGGCAGCGACTCCCGGAAGCGGGACGGCACGTCGACGCGGTGTTCACCGTCGAACTGGCTGACGGTGACGTCACGACCCTCGACTACGAGCCAGCGGTCACCGAGTCGCGCGCCGAGGACGCCCAGCGCCGCTTCGACGACCTCTCGCAGCGGCCGCCGTCGCGGGACGACGAGTCGAAGTGACGCGTTTCAGTCGCCGCTCCCGGTGGCTTCCCGCGAGTAGAGCGTCCCGCCGCAGCCGGCGCACCGGTACGACTCGGGGTTCTTCACGAGCTTCGACTCCCGGTAACGCGGCAGTTCGCTCCCGCAGTCCTTGCAGACAACCCACCAGTTCGGGTCGGCGAACCGCTCGCACGTGACCGACGTCTGGAGTTCGCCCGCCCACTCGCGGAACGCGTCCCCGTGGCTGCCATCCCCGGCCTCGTTCAGGAGGTGGACGTGAATCAGTTCGTGACGCACCACTTCCGCGGTCGCGCCCCAGCCGTGCTCCTGGAAGTACTCCCACGTCAGCGAGACGGTTTCCGGACTGTCGTCCCGGTACTTGACGGCGCCCGCGCGCCGCTTCGCGCGCTTGCTCACCTCCCAGTCGAGCGCGCTCACGTCCACCGTGAGGTCGTAGCTGTCGACGACGTCCCGGGCGTACACCTTCGCGACCGCGAGGAACTCCGCGGTGGAGACGTCCGCGTCGACCGCGTAGAACTCCGTGTCCAGGCCCGAGGGCTCACCTGTCATTGGTTCCGCGTGGTCGGCCGGGTTTGGTTCGTCGCCATAGCTCGTTTCACCGGTCTCAGAAGTACTGGTCGGGCTGGTCCGCGAGCTCCCACGCGAGTATCGCGCCGCGGCAGAGGACGTCGTGTTGGAGGCCCGAGAACGGCGCGACCGTGTCCACGACGATCTCGTGGTTTGTCCACTTCTCGACAGCGTCAACGAACTCCGCTGCAATCTCCTGGCCAGTTATCTCGCTGCCCGGGCCGTCGACCGGCCGGTAGTAGGGCGCGAGGAACGTCTTCATTGCCCGCACGTCCGCGTCCGCGAGCTTCGATACGTCGTGGACGAACGACCGCGGGTTCCGGTCCTGGTAGGGGCTGAAGACCTTGCTGAACCCTTGCGAAGAGGGCTGACTGTTGGCCTTCTGGAAGCGGAACAGCTTCGCCTCGCAGAACTCCCTGTCGCCGCCGGCCTCGATGACGATGTCCGCGGATTGGCCGCCCGGGTACCGCACATCGCTGGCGTCAGACTTCGCGGTGTAGATGCTCCCGTCGAAGACGCCCTGTTCCTCGACTTCGCTGACGAGCGCGTCGATCTGGTTGTCCTCGTCGTGCGGGCCGATTCCCTCACCGTACGTCCGGTTCTCGCCGATAGTCTCGTCGACGCTGCCGATGACGTCCGCGAACCGCTCGGCGAGCACCCCCGTTCGCGTCATTTCACTTCCCTCCGGACTGCGGGGGTAAATAGCTGGTCGAAGACGGCCCGAGGGTTCGTGTCGTTACCCGATTGGGCCTCCACGAAAATCGGTCACTCCGATTCAGCCCACCGCCGTTTCGCGGCGAGTCCAGCGGCGCCGGCCAGGACCGCGCCGACGAACGCGAGCCAGTAGAGGCCGGGGCGCTCGTGGATTGGCTTCCGGACGGTGAGCGTGAGGCTGCCGCGGTCGTAGACCGCCGAGTCGACGTCGGTGACCGCGTACGGGTCCGTGGAGACGTAGGCTTCGACCCAGTAGTCGGCGCTCGCGGGGTAGCCGGCGGCGTACGCCGCGACATCCCCGCTGGCGACGGTGAGTTCCTCGGTGTGGGTCTCCCCGGGGGCGAGCGAGAACTGCACCTGCTCGATGACGCGCCGGCTGTCGGTCGTCCAGCCGGTGACTTGCGTGACGTCGACGGCGCCCGAGAGGCGGCGGTCGCTGGGGTTGCGGACTGTGACTCGCAGGGTCGTCCTGTCGCCCGGCGAGATGACGGTGTTCTCCAGCGTGTACGCGACTTCCAGGGGTGGCCCGACGTTGTACTCGTAGTCGCGGCCGTAGCCGTCGGGGTCCTCGACGACGCGGGCGTAGTCGACGACGTGTTCCTTGGTCTCCGTCTGGCCGGCGGGCAGCACCTGCTGGGCGGCGCTGTACGTGACGAACCCGAAGACGGCGAGGCCGACGAGAAGGAGTGCGATGCCGAACGCGACCGGGTCGATGTCCTGCGTGCTGGACCCGCCCGTCCCGCCGGACTGGCGGCCGCCGATTGGGTGGCCGTGGATGTCCTCGTGGCAGGACTTGCAGACGGTCGTGAGGTTGTGGAGTTCGTGGGAGCCACCGCGGGATTTCGGCGTCTTGTGGTGGGCGTGGAGTTCCGCGTTCCCGCGCGGCCCGCCCGAGCGGCCGCATCGCTGACAGTGGTAGTTGTCTCGCCGGTAGACGCGCCGCCGCCGGCTGTCCCAGTCGGACGGGTAGCCGTCGCCCATCGTCGCGACCCGATGGTATCCGGCGATTAGAACGTGGTGGTTCGCGGCCGGTCGCGACGCCACTGGCGCGGCTACGCAACGCTACCGACGCGGCGACTCGAAAAACGGGGGCGAGCGGCGGTGCGGCCGTCAGCCCTCGATGGGGATGGTGTGGCCGCGCGTGTCGGCGCCCTCGCTGATGGGGAGACGGATTTCGAGGACGCCGTTGTTGTACGAGGCGGTGATCTCGTCCTCCCGGACTTCCTTCGGGAACCGGAAGCGTCGGTGGTAGGTCTTCTTCCGGTTCCGGCGTTCGTCGACGTGCTCGGCGGAGACGTTGAGGACGCCGTCGTCCCAGGCGACCTCAATGTCGTCGGTGTCGAAGCCGGGCACATCGATGGAGAGGACGAACTCCTCGTCCTCCTCGTACAGTTCGTAGTCGCTGCCACCGAAGCCGCCCTCGCCGAACAGCCGGGAGGGCAGGTCCAGGCGCTGCATCCACGAGCTGCCGGTCGCAGGCAGTGCCATGGCTTCTCACCTCGGTTCCAGCCGGTTATGTGGGCGTGATTCGTAAAGAACCCAACGAAAACAACAGAATTATTATTCGTTTTTATGTATGTGTTCGATATTGGGGAATACTATAGGACCAGTGCGGGCGGCGTCGACGAGCGGCTACCGAAGCTCCTTTTGAAGTTCGACGACGCCCACGACGGCCGTGCATGCGACGAATGCGGTCGTGCCAAGTTTGCCGCCGGCGCCGCCGAACACGGGCGACGTAAGCAGAAAGACGACGGCCGCGAGTGCGCCCGCGAGCGCGACGACGCGATTGCTGTGGAGGCGTCGCGGCGCCGACATCCCGACGAACGACGCGCAGAACGCGACTGCGGCGAGTGGCGCGTCGGTCACATGCGAGAGTGCGGGGCGGAGCGCGACAGCGAGTACGCCGACGAGGGCAGACGCGACGACCGTGCTGTGGCCGCGTTCGGCGTGGAGGTGGAACGCCACGACGGCCGCCACGGCGGCGACAGGCACGGCAACGAGAAGCGTGCTTGTGGGAAGTGCGGTCCCCGAGGGGAAGGAGGCGGGCGTTGCGACGGCGGCAGCGAGACAGCCCGCGAACGCGAGTGTCCCGAGTTTCCCACCGACGCCGTCGAAGACGCCGTCGGCGGCGACGAGGCCGACACCCGCAGCGAGCCCCGCTGTCGCGACGCCGACGGGCGTCGGGAAGAGCGCGGGCGACGCCATGCCGACGAAGGACCCGCAGTAGACGGCGACGGCGATAGCCGGCACGACGAGCCCGGCAACGAGCCCGACGCCTGCGGAGGCGAGCACGGGGCCGAGGTCGGCGTGCACGCTGAGCGCGTACGTCGCGACGCTACCGAGCACAGTGGCGGCGACGGTGACGCCGGCATCGCGGACGTGGAGCGTGTCGGCGAGCGGGATGGCGTCGAGGACATCGCGTTCCGCGACGACGGCAGTGCCAGCTGCGAGCACGATGGCGGTCCGCGCTGCCGTCGTGGTGCCGGTGTCGGGCTGCGCCGTGGCCGCGCCCGCGAGAAGGACGGCGGGTGCGAGCGCGAGCGCAGCGAACCCGGTGCGGCGGAGCATTCCGAGCACGCCGCCGTCTATCCACAGTCGGTGGTTGGGGGTTTCGATTCGGGAATCGACGGCAGGCGCCGCCGCCATCTGGCCGTCATTTTTGGAACGCAATCCACAACCGATATACCGCCGTGGGGCCGAGTGTCGGTAACCGTGACGAACACGCAGGTCACTCTCGTGCAGTTGGACAACTACGGGCCGTGGACCGTGACGCCGTCGCCGCGGCGCGAAGTCGACCTCCAGACGATGCAGTCCCGGCTGTACGCCGACCTCTCGCAGGCGTTCGGGATGCGGGACGGCTACGTCTTCTTCACGCGCTTCGACAACATGATCGCGGTGAGCAACGGGCTCGACCTCGAAGACCACGCCCGCGTCCAGGAGTCGATTCGGAACCGCTACCCCGTCACCGTCAGCCTCTCCATCGGCACCGGCGCCTCACCCGCGGACGCGCTCGTCGAGGCGACCGCCGCCCTCCAAGCACAGGGCAGCGCGCAGGACGCCGACCGCCGCGAGGCCCTGCTGGGCCAGCCCATCGACGAGGAGACACGCACGGACGACGACGTCCAAATCGCGCACTTCGACGTCGTGGACGCCACCGGCACGTATACCGACGAGCTCGACGCGTACTCGTCGTTCGTCCACATCGAGCAGGGGTACGCCGCACTCATGCAGCACATGCACGACGCCCACGACTCCCTCTCCTTCTTCGTGGGTGGCGACAACATCATCGCGGTCTGCCCGGACCTCACGCCCGCCGACTACGAGGAGGCAATCGAGCACGTCCGCGACACCGCGGGCGTCGATATCCGCGTCGGCGTCGGGCACGGCGTCTCCCCGCACGACGCCGGCATGGGCGCCAAGCACGCGCTCGAAGACGCCCGCGAACACGAGACCGAGGTCGAAGTCGTCCCCGAGCCCTGACCGGACCGGCCGTTTTTTGCTCGCCGCGCCCGAACTGCGCGTGATGGTCGACGGCGAGCGACTCCCCGGCGCGCCCGCCCGCGAGGAGCGCATCGTCCTGCACGTCGACATGGACTGCTTTTATGCTAGCTGCGAGCGCCGCCGTGAACCCGAGCTGCGCGGCGAACCCGTCGTCGTCGGCATGGGCTACGAACCCGGCGAGACCGTCGGCGCGGTTGCGACTGCCAGCTACGAGGCCCGCGAGTACGGCGTCGAGAGCGCGCAAGCCATCGGCGCCGCCCTGGAGAAGCTCCCGCGGAAGGCCGACGAGCCCGACAACCCGGACGCGGGCTACTACCGGCCCGTGGACCTCGACTTCTACCAGGACGTGGGCGGCTCGGTCAAGGAGATTCTGCACGAACTCGGGGACACAGTACGGGAGGTGAGTATCGACGAGGCGTACCTCGATGTCACCGACCGGACTGCGTGGGGCGTCGCCGAGGGGTTCGCGCGCCACGTCAAACAGCGCATCGCCCGTGAGGTCGGCGTGCCCGCGAGCGTCGGCGTCGCGCCCGACATGAGTACCGCGAAGCTCGCCAGCGACTACGACAAGCCCGACGGCCTCGTCGTCGTCGAACCCGACGAGGTACGGGAGTTCCTCGCGCCCATCGACGTCGCGGACGTCCACGGCATCGGGCCGGTTCGCGCCCGCGAACTCCACGAGATGGGCATCGAGACCGCGGGCGACCTCGCGAGCGCGGACCCTTACGAGCTCACCGACAAGTTCGGCGACCGCGGCCGCGACCTCTACCGGCGCGCTCGCGGCGAGGACAACCGGCCCGTCGAACCCCGTGGAAAGCCCAAGAGCCTCTCCCGGGAGTCCGCGTTCGACGGCGCGACCGACGACTTCGAGCGCGTGCGCGAGCAGGTCGCGACGCTCGCCGAAGCCGTCGCGGACCGCGCCACCCGCAAGGACGCCTTCTACCGCACCATCGGCGTGAAGGTCGTGACGCCGCCCTACGACGTTCACACGCGCGCCGAGTCCCTGCCCGGGCCAGTCGACGACCCGGTGCTCGTGGACGACGTCACGCAGGACCTCCTCGGGGAGTTCGCGGGCGAGTCCGTGCGGAAGGTCGGCGTGCGCGTCTCCAACCTCGACTTCTCGGAGCGCGAGCAGGCGAGCCTCGACGGCTTCGAGGCCGATGACGCCGGCAATGCGACGCCCTCGACCTCCCTGCGGGAGCGTCGGCGCGATGACCCCGACGGCGGCCGCGACGGTCAGATTTCGCTGGACGAGTTCGAGTGAAACGCTTTCCAAATTCACCTGCCGTATTCGACGGTGGACTACAACGGTGTAATAATTAATTGTAATCTCAATAAAAACTTTTTTGAGGTGGTGAAATCGCCTGATAAATTGCAACATATGGCAATCGAGTTCGCACACAGTCCACTGCTCACGTTCGCGGCCGGGCTGGCCGTGGTCGTGTTGCTGTTGGTCGTACTAGACCTCCCCGCGTTCGTCGGGCTCACGATTGCGGCGTTCACTGTCGGCCTCGTCAACGCCGTCTTCGTCCCCGACTTCGCGATGGCAGACGCGGCATCGCGGACGGCGACAGCCTTCGGGGACAACATGGCCGGCATCGGTATCCCCATCCTGATGGCCGCTATCATCGGGAAGTCGATGCTGGAGAGCGGCTCCGCCCAGCGCATCGTCCGCGGCTTCCAGTCGCTGGTCGGCAAAGGCAACTCCGACCTCGCGCTGTGGGGGAGCAGTTCCGTCCTCGCCATTCCCGTGTTCTTCGACAGCGTGTTCTACCTGATGGCGCCGCTGGCGCGCTCGATGCGCGCCCGCGTCGGGAAGAACTACGCGCTGTACCTCGTCGTGGTCGGCGCCGGCGCGGCGACGACCCACGTCTTCGTCCCGCCGACGCCCGGTCCGCTGGCGGTCGCGAACGAAATCGACGTCGACCTCGGCATCACTATTCTCGTCGGCGTCGCCACCGCAATCCCCGCGGCAATCGTCGGCGGGCTCGTCTACGGTCGCTGGATCAACGCCCGCCTCGACATCCCGCTGCGGGACGCGATGGGCACCACCACCGAGGAGTTGGAGGAGCGCGCGGAGCGCGAGACCTCGAACCTCCCCGGCGTCCTCGAATCCATCATGCCCATCGTCCTCGCAATCGGGCTCGTCGGCTCCGCGACTGCCGTCGATGCCTTCGACGAGTGGTACCCCGTTCTGGAGACCGTCCAGCCGGTCGTCGCCTTCCTCGGTGACAAGAACGTCGCGCTCACCATCGCCGCGATGGCCGCCGCGGTCACGTACCTCCGCTGGACGGGCCTCTCGCGGTCCGTCTGGGAGGACGAACTCACGGAAGCGCTGAAGTCCGGCGGCAACATCGCCGCCATCACCGCGATGGGTGGGGCGTTCGGTGCACTGCTGCGAGCCTCCAGCATCGGCACGTACATCGCCGACGGCCTCCAGGAGTTCGGCATCGGCCTGCTGGTGACCGCGTGGCTCATCGCCGCCATCGTCCGCATTGCACAGGGTTCCGCGACTGCCGCGATGCTCACCGCCGCCGGCATCATGGCGCCGCTGGCCGGCCAGCTCGACGTCAGCGCCGCGTACCTCGTGATGGTCATCGGCGCGGGCGGGAACATCTGCTCGTGGTACAACGACTCGGGCTTCTGGCTCGTGAAGGAAATCGGCGGTCTCACGCAGGCGGAGACGCTGAAAACGTGGACCGCACTGACGACGGTCATCTCCGTCACCGGACTGGTGACGGTGCTGCTTCTGTCGTCGGTGCTGCCGCTGGCCTGACCTCGTCTCGCATCGCTGCCAGAACACTCACCACACACGACTCGAACCAAACACTATGGATCGCGCACTCGCAGTCATCGACCCGACCGACGCAGCGAAAGACCTCCTCCACGAAGCCGGCACGCTCGCCGCCGGCGTCGGCGCCGACCTCGTGGTGATTCACGTCACTACCGAGGATGAGTACGGCGGCCGCCGCGAGGCGATGGAGGCGATACCGAACGGTTCGGCGAGCTACACGCCCGACGACGCCGAGGCGGGCGCCGCGCAGTTCGCCGCCGACCTCGCCGACGAGATTCTCGGCGACCTCGACGTCGAGTACGAGACCGCCGGCTACCTCGGCAAGAAAGCCGGCAAGACCCTCGACGCGGCCGCCGAGTACGGCTGCGACCACATCTTCCTCGCGGGCCGCAAGCGCTCGCCGACGGGGAAAGCCATCTTCGGCGACGCAACACAGAAAGTCATCCTCGACTCCGACGACCCGGTCACCGTCGTGACCGCGTGACCGGCCGCGCTCTTTTCCGGTCAGTCGCCGCTGGAGGCAGCATATAGAACACCGCGATGCCGACGCGTCGCTGGCGTCCGGCGTTATACGAGCGGCTCCACGAGGTCTTCGAGCGCCGCTCGCGGGTCGTCGGCCTTGGCGACGCCGCTGGCGAGCAGCACGCCGCTGGCGCCCAGTTCGCGGGCGGCTTCGAGGTCGTCGCCCGTGCTGATGCCGGCGCCGCAGTAGACGTCGACGCTCGGGTCCACGGCCTCCGCGGCCGCGACCGCGTCCTCGACGATGCCCGGGTCGGCCTGCGAGACCGGCGTCCCGGTGCCGATGAGCTCCGGCGGTTCGACGGCGACGGCGTCCGGGCCGAGCGCTGCAGCCGCGGCGATCTGCTCGGGGTTGTTCGCGCAGACCACGGTGTCGAGGCCGACGCGGTCGGCGGCGTCGAGGCTGCCGTCGATGTCCGCGAGCTTGCGGCGGTGCTCGGAGTGATTCAGGAGCGTGCCGACCGCGCCGTTCGCCTCGACGGACTCGGCGAGCACGCTGCCCGTGTGGCTGCCGTGTTCGACGGGGCTGACGTGCTGGGCGTACGTCGTCGCGCCCGTCTCCGCGACCCGCGCGAGGTCCGCGGACTGCGGGGCGACGGCGATGGTCGCGTCTGTCTGTTCGGCGACGTCGGCGGCGGCCTCCGCGACCGCGACCGGGTCGCAGGGGTACGCCTTCAGATTGACGAGTACGAACACGTCTCCAACGCCGTCCTCGGAGGCGAAAAAGCTGTAGGTTCAGCAGGAATTGCCGTCGGCAGCGGTCGAAGCGGCGACAGTGCGCGTCGGCACGGTCGCAGTGGTGCTATCGGGAGCTAGCCGTCGTCGCCCTTGCGGCGAACCTTGTCGCCGAGCGTCAGCCCCGCGCTGTCGCTGGACGACGACCAGTCCTCGTCAGTGTCGCCGCCGGACTCGGTCAGCGAGATGCCGAGCTTGGTCTCGAGCTTCTCGCGGACGTCGTCGCTGGGGAGGCTGTCGCCGCGTTCGAGCTTCCGGATGACGCTGGCCTTCTCGTTGAGGTCGTCGGCCAGCTCCTCCTGGCTGAGCCCCTCGCTCTCGCGGGCCGTCCGGATGCGGTCGTCGTAGTCGCCGGCGAGCTCCTCCATCTCGTCGAACATGTCGCGGCGGCGGCGCCCGCCCGAGGAGCCACCACTGGACGAGGATGACGAGGAGCCGCCCGAGGACGAACTAGACGAGGACGTCGAGTACTTCGTGCTGGTGGTGCTGGAGGACTCCGTCTGGACTTCCGTGCCGAAGTCGGCGCAGTCGTCGCAGACGTCGATCTCCGCCCCCTCGATTTTGACGGTCTTCGGGGACGAGACCTCCTTGCCACACATCTCGCACTGGGCCATACGAACGGGTAGCCGGGGCCGACGCTTAAATGGCACGCCGCCGGCGCTTCAGGACAGTTGGCGCCACGCGGAGACGAACCGCTGAATCGCGGTGAGGTGGCCGACGACGGCGAACAGCGCGAGCAGCCACGCGGCCAGCGAGAACCCACCGACAGCCGGGATGAACACGGAGAGCCCGCCGGTGATGCCGACGAGCGCGAGCCGGTCCGCGCGCCCGAGCAGGCCGCCGTAGACGCGGTCGAGGCCGACCGCCTGCGCTTGCGTCCCCAGATAGGAGGTGAGCAGGACGCCAGTAACAGCAGCAAGGCCGAGGTCGTAGCGGCCGATGCCGGCGGCGAGGCCGGCGACGATGACCACGTCCGCATACCGGTCGAGCACGTGATCGAGGAGGTCGCCGGCCACCGAGTCCGTGCCGAGTTCGCGTGCGACCGCGCCGTCCAGGAGGTCCAGCCAGCCATTCACGACGACGCAGAGCGCGCCCACCGCGTACAGGAGGGGCGTTGCGCCGTAGAACGCGGCGGCGGCGCCGACCGCGAACACGAACGCAACGACGCTGATGACGTCGGGCGTGGCGCCGACGGCGACGGCTGCGCGCACCCACGGCCGCAGCAGCCGGTTCGCGAGGTCACGGTACGTGTCGAGGGTCATAGATACTCAGTGAAGTCCACCTCGCCCGCGGAGGGGTCGCGGTCGCCCGCGAGCACGGCTTCGATGTCGTCGGCGACCGCCGCCGGGTCGCGGTCGGTGGTGTCGATTTCGTAGACGTTCGGCTTCCCGTGGTCGCGGACGGTCTCCGAGAGGATGACGTCCAGCGCCTCGCTCTCGGCGTTCTCCTCGGCCTTCTCGCTGGGTTCGCCGCGCTCGATGAGCCGGCGCTCCAGCTCGCCGGGCGCACAGCGCAACACGACCACGCGGTCGGCGTCCAATAGGTGCGATAGGTGCGACTCCACGAGCACGTCCTCGCGGCCGTCCAGCCAGTCGCGGACAGCGTCGAGGTCCGCGACCTTGCTGTCCCGCGCCTCGTCGACCTCCGTGTAGAGGTCCTCTTCCTGGATGACGTCGTTGAGGTGGACGATGTCGAGGTCGGTGTCGAGGTGCTCGGTGGCGGTCGTCTTCCCCGTGCCCGGCGTCCCGGTGACAGCGACTCTCACTCTGCAAGCACCTCGTTGAGCACCGCGACGGCGCGCTCGGTCTCCTCGCGGGTGCCGCAGGTGATGCGGACGTGCTCGGGGAGCCCGAAGCTCGAACAGTCCCGAATCAGGACGCCCTTGCGCTTGGCTGCCTCCGCGACTTCGGTGGCGTCGCCGACGTCCGCGAGCACGAAGTTCCCGTGGCTCTCGTACGTCCGGGCGTCGAGTTCGTCGTGCATGTACTGTCGCGCCCACTTGACGCTCTCGACGGTCTGCTCGACGTGCTCGTCGTCGTCCAGTGCGGCGGTGCCCGCGCGGCACGCGATGGCGCTGGCGGCGAACGGCGTCTGCACGCGAGCGTACGCGTCCGCCCACGCCGGGGGCGTGAGCGCATACCCGAGGCGGATGCCCGCCAGTCCGTACGCCTTCGAAAACGTCCTGAGAACTGCAATATCGTCCCGTTCGTCGAGCAGCGAGACGGCCGAAGGCGCGTCGGTGAACTCGCCGTACGCCTCGTCGACGACGACCAGCGTGTCCTCGTCGGCCCGGTCGGCGACCTCCTCCACGGCGTCCAGCGTGAACCGGTGGCCCGTGGGGTTGTGGGGGCTCGTCAGGTAGACGACGCGCTCGCCGTCGTACGCGTCCAGCACGCGCTCCGCGGTGAGCGCGAACCCGTCGTCGGTCCGCACGTCGTACTCGGCAACCTCTCCGTGGTGGAAGCGCGCACTCATCCCGTAGTACGTGAATCCGGGCGTGGGGACGAGCACGCGGTCCCCGGGTGCGAGCGTCGCCCGAGCGAGGTAATCGAGCGCGCCGTCGCCGCCGTTCGCCAGCCACACCTGCTTGTCGCTGACGTCCCACTGGTCGGCGAGCGCGGCGGTGAGGTCGGCGTGGACGGCTTTCGGGTAGCGGTGGACCTCCGAGGCGGTCTCGCGGATGGCGGCTTCGGCCTTCGGACTCGGGCCGTGGGGGTTCTCGTTCGAGGAGAGCTTCACGAACTCCGCGGGGTCGCGTCCCAGCTCCCGTGCGACCTCCTCGATGCCCCGACCGGCCCGGTACTCCACGTGGTCGGAGAGGTCCCGTAGTTCCATGCCCGAGTCGAGTGGCGCGCGGGCCTTAAGACTGCCTTCACGGAGCCGTCCGCCGATACCCCGGCGTTTTACGACGCACCAGTCACTACTGGCTGACATGGCAGTCACCGAGACAGTCGTGTACGCCTTGCACCTGTTGTTCGCCGGGCTGTGGACCGGGAGCGTGCTGTTCGCCACCGCGACGCTCCCCGGCATCGCCAGCAGCCTCCCCGCCAGCGCCCGCGATTCGTTCGTCGGCACGCTCCGCAACATCTCCCGCGGTAGCTCCGCCGTCCTCCTCCTCTCGGGCGGCTACATGCTCACGCTCGCCGGTTACACGGACGGCGGCACGCTCACGGGCACGGGCCGCGGCCACCTCGTGTTGACGATGCTCGTGCTGTGGCTCGCGCTTGCCGGCCTCACCGAGGTCGCCGCCAGCAAACTCGAAGACGGCGAGGACGCCTCCTCCATCCTCTACGGCGCCTCCGTCGTCGCCGTCCTCCTGCTGCTGGACGCCGGCGCGCTCGCTACCGGCGCCTTCTGACAGCGGCCGACGCTACTTCTCCGCGCTAGCCGCCGCGACCGTGAGTACTAACGGGGTCGCCGCCACGGGTTACCGTATGAGCCGCTATCGCGTGACGAGCGTCGCGGACGTCCATGAGGAGGGCGGCACGGTGTTTACGGTGCGGGACGAACACGGCGGCGACGAGGAAGTCCTGCTGGTGCCCTGCGAGGACGGCGTGGAGGCGTGGGTGAACCGCTGTACGCACGAGCCACAGCGCCTCTACCGGGAGGGCGTGGGTGCGACTGTGCGGAACGGCGAGGTCGTCTGCCCGCGACACGGGTCGATGTTCGACACCTGTAGCGGCCACTGCGACAACGGCGAGGCCGCGGACACGACCCTCGTCGACGTCGAAATCACCGTCGAGGACGGCCAAGTCTACCTCACGGACGACGACGTGCAGTACCTCCACGACGGCCTCAAGCAGGACGACGAGGACGACGAAACCCCGAGTTCGACCTCGCACATCCAGTTCTGAACGTGAGACGGCGATTAGTGCTCGTACTCACGCACGGACGCTTCCAAGTCCGCGTAAAAGCTCGCCCAACCGAACCGATTGACGTCGTCCCAGGCCTCCAACAGGTCCTGTGAGTCGAATATCCAGCCGGTCGCCTTCCCCACGAGCGGGACGCGGTTGACCGCGAGGCGAGCCGCGCTCAGGTAGATGCGGTTCGGGTCCGATACCGAGTTGACCGCCTCGTGTCGCATCTCCGCGGCGGCCTCCTCGATTCGCTGTCGCTCTCGTTCCACAGCCACAGGGTCATCAATAAGATCCTCAACCTCCGACCGGAATCGGCTGAGGTGGTGATGATGCCGGAAGTCGTCAATGAGTTCCAGCGGTGGCCCATCCGGAGAGATGTAGTTCGGAATACCAGAACACACCGCGCGGTCGACGATTTGGGCGTCCGTTTGCGTCGCTTCCACGGCAGTCATTACGTCCGACAGATACTCCGTCAGTGGTGTGTTGGCGACGTACTCCGCGTTGATGTGCTCACTGACGAAGAAGTCGAACTTCGAGTTCGAGATGCTCGGCCGAGGCGTCGCGCCGATTTCTACATCCCCACCCTGGCCGTGATCATCGTGGGTCGCGAACGGTGCGGCCGTCGTCACAATGTCCTCCCAGTCGCTGTACGGGAACTGATGGTGTCCGGGTCGGTCTGCCACGAGCGATTGGGCACCTCGCTCGTCTCGCTCGTACAGCGCGGCCAATTCGGCTTCATCGTACTGGTCGGTGACGAACTTGACGAAGTCGAGTTCTCTCATGTTCTCGGGGCAAACCACTGGGTCGTAGAACCACAGTTCGTCGTAGAGCACCGACAGTCCGATCGGCGCCTCCAGTAGTGGGTTCGGCGATCCGTTCGGTGTCGTTGTCCGCTCCCAATCATACCCGATTGGGGAACTGAGACCGACATACGCTCGCTTACCGGCCATACGGTGTTGAGTTCGTGGCAGTGCTAATAGGCTCTAGGGTGACGGAGCAAGAATAGTTACTCCTCACTCCGGTACGCCTCCAGGAGGAAGACGAGCACGCCGCCGAGCATCGCGAGGTTCCCGAAGAACGCGAGGCGCTCGCCGCTCGCGTCGTCCTCGTCGGCGTTCCAGAAGTCGTGCATCGTCGCCGTGACGACGGTGAGGAACGTCGCCGCCGCGCCCGTCGCGAGCTTCGGGAGCCGCCAGACGGCGATGCCGAGGCCGGCGGCGACCATCGTCCCGGACGCGAGCGGCGCCAGCACGTCGGGCATCGGGACGCCCGCGGACTCGGCGTACTCGACGGCGTCCTCCATGTCGCGGAAGTCCTCGCTGGCCTGCGCGGCGAGCCCGAGGCCGAGCGCGACGCGCCCGAGCGTCGACAGCGACCGGTCGTCGGTTTGGTCTGTCATCGTACTATTGTTTTCGTGCCGAGGACAAAAGCTTGCTTGCGGGTCGAGGCGGCTGTCGGAAGCGCAGACGGTATGACCCCCAGTCCCTTCTGTAGGGGTAAGATGAAACACGTCAGCGTCATCGGCTGCGGGAACATGGGCGGGGCGTTCGTCCGTGGGCTCGCGAAGGCCGGCGGGTACAGAGTGACGGCAATCGACCTCGACCCCGACGCACTGGAGGGCGTCGCGGACGCCGCCGACGAGACGACCACGGACAGCGCGGCGGCACGGGACGCGGACGTCGTCGTCCTCGCGGTGAAACCCAGCGTCGCCGCGGCCGTGCTGGACGACCTTGACCTGCGCGCCGACCAGACTCTCATCACGCTCGCGGCGGGCGTCCCCCGCGAGTTCGTCGCCGCGCAGACCGACGCCAACGTCGTCCGCATCATGCCGAACCTCGCCGCCGAGACCCGCGACATGGCCGCGGCGGCGACGCAGGAGGGCATCACCGATGAGGTGCGCGCCATCCTCGACGACCTCGGGGAGTTCGTCGTCGTCGACGAGTCCAAGATGGACACCGCGACCGCGGTCAACGGCAGCGGCCCGGCGTTCGCGTTCTACCTCATCGAGGCGATGAAAGACGCCGGCGTGGACGCCGGCCTGGACGCCGAGCAGGCGGAGACGCTGGCCGCGCAGACGTTCAAGGGTGCCGCGGAGACGGTACTCCAGGACGAGCGCAGCGTCGACGAACTCATCGACGCGGTCTGCTCGCCGAAGGGGACGACCATCGAGGGCATGGACGTGCTGTGGGACAGCGACGCTGACGAGGCCGTGCGCGCGGCTGTGAAGGCCGCCGAGCGGCGCTCCCGGGAGCTCGCGGAGGAGTTCGAGAATGAGTGAGCAGATTCAGACGAACGCCGTCGACACCGACGCCGTCGAGCGCGCCCGCCAGCGCGCCGCGGACGCCCAGCGCGTCGTCGTGAAGGCGGGGACGAACTCGCTGACCGACGACCAGTCGCAACTCGACCGCGACAAACTCGACAAGCTCGTCGACGACATCATGGACCTCCGCGAGCGCGGGAAGGACGTGCTGCTGGTGTCCTCGGGCGCGGTCGGCGCCGGGAAGGGCCGCGTCGACGAGGACGTCGAGACCGTCGAGGAGAGTCAGGCGCTGGCGACGGTCGGGCAGAGCCACCTGATGCGCCACTACACGGAGAGCTTCGACCGCTACGACCAGAAGATCGCCCAGCTGTTGCTGACCGAGCACGACCTCTCGAACCCCGAGCGGTTCACGAACACCCGCAACACCGTCGAGACGCTGCTGGACTGGGGCATCGTCCCCATCATCAACGAAAACGACGCGGTCGCCACCGAGGAGATTCGCATCGGCGACAACGACATGCTGTCGTCGTCGGTCGCCATCGGCGTGGACGTCGACCTGCTGGTGACGCTGACCGACGTGGGTGGCGTCTACACCGCGAACCCGAAACACGACGACACCGCCGAGCGCATCGAGTCCGTCGCCGAGAACTACAGCGAGGTCCAGCAGCTGGTCAGCGAGAGCACGCCCGAGCAGTTCGGTGGCATCCAGACGAAAGTCGAGCGGGCGCGCGCGGCCGCCGAGCACGACATCCCCGCGGTCATCGCGAAGTCCACGGAGCCCGGCGTGCTCGGGAAAATCGCTACTGCCAAGCCCGTCGGCACGCTATTCGTTCCCACGAACGGTGACACCGATGAGTGAACGCGACACCGACGCCCAGGTGACCGAAGCGGAGCGCGCGGCACTTGACCTCGCGAACGTCGACGAGGCGGCGCGAAACGACGCGCTGCAGTCGATGGCGGACGCGATTCGCGCCCACGAGGACGAGATTCTCGCCGCCAACGAGGAAGACGTCGAGGCGGCCGAGGAGATGCTGGAACGCGGCGAGTACACGCAGGCGCTCGTGGACCGTCTCGAACTCGACGCCGCGAAGCTGGACGACATCGCGGCGATGGTCGAGTCAGTCGCCGAGCAGGACGACCCGCTCGGGGAGACGCTGGCGGCCCGCGAACTCGACGAGGACCTCGAACTGTACAAGGTCGCGGTGCCCATCGGCGTGGTCGCGACCGTCTTCGAGTCGCGGCCGGACGCGCTCGTCCAGATTGCGGCGCTCGCGCTGAAGTCCGGGAACGCGGTCATTCTGAAGGGCGGCAGCGAGGCCAGCGAGTCCAACCGCGTGCTCTACGACGTCATCCGCGAGGCGACGGAGGACCTGCCGACGGGCTGGGCGCAGCTCATCGAGGCCCGCGAGGACGTCGACCGGCTGCTGGAGATGGACGACAAAGTGGACCTCGTGATGCCGCGTGGGTCCTCGGCGTTCGTCAGCTACATCCAGGACAACACCCAGATTCCCGTGCTCGGCCACACGGAGGGCGTCTGCCACGTCTACGTGGACGAGGACGCAGACCTCGAAATGGCTGAGGATGTCGCCTTCGACGCGAAAGTCCAGTACCCCGCGGTGTGCAACGCCGTGGAGACGCTGCTCGTCAGCGAGGCCGTCGCCGACGAGTTCCTCCCGGGAATGGTCGAGCGCTACGAGGACGCGGGCGTGGAACTGCGCGGCGACGAGGCGACCCGCGACATCGTGGACATCGACCCCGCCACGGAGGACGACTGGGATACCGAGTACGGCGACCTCGAACTCGCCATCAAAGTGGTCGAGGACGTCTACGACGCCGTCGACCACGTCAACGCCCACGGCTCGAAGCACACCGAGTCCATCCTCACGGAGGACGAGGACGCCGCCGCCGTGTTCATGCGGGGCATCGACGCCGCGAGCGTCTTCCACAACGCCTCCACGCGGTTCGCGGACGGCTACCGCTACGGGCTCGGCGCCGAGGTCGGCATCTCCACGGGCAAGATTCACGCCCGCGGTCCCGTCGGCCTCGAAGGCCTGACGACGTACAAGTACTACCTGGAGGGCGACGGCCAGCTCGTCGCGACCTACAGCGGCGAGGACGCCGCGCCGTTCACCCACGAGGACTTCGACGCGGAGTGGCAGCCCGGCCGGCTCAGCGGCGAGTAGTTCTAACTGCGGTTTCTTCATTCAGAGCGATTTTGAAACGGCGGAATGAGGCCATTAGATACGCTAATACTGGCTATACCGGCACCAGTGTGGCGTAGATAGAATCGTTCGACACGGGCAGGTGTTCGTCTGCCACGACCGCTCGGTAGGCGTGCGACCGCATCGGTGAGTTCGGAACGCCGAATCGGCGAAACGATTAATAGTATTACTAACGTATTACGTCTGTATGTCCGAAGCAGCCACGGAAGGGGACGAGGAGGACGAAATCGTCACGGTGAATTTCAAAGCCACGCAGTCGTTCCTCGACGAAATCGACGAAGCGTGGCAGGGCCGCGGGTTCAACAGCCGGAGCGAGTTCATCCGGTACACGCTCCGTGACGCCGTCGAGAACCCGACGTTCGACCGCGACGAGCTAATCGCACTGCTCGCTGCTGAGGCAGACGCCCGTGAGGGAACGACGATGGACGCCGAGCAAGCGCGGGAGTCGTTCGGCACGAGCGATGAGTGACGAGGAGTGGACGTGGGAGCTCTCCGCGACGGCGCAAAGCGACCTCGACTCGCTATCGCTCGAGGAACAGGACCGAATTCTCGACAAACTCGACGAAATCGTCAATTCCCCGTGGCGCGACCCGCCGGACTACGGTGAACCGCTGCAAAACAGCCCGCACAGGAAAATCCGAGTCGGCGAGTTCCGTCTCGCCGCGACGTTCCGACAGGACGAACAGCGACTCGTCGTCGCCCGAATCAAGCGCCGTGGCGGTGCATACACGGCTGACGACGATTGATGTGGGCGTCGTTGTTCGTTCCCCGCACTGAACGGTAGCCTTCCGCGCTGGACGCCGAGGACGACGACCGCGGTGGCGGCGACCGCGACGGTGACGACCAGCGCAGCGGCCGCGACAGTCGTTCGGAGGCTGTGCGCGCCGGCCGGAACGTGAGAAGGCTCTGGTCTCAGCAGGGGCGAGCGAACGACGCCGCGCTCGTAGGGGTCTGAACGACGCTTCTGTAAGCTGGTTTGCCGAAATTCGCTTCTGGCCGCGCTACAGGCGCTCGGCGACGTGGTCGGCGGCCTTCAGCGCGAGCGCCGCGATAGTCAGCGTGGGGTTCATCGCGCCGCCCGTCGGGAAGACGCTGGAGGACGGAATCGTCAGATTCCGGAGGTCGTGGGTCCGTAGCTGGGGGTTCACGACGCTCGTCTCGGGGTCGGCGCCCATCCGCGTCGTGCCCATGTGGTGGAACGCCGGCCCCGTCGATTCCGGGCCGACCGTCCACTGGACGTCGGCGCCGAGTTCCGCCAGCACCTCGCGTTGAATCTCGTTGGCGCGCTCGATGGTCCGTCGAGTGTACTCGTCCAGCGACCACACCACGTCCGGCACGGGGTTGCCGTGGTCGTCAGTGCGCTCGGGGTGGAGCCGGATTCGGTTCTCCTTTTGCGGGCGCTGCTCGACGAGCGCGCCCATCGCGACGTGCGTGCCGTAGCCGTCCCGGATGCGGTCGAGCATCTCGTCCCCCCAGTCGTCGCCGGTCAGCGCCATCTCCACGGGCGACGGGCCCGCGTAGTTCAAGAATTCGAGCTTGATGGCGCCCCGCGAGTCGTCCTCGCGGTCGTAGAACTGGTGGCTCTCCGTGGTGTTGAACCCGACGTGGTTCTGCCGCGTGGGCTCGTCGAGCGTGCCGCCCACCCCCGCGAACAGGTGGTCCATGAAGTACCGGCCCACCAGCCCCGAGGAGTTCGCGAGGCCGTCGGGGTACTGCTCGGATTCGGAGAGCAACAGCAAGCGGGGGTTCTCGACGCCGCCCGCCGCGAGCACGAACTCGCGGGCCTCCTGCCGGTGCTCGCTGCCGTCGGGCGTCGCGTACACCGCGGCCGTCACGCGCTCGCCGGCGTCGTCGTGTTCGAGGCGCTGGACGGGCGCGCGGTCCACGACGCGGGCGCCCTGCTGTTCGGCGCGCGCGACGTGAATGGTCGCGTCGTACTTCGCGCCCGACGGGCAGACGGGCTGGCAGGTGCCGTATCCGACGCAGGCGCTCCGGTCGTCGCGGGATTCGGAGAGGCGGGCGTTCGGCACTGAGTGCGTCGTAATTCCGAGTGCCTCGCAGGCGTCGGCGAACAGCGAGTCCGAGTAGCTCGGCGGGAACGCCGGCAGCGGGTGGGGCCGCTCGCGCGGCGGCGCGAACGGGTTGTCGCTGGCGCCCGCGACGCCCAGCGCCTGCTCGGCGTCGGCGTAGTACGGCCGCAGGTCGTCGTAGCTCACCGGCCAGTCCGCGCCGACGCCCGTCTCGCTGTCGAGCCGGAAGTCCTGCTCGTGCAGGCGCATCACCATCCCCTGCCAGTGGAGGGTGGACCCGCCGACGCCCTTCACGCGCGCCGCGTTCAGCGGGTAGTGGCGCTCGCCCGTGGACGCGTACGCGTCCCGCGGGCCGCCCATCTCCCACACCGAGTCGGGGCCGTGCGCGGGCCGAATCGAGCGCTCCATGCGCTGTTCGCGGTCCGCCTCGTCGAAGCGCGGGCCGGCTTCCAGCACGACCACGTCGTAGCCCTCGCTGGCCAGTTTGTCCGCGACGATGCCGCCCGCGGGGCCGGCGCCCACGATGCAGACGTCCGCGCGCTCGGACGGCTGGCGGTTCGCCGCCATCACTGCGGCCCCCGCTGGTAGCTCGCCGTGCCACCGGGGTGGCCCTGCGGGTTCTCGATGCCCGCGAGCTTCCCGCCGGTGGGTGTGGAGAACAGCGCGTACAGCAGTTCGTTCACGAGGTAGTAGCGGACGCGCTCGCGCTCCTCGCCGTCAGGCACGGGGTCGGCAGTGTCGGCATTCATCCCGGCGAGTAGCTGTTCGCGCTCGTTGGCGTCGAGCACGGCGAAGTCCGCGTCGTGCCAGTGCTGGGTGTAGTCGTCCAGCACGGCCACGGCGCCCGCGACGCCCGCCGCGTACTCCGGCCGGTCCCGGAAGCGGCCGACGCTGTACTCGCGGACGAACGATTCGACGCCCTCGACCTCGCTGGGGTAGACGACGTCCGCGACCGCGACCAGCGTCGCTACCTCGTGGTCGCCGACTGGATTGTCGTCGCTGTCCCGCTGCGAGAGTTCGAGCGCGCCCGCGCCAACTGCGCCCGCGGCACCCGCGGCGCCGAGCGCGGCGAGCACGTCCCGTCGCGTCAGCTCCATTCGCCCGACTCTTAGGTCGGCCTAATCTTCAGCGTTGTCCTTCCCGCCTACCGGCGTTCGACGTCGTGGGTGAGCGTGCCGACGCCCTCGACTTCGACCTCTACCTCGTCGCCGTCCTCCAGTTCGTCGACGCCCGCCGGCGTCCCCGTGATGATGATGTCGCCCGGTTCGAGGGTTAGGTACTCCGTAATCTCGGCGACGAGCTCCGGCACGGAGAAGATGAAGTGCTCGATCGAGGAGGACTGGCGGGTCTCCCCGTTCACGCGCAGTTCCACGTCCGCGTCCGCGGGCACCTCGTCGGGCGTCGCCAGCACGGGCCCGAGTGGGCACGCGCCGTCGAAGGCCTTCCCGCGCACCCAGTTCTGCTCCTCGGACTGGTCCGTGCGGTTCGAGACATCGTCGGCGGCCGTGTAGCCCGCAACCACGTCCATGGCGTCGGCCTCGTCGACGTTTCGGGCCTGCTCGCCGATGACGACCCCGACCTCCGCCTCGTGCTCGACGTAGTTGTCCCCGGGGAGCGTCACGGTGTCGCCGTCGCCGGCGACGGCGTTCGGCGGCTTCAGGAACAGGAGGGGGCGGTCCGGGACTTCCTCGCCGCGCTCCTCGGCGTGCTTCGCGTAGTTCCGGCCGACGCAGACGATTTTCGACGGCTCCGCCGGCGCCAGCACCTCGACGTCCTCGACGTCGTACGTGCGGTCGCCGAACGAGACCGTGCCGTCCTCGTACTCGCCGCGTCGTACTGCCCCTGCCGGGTCGCGGAAGCGCATCCAGTGCATGTCCGCGGGTTCCCGGGGTGACCGCGTAAGCGTTCCGGGTGCGGCAAGCCGCGGGCTCAGTTGACGCGGTAACCGCTGGGCGTTGCGCCCGCCAGCGTCTCCCCGCAGTTCGTGCACTGCCACGTGTCCGACCCGAGCTTCCGGTAGCCTGCCCCCAGCCCCCGGCCGTGCCACGTCGTCCAGTCGAACGAGCACGCCGGACACGACTCCGGGAGCCCCCGCGCCGCGGGGTCCGGGGGCGTTCGCCCGTCCGCGACGAGCGCTTCGAGACGGTCCCCGCGGTTCTTCAGCGCTGCCAGACTCTCCGCGTCGAGGTACGCACGGAACTGCCGGAGGTAGCGCCGCGAGCGGTCACGGACCGCGCGCAGGCGGTCGAGTTCCGCGTCGTCGACGGCGGCCTCGTCCGTGCGCAGTTCGAGGTTCCGAATCGTGACCGAGACGCGGTAGTAGCGGTCCAGCGTCGCGGCGTAGTGCGCGCGGACGTAGAGGCGCTTGACCCGCTCGGCGAACGCCTCCCGGTCCACGGGCGCGACGAACTCCACGTCTCGAGGCACGTCGGCGTCCCGCGTCTCGTCGGTCGCCAGCAGCCCCACGTGGGCGTGCGGCGAGGCTGCCACGGTCCGGCGGACGGTCGCCTGCAGGCGGTTGGTGGACTCCGCGCAGGACAGCAACGCGACCGCGACGTTCGCGGTGAGGGCGACGTCAAAGGAGTCGGCGTCGGTGAACGTCCGGACCGTAATCTCGTCGGGCACCACGGTCCGAATCTTCGAACACCAGTTGGGGCCGGCGAGCACGTGGACGTTCGCGCGCAGCGGCGGCCGCTGGCGGTCCGCCGAAACGCTCGCGCCGTCGTCCCCCTCCGGCGGCGACGGCAGGTCGTCTCTCATGCGTGCGAACGGTTCGCACGGGAGGGGCTTAGTCGTTCGCGCCGCGCTACCAGCGGTGGTGGACGTGCTCCTCGACGTACTTCTCGTAGACGTCGCGGGTCGCGCCGTGGGCCTCGTGAGTGAGCGGACGGGCGTTCGACGCCGCGACGTTGCTCCGGATGTGTTCGGGCGTCGTCGACCCCGGAATCACGGTGGAGACGGCGTCGAAGTCCAGAATCCAGCGGAGCGCGAACTGCGGGAGCGTGAGCTTCTCGGGGACGTGCTCGCGGAGTTCGTCGACGGCGGCGACGCCCGCGTCGAGGGGGACGCCCGCGAACGTCTCGCCGACGTCGAAGGCGTCGCCCTCGCGGTTGAAGTTCCGGTGGTCGTTCTCCGGGAACGCCGTGTCCTCGTCGATGGCGCCCGTGAGCAGTCCCGACGCGAGCGGCACGCGCACGATGACGCCGACGTTCTCGCGGGCGGCGGCGTCGAGGAAGCGCTCGGCGGGCCGCTGGCGGAGCGGATTGAAGATAATCTGGACGGTCTCCACGCCCGGGTACTCGATGGCCTTCATCCCCTCCTCGACCTTCTCGACGCTAACGCCGTAGTGGTCGATTTTCCCCGCGTGCTGGAGGTCCGCGAGCGCGTCGAACGTCTCCGGCTGGTAATACGTCTCCGTGGGCGGACAGTGCAGTTGGAGGAGGTCCAGCGACTCCACGCCGAGGTTCTCCCGGGAACGGTCGACGAACCGTTCGAGGTTCTCGTGGTCGTAGCGCGCTGCCTCGTGGGGGTCGAGGCGGCGGCCAGCCTTCGTCGCGACCACGGGGTCCTCGTCGCGCTCGTCGAGGACCTCGCGGATGAGGCGCTCGCTGCGGCCGTCGCCGTAGACGTCGGCGGTGTCGAGGAAGTTCACGCCCGCGTCCAGCGCGGCGCGCACGGCGTCTTTGCCTTCCTCCTCGCCGACGTCGCCCCAGTCGGCGCCGATTTCCCACGTGCCGAGGCTGACTTCGCTGACGTCGAATCCGGTCGAACCGAGTCGTCGCTGCTTCATACCGGACGACGGACCCGAACGCACCTAACGGTGTGGGATAGCCGCGAGGCTGTCCGGTTAGTCCATGGGCGGCGCGAGGAGTCCGAGGCCGACAACGAACGCGGGGAGGCCGACGACCAGCAGGGATGCGACACCGAGCGGATTCAGTCCGTTGACGACGGCCGTCAGCAACGTTAGCTGGGCGAGGACCAGCGCGAGCAGGCCATCACGCCTGTCGGCGGTTCTGGTGCGGGACTCGGGGGCGGCGTCCATAGACGGGGTCGCGTCGGCCTCGCGGAAGTATCCACCGGGCCGTCACCTTTTATGTGTGCTTCGGGAGTAGTTGGGGATGCTATGGAACTCACTTGGTTCGGCCACTCGACGTGGCGCGTGGAAGTCGGCGAGACGACGCTGCTCATCGACCCGTTCTTCGACAACCCCAAGACCGACACCGACCCCGAGGAAGTCGACCCGGACCACGTGCTGCTCACGCACGGCCACGCCGACCACATCGCGGACGTGGACCGCTACCGCGGCACGCACTTCGTCGCGACGCCCGAGCTCGCGGGCTACCTCGGCGACCAGTACGACATCGACGACGCCACCGGGATGAACCTCGGCGGCACCGTCGAACTCGGCGACGCCTACGTGACGATGGTGCGCGCGGACCACTCCAACGGCATCGACACCGGCTACGGCACCTCGGCCGGGATGCCCGCGGGCTACGTGATTTCGGACACGAAGCCCACGCAGGTCGCCGACGAGGAATCCGAGACGTTCTACCACGCCGGCGACACCAGCCTCCACACCGAGATGCGGGACGTCATCGCGCCGTTCCTCGAACCCGACGCCGTCGCCGTGCCTGTCGGCGACCACTTCACGATGGGGCCGTGGCAGGCCGCCGTCGCCGTCGACTGGCTGGACGCCGACGTCGCGTTCCCGATGCACTACGACACGTTCCCGCCCATCGAAATCGACACCGACGACTTCGTGCGCGAGGTCGAAGCCACCGGCAGCCCCGCCGACGTCGAGGTGCTCGACGGCGACGAGACGTTCCACCTCTCCGAGGGGTATTGACGCCGCGCCGGCGTGCCGTCGCGTCGCCCGCTGAAAGAACAACGCTTACGGCTCTGGCGGGCGACCGAACGGACGCAATGACTACCATCGAAGTCACGAGCACGTCCGAGGAAGGCTACGTCACGCGGTCCCGCGTCGGGGACTTCGAACTGACCATCGACGCCACCGACGAGGAGGGCCCGAACCCGAACGCGACGCTCCTCGCGGACTACGCGTCCTGTTTCGTCCCGGCGTTCCGCGTCGGCGGTCAGAAGGAGGGCTTCGACGACCTCGGTCGAATCGACGTCGACGTCGAGGGCGACGTCGATGACGACGACGACCTCGAGGCGATTCGCTTCCACCTCCTCGTCGAGGAGGACCTCGACGACGACGAGTTCGACGCCATCGTCGAGCGCGCCGAGGACATCTGCCACGTCCACAGCGCGCTCCGCGAGGGCCTCCACGCCGAGATCACCGGCGAGACCGGCGGGTTCTAGACGCTCCCGCACCGTTTTTTCGTCGTAGCTTACAAGCACGCCGACCGCGTAGCTGCGTCCATGTCCAACGACTGGCAGGATTTGGTGGTCGGCGCGCGCATGGCCGTCGACCAGGAGTTCACCGAGCGCGTGCGAGGGTCGTCGCTGTCGAACTCCCAGTGGGGGCTGGTGATGACCGCCGTCGAGTTCGACATCGAAGACGCCGCCGACCCGGAGAATGCGCGCATCGTCGCCGACACGTCCAAACTCGAACACGTCCTCCCGGAGATGCAGAACGTCGACGACCAGATGGCGATGGGCGGCGGCGGCGCTCGCGGACAGTCGAATGATAGCGGCAGCGTCGTCGGCGGCATCAAGGACGCCCTCGGGCTCGGCAGCGACGACGACGGCGACGAGGAACTGGAAGCGGAAGCGACGCAGCTCGCCGACGAGTACGCCGACGCGCTCCAGTCCCACCTCGAAGACGAGGGGAAGTGGGAGTCGGTGCGGCGCGCCGCGGCCGACGACTAGCCGTCTCCGGAGTGGAAAAGCGTCAGTTCCTCGGCTTCGTAGATGTTGAGGAGTTCCTCGACGAGTTCGTCGTAGGACTCGTCGTCTTCGCGGAGCGCGTCCAGTCGCTCGGTGGTTTCCTCGCTGAGGTGGACGTCCGGCATACGCAAAGCCACGGCCGCCGCCAGCATAACTTGTCGGGAAGGTTTTTGCCCCGTCGCACCCACGCTACGACCATGTCTGACGGCTTCAACCTCGACCTGCGGAACGCCGAGGAGGAGATCGACGTCCCCGAGTCCTTCGACGGGAGCGTCGTCCTCGGCGTCCTCGACGGCACGACGCCGGACGGCGACTGGCTCGACGAAGTCCACGACGGCAACGTCCTCCTGCTCGCCGTCGACGGCGACCTCAACGACCTCGCCGCCGGGTTCGCCGGCAACGTCAAGGACGCCGGCGGCACGCTCATGCACTTCCGGGAGTTCCTCGTCGTCGCGCCGCCCGGCGTCGGCGTGGACGCCGACCGGCTCTAAGGCAGAGAATACAGTACGGCGCGGCTACCAGGTCAGTCCGTCGTACGTGATGCCGTCGCGGCGTTCGACGATGCGCCGGCCGTCGACGACCACGGGTTCAGCCATCGCATCGAATTCCTCGTCGAGTGCGGCGAACTCGTCCCAGTCCGTGACGAACACGGCGCCGGATGCGCCGTCGAGTGCTGCTCGCGCGCTGTCCGTATACTCGACGTCGGGGCGTTTCTCGGCCATTTTCTCGGTCGCGACCGGGTCGTACGCGACGACGTCGGCGCCACGGTCGTGGAGGCCGTCGATGACCGGAATCGCGCGCGTCCCACGGATGTCGTCGGTGCCAGGCTTGAACGAAAGGCCGAGCACGGCGACGCGCTCGCCGTCGACGTCGACGTGGTCGTCGAGCAGCGAGAGGAGGCGTTCGGGCTGGCGGTCGTTGACCTCGACGGCGGCTTCGAGGACCGCGGGGTCGTAGCCTTCGTCCTTGGCCGCAGAGATAATTGCAGCCGTATCTTTGGGAAAACAACTTCCGCCCCACCCCACTCCAGAACGGAGGAACTGGCCGCTGATGCGGTCGTCGTGTGCGATGGCGTCAGCGACCTTGTAGGCGTCGACGCCGAACTCCTTGCAGATGTTCCCGATGTCGTTGATGAGGCTGACTTTCGCCGCGAGGAAGCCGTTGTTCGCGTACTTGATCATCTCGGCCTCGCGCAGCCCCGTCTCGACGACCGCTGGATCGCCGTCGGCAGCATCGACGAGCGGCTCGTAGACGTCGTGGAGCACGTCGTAGGCCGCCTCGTCGGTCGCGCCGTAAACGACCTTATCCGGATGCAGGAAGTCCTCGACGGCCGTCCCCATGCGGAGGAATTCGGGATTCATCGCGAGCGTCGCGCCGTCGAACCCGCCGCGTTCGAGCGCCGGCGCGACGACGTCCTCAGTCGTGCCGGGGACAACCGTGCTCTTCACGACGACGACGTGGTCGTCCTTGCCCGCGAGCGCTTCGCCAAGTGACTCGGCGCCCGCCTGCATAATCGAGGTGTCGATGCGGCCATCCTCTTCAGAGGGCGTCGGCAACGCGAGAAACGTCACGTCCGTCTCGCGCACCGCATCGTAGTCCGTCGTCGCTCGTAGTTGGTCGCCCGCGTGCTCGGCGATGCGTTCCTCGAGCCCGGGCTCGTGAATCGGCGCGCGCCCGTCGTTGATGGTGTCGACGATGTCCTCGTCGACGTCCACGTTCACGACGGAGTGCCCGAGGTCCGCGAAACACGCCGCGACAGTCGTGCCGACGTAGCCGCTGCCGACGATGCTGACGTTCACGTTGAGTCCACCTTGCCAGCCCATACGCGAGGGTCGTATTAATGCCGTTCGTCCCGGACAGCAGCGGCTCGTTTACGCCGTCCCCTCGAACATCGCGTCCGCGGACGTCTTCTCGCGGTTGAACGACGTCACCGTCGCGCGAATCACGTCCCCCTCCGAGACTGCGTCGGGGACGTCCTCGGTGAACAGCACGAACCCCTCGACTTTGCCGACGGCAACGCGTTCGCCGGAGTGATGGTCGGTGAACTCCGTGATTCCAAACTCGTAGGTCTCCCCAAGTTCGACCGGCGGGTCGCGTTCCTGCGCAGCCTCGTGGGCGCGCTTTGACTCGCTGCTGCCCGAGGACAGCCGTCGCCAGAGCAGCAGTGTAGCGAGTACGACGATAGCTGCGCCGACGCCGGCGGCGACCAGCACATAGTCCATGCCGTACGCCTCGCAGTCGAGGGCCTACAATCCGTCGAATATGGGCGTGCCAGCCATTGGTTCGTACGGCGTAGGTGTTCCGGCGGGAACCGTGGCCGGACCCTGTTTTTTGTGAGTGGTCGCCGTACGTGGGTGTATGCCGATGAAAGCCACCGGGACTGCGACCGGGTACGCGGAGATCGACCGCTTCGACGACGGCGTCGGGTGGATCGCCCACCCTAATGAGGAGATGCGACGGGCGAGTCATGCGTTGCGTGTGCCCGCGGGTGAGCCGGGCACCGACGACGCGAGCGGCGGAGCCGGGAGCACCGACGACGGCGATGTCTGGATAATTGATCCCGTGGGCGCCGACGGCGTTGACGACCTGTTCGCGGAGTTCGGCGACGTCCGCGGCGTGGTCGTGCTGATGGACCGCCACGGCCGGGACGCCGCAGCGGTCGCACAGCGCCACGACGTGCCGATTTTCGTGCCGTCGTTCGTGGACCCCGGCATCGACGCCCGCACTCAGCCCGTGACCGACCGCCTGCCGGGCACCGACTTCGAGGTCGTGCGGACCGTCGACTGGCCGGGCTGGGACGAGGCCGCGCTCTTCGACGGCGAGACGCTCGTCGTCGGCGACGCCGTCGGCACGGCCACATACTTCACGACCGGCGACGAGCGCGTCGGCGTCCACCCGATGCTGCGCGTGAAGCCGCCGCGCGCGCTCGAAGGGCTCCGGCCGGAGCGCATCCTCGTCGGCCACGGGGAGGGCGTGATGCGCGACGCAACGAGTGCGCTGGAGTACGCGCTCGACGGCGCGCGGCGCCGCGCGCCGAAGGCGTGGCTGGACGCCGTGCGGTCGATGGTGTAGGGTCACGCTGTTACTCAGGTTCGGGGCGATTGGGTGGGTCGCGTCGAGCTTAACCAACACTCGCCCGCTATCGCCCGCCACTGTTGGTTAAGGCCGAGACTGGGGGACGTGTCGAACCCTCGCTTGAGAGCGCCCCAGTGCTCGAACGTTTTGGAGGACGCGCTGGCGTTCGCTCGTGGCGTGACGCTACAGGCTACCAACCGATGACGTAGTCGTGGTGACTGTCTACGAGGGCGTTCGCCGTAATCCGAGTGCCGATACACCTATTCATTTGCAGTTACAATATAGTTACAACGATGGCTGTCCGCTTCGACGACTACGACCCAGACGACGGTCGAATCGACGTCTCGGACGGGACGAACGCCCACACCATCCTCTCGTTTCTCGCCGAGAATCCTGACCTCGGGTTCACGCCCAAGGAAATCCACGAGCAGACTGGTGTGCCCCGCGGGAGCGTCGGGAGCACGCTCGCTCGCCTCGAGGAGCATGGCCTCGTCCGACACAAAGGTGATTACTGGGCAGTCGCCGAAGACGACCGCCTCGGCTCGATCGTCGCGATGAACCACTCGTTCGACGCGTTCGCAGCGTACACCGACCGATACGCGGACAACGACGACTGGGCTGCGGACCTCCCCGACCTCGACGAGAACCACGACGTGGACACGGAGGCCTAGCTTGTGGCGTACGCACAGGGCGCAATCGTTGTCGGGGCCGACCCTTTCGGCGGGAGTCAACAGCGCCCGTATCTCGTGCTCTCGAACACGACGCATCCGTTCCACGGCACCGAGTATCTCGCTGCGCTCGTGACGACCACCGAGCGAGCGCAGGCAGTTCCGCTGGCTGGCGCGTACGCCGAAGGCCAACTCCCCTACGAGTCCTACGTCAACCCCGGGAATATTCTCACACTGAAGGAGACTGCCATCGAGAAGCGCGTCGCCCAAGCCACCGTAGACGTTGTCGCATCAACCATCGACGAACTCACTGCGTACGTCGCGCCCGAATCGACACTGTAGTCGTTCAAGGTGCGACATCGGGACTGTGCCTGCAGAGATTCGACGGTGACCGTGCACTGAAGCCACGCACATCCCGACAGATCGCTGCGCCGGATTCGACCAAGGACACCTACAGAGGCTCTCAGTCCGCAACAACCCCATCCGAAGCGTCTGTAGCACAGGCGCAGCCAGACGCTGGAGAAGTACTCTCGAAGCACGACTGGCACACGGATTTAGGCGCGTGAGCCAGAGCTAGCACTCGCTGGGACCCGACACACCGAGCGATCGTGGCGGTTCGTGGTACAGACCCGTGCTGTCACGTGGTTTTCGCAACCGGGATCGGCGAATCGTCCTCACCCGTGCGTCAGTGGGTGATTGTACTAGGTGGCCGCCGTCTGGTGGTTCGCAGCGACTGCAGTGGTCGTCGTCCGTTCGACAGCCGGAATTCGTTGTAAATATTTCCAACACTAGCGTCGTCTATGCTCGCTTTTGCCGATGTACACACTGCTTCACTCTGGCGAATCGGCGAGTCGGCGAAACATTCCACGATAGCTAATATGTTCTCAGACGGAGATTCCTAATCGTACGTTGCAGCGGCTGTCACCCAGGATTAGTGTGGTCGTGCTGACTGCCCGTCCTCGTTGGCGGCCTTGCGTATCGCGTCGCTCGCTACGAACAGTGACAACCCCGGTTCTTGCGGACGATTCGTTCTCTGTAGTTCGGTGTCGGTCTGGACGCGAAGCGTCGACCTGCAACGCCCGTCCGTTCTCGCCAACCGAGCGCGACTGCTCGTCGCGGAGGCGGTCGATGGTGTGCAGTCGCGGTCGCCACCTATTCGACGCGTGAGGACCAAACGTGGCTATGGACGTACTCGTTGCTGGTTCGCACGGCCAGGTTGGACAGCATCTCACGGAACGGCTCGCGGATGGCGAGCACCGCGTCTACGGGATGGTCCGGGACGAAGCCCAGACCGACGACATCGCGGCGCTCGGTGCCGAGCCAGTCGTCGCAGACCTAACGGAGTCAGTCGCGCACGCCGTCGATGGCTGCGACGCCGTCGTGTTCGCCGCCGGGTCGGGCGGTGAAGCGGTCGAAGCCGTTGACCGCGACGGCGCGATTCGGCTCGTCGACGCCGCCGCGGACGCGGGTGTCGAGCGCTTCGTGATGTTGAGTTCGATGTTCGCCGACCAGCCTGCGGCCGCGCCGGAGCCGCTGCGCGACTACCTGCGCGCGAAGGGCGCAGCCGACCGATACCTCCGCGAGAGCGACCTGACGTACACCGTGGTCCGCCCCGGCGAACTCACGACCGAGCCGGCGACGGGCCGGATTCGCACGGCCGCCGACCTCTCGCAGACAGACGGCGACGTGCCCCGCGAAGACGTCGCGCACACCCTCGCAGCGACGCTCACCACCGAGGCGACGTACGGCGAAACCTTCGAGGTGCTGTCCGGGGACGAACCGGTCGAAGCGGCGCTGACCGACCCGTTACGCGAGTGACGACGGTGCCCGCTCAGTCCTCGCGCAGCCGGTCGATGCGCTGGCGCTGCTCGCGGTGCAGCGAGACCATAATATCGGAGACCACGCCGAACATCACCAGCTGGACGCCCAGCAGGAGGAGGACGCCGGCGACCATCGTGAGCGCTTCGTGGGAGATGTTCTTCACGAACCAGTCGTAGCCGACGTAGCCCGCGAGCGCGACGCCGGCGGTGCCGAAGACGGCGCCGACGCTCCCGAAGTAGAACAGGGGGTTGGAGGTCTTCGCAAGGCTGTACAGCGTGAAAATGATTCTGCCGCCGTCCGAGATCGGGTGGAGGTTCGTCTCCGAGCCCTCGGGTCGAGCGCGGTACGTCGTCGGCACCACCTCGACGGGAATGTTGTGGCGCGCGCATTCGACGGCCATCTCCGTCTCGATGCCGAACCCCTCCGCGGAGAGGAACATCTGCTCGAACGACTCGCGGGTGAATGCACGGTACCCCGAGAGGATGTCCCCATACTCTTCGCCGTGAATGCGGTGGAACGCCCGGTTGATGAGACGGTTGCCAAACTGGTTGAGTTTCGTCATCGCGCCCGGCTGCATGTCCGCCGTGCGGTCGCCGACGACGTGGTCGGCGCGTCCCTCGACGAGCGGGTCGAGGAGGCGCGGCGCTTGCTCTGGTGGGTTCGTGGCGTCGCCGTCGAGCAAGAGGACGTACGTCTCGTCGATGTGTTCGACGCCCTCACGGACTGCTTGTCCTTTGCCGGAGCCGGTTTGTTCGATGACGTCCGCGTCGTGCTCGCGTGCGATCCTTTGGGTATCGTCCTCGGAGTGGCCGTCGACGACGAGAACGTGGCCGATGCCGACGTCGTAGAGCCCGTCCACGACGCTGCCGATGGTCGTCGCCTCGTTCCGCGTCGGAACGAGCGCGCACACGTCCTCGTAGTCGGTCATTACCGGGAGTGGTTGGTCGGAGCGCAAAAACGTATTCCTTTCAAATATTGGCGGAGGGGTTTTACCCCGACGTATGCTACTCCAACATATGAACACACTCGCAGTGGCCGCGCTCGCGCTTCTCGCGGTGACGGCCGCACCCTACGTCGGCTATCTCGCGCTCTACGCGTGGGTTCGGCCGTCAGGGTCGCCGGCGGACAAGCGGGAGTCCGAACCCTCGGTCAGCATTGTCCTCCCGACGTACAACGAGGAGAAAATCGTCGAGACGAAACTCAACGACATCCTCGAACTCGACTATCCAATGGAGAAAGTGGAGTTGGTGGTCGTCGACTCCTCGACGGACGACACGCAAGACATCATCCGCGAGTACTTCGCGGAGTTGGACGCCCCGGAGCTCGTGTTGCTCGAAGAGGACGAGCGCCGCGGGCTCGCCCCCGCACTCAACGACGCCTACGCGGCGGCGTCGAATGAGATGGTCGTGAAGACGGACTGCGACTCAAAACTCCCGCCAAATGTTCTCAGGGAGGCTGCTGCGAATCTCGCCGACGATGATATTGCGGCGGTGACTGGTCGGAACGTCGAAGTCCTGGGTGGCAGCGAGGTGGAGTCGGGCTATCGCGGCGTGCAGTCACATATCCAGCAGTTGGAGTCGCACCTCGACTCGACGCTCATCTTCCACGGGCCGTTCTCCGCGTTCGAGAACGACGCCATCCTCCCTATCGACCCGAATTCGCTGGCCGATGACACGGAGCTTGCGTTGAAGATTCGCCGGCAAGGTGGCCGCGTCATCTTCGACCCCGCCGTGCAATACATGGAAGCCAGCTTCTCGGACTTCGTGAAGCGCCGCAAACAGAAAGACCGCCGTGGGATGGGCTTGATTCGGTTGTTAGTGCAGCACCGGGACGCGCTCGGGAAGTACGGGAAGTACGGCAAGGTCGTGTTGCCGTTCAACTGGTGGTTCATGATCGTCTCCCCGTGGCTGCTGGCCGCAACGCTCGTCGTCGGGACTGGTGCAGCCTTCTCGCTGTTCGGTGTGGGTGGGCTGGTGTTGCCCGCCGCCATCGCGGCGTTCGCGTACCTCGGGCAGAAAGACGTACTCGGGCCGGCGCAGGCGCTGTACTCGATTTTCGACACGCAGGTGTCGCTGGTGCGGGCAAGCGTGGAGTTGCTGCGCGGGAGGGGTGACGGCACGTGGGAAGTTGACGCGGAACTGCGCGAGGCGTTCGAATGAAAAACGATAATCACGCAGGGCGGAGGACGGGACGATAATGGCTGACGACGTCGAGGAGCCGGACGTCTCTGTCGCGATTCTCCATGACCGATTCCCCGGAATCGGTGGTGGGGAGAAGTTCGCTATCGAGGCGGCACGCGTACTTGACGCCCCGATATACACGATGTACGTCTATCCGGAAACGGACATCCCGGATGATATTGAAGTTATCCCGATACGCCAGGACAAGTACACTGGGTTCCTCTCCCGGCGGATTCTCGGATGGAAAAACGAGGGCTCGAATCCACTCGAAACGTTGAGCGTCGCGATGGACATGACGGACGCACACTCAGACCTCGTCGATTATGACGTGATTCTTTCGAGTGCGCCGCTCAGCAAGAACTACGTCCCAACGACGGACCAGCGCGTCGTGCACTATCCACACAGTCCACCTCGCTGGCTGTACGACCTCTTTCGGGACCGGATGGAGTCGTTCGATTATCCTGGGATTCGGTTCGTGTTGAAGGCGTACGCGAAGTGGTGGCGTGCTCTCGACAAGGAGGCCAACGACTACGTCGACACGTTCGTCGCTAACAGCGAGCTGATTCGGGACCGAATTCGTCGATTCTACGACGAGGATGCGGAGGTCGTGTATCCCCCGATTACGGGCGATTGGCGGAACGAAGGCGACAACGGATACTTCATCACGTGGTCGCGGCTCGCACCCGAGAAGCGTATCGACTTGATCGTCGAGGCGTTTACCGAGTTAGACGAACGGCTTATTGTGGCCGGCGACGGAGAGCAACGCGAGAAGCTAGAAGAGATGGCGCGAGGTCACGACAACATCGAGATTCGAGGATACGTCGACGACATCGAGTCCCTCGTAGCGAGCGCGACGGCGGTCATCTACGCCCCGAAGCAGGAGGACTTCGGGATGGTTGGTGCGGAGGCGATGATGGCCGGGAAACCGTTGCTCGGGGTTGATGAGGGGTTCACGGCCTATCAGGTTGAAGAAAACGTGACAGGTTTGCTGTTTGAGCCCACTGTGGGATCGATTCGTGAGACTGTTCGGTCGTTCGAAGCTACAGAATACGATGCAGGTAAGATTCAGGACGAAGGTAATCGATACCAGTACAGTGAGTTTGAGGCGGGGATTCGTCACGCTGTCCGCTGTGGGGACTGACCTCTGTCCCCGGTCAATTATTGGCGCTCTCTACGATTGGCTGTAAGATCGAGCGAACCGTATGCCGGAACTGAGAGCTGATAGCCGTCAAGGAGATGAAGTAGGTGACGACACCTAGACTCACAACCACGAGGAGTGCAACGACGCTTCGTGAGGCAACGACGTGTTCCGCACCCGTCACAACAGCGAACATGGTCAATGCAGCGATGACTTGATGTAGGAGCGGCCTTGGATAAAGCTCCACGCCTTGGGTCGAGTCCCGAACGACGGACGCACTCATCGCGAAACGGAGAGATTCGGCGGCGATCGTTGCGATGACCGCCCCGAGCGTTCCAATTTCTACCACCAAGAGGAATCCGAGGAGCAGGTTCAGACTCAGTGTCACTGCATCGATTCGAAACACCTTGTCTGGGCGGTCCATACCGAATAGAGTCTGCCGATAGATCGAGCTCTGTGACCGGACAACTTGATACAGGGCTAACCCAACGAGCAAGGTTGCCGCCGACCGGAAAGCCGGTTCGTATACGGTGATGATGAGCCATTCAGGGATTGCCAGCGCGCCGAAAAAGATCGGAAGGGATAGTAAACTCCCGAACGAGAGTGTGTTCGTTAGCTCTCTGCTGAAGGACTCGGAACGACTGTGTAGATTACTTATCTCGCTCATGAGTCCGGAGCTTGCGACTTGTGAGAGGAATATCGCTGGAACCGTTAGTTTCAGTGCCGCCTGATAGTAGCCGACTGCGTTCTGCGTGACGAGGAACCCGATTAGAATCATGTCGTACTCGCTGTAGACCTTCCCGATAAACGATGTAGGGACCATGTACTTTGTGTACTCCCAGAGTGACTGAATCGTCTCCCTTGATGGGATCGACGGCTTGACGCGGAGCGCGTGCTGCGTCAGCGGCAAGCACAGTAGTGTCGCTCCGACAGTACCGTAGATGACGCCTGATGCTCCGAACCCAAGCAGAATTAGGGAGAGCTGTAAGCCGAGTGTAAGAACTGATCGAACCGTATCAATCCATATTTGTCGGCTAAGAAGCCCACGAGCCGCCAGTAATGTCTGGTATGGAGAAAACAGCACCAGCGCAGACATCAGTCCAATCAGGAGCCACGCTGCGTTTTCGAGGCCAGTGTAGGTGACGAGGTGACGTTCGACCGCGAGCGCCGCAATCGCAGTCGTCGCGATGACGGCGATATTGAACAGTCCGACAGCGCCCACAATTTCCCGGTTGTCGATGTCTGCTTCCGCGAACCGGCGTTTGGCCGCCCCCTCATATCCAGTTATTTGTTTCAACACCCCTACTACCGAGATAAGGAGGTAGACCCCGCCGAAGTCAGTCGGGCCGAGTACCCGCGCGAAGACAATAATTCCGACGAACCCCAGTATCGCCTGAATAAACTTGGCGGTGGCAGCCTTAGTGACCTCGAACCCAAAATTCTCGTATAATTTCTCTGCCATCGTTAGGTAATGTGGGCGTTCACCGCCTCATGCCCGATATCCCAACGCTTCGAGGTTTTCATCGACTGAGGATCCCTCCGGATGGTCTGTCGCTGTGACACCCGCGTCGACAATCGATTTCCGTTCGTTGCCTTCAATTACAGCCCATGGGACATCCACCAGCGATGGTATACGGACCCCCCCGGGGTGCCCATACACGCGCATCGGGAGGACTGGTGCTCGCTCACCGAGGGCATTTCCATGGTCACTGGTAACAACCGTCCGCCCTGGGATGTGTTTGAGGAGTGTTTCCAGTTCTTCGAGTACGAGACGCAGATTGTCCGCGTACAGTGACCATATTTCCTCGCGTGTAGCCTCACCTCGTGCGAGCGCCTTCCATGGGTTCCGTTTGGTCGCCGCGTCGAAGGGGCTGTCCGCTCCGAGAAATGGCCGGTGTGGTTGCAGGTAGTGAACGAGTAGTCGTTTGTCAGGATGTCGTTCCGCCGCGTCGAGGGCTCGCGACGTCATCTCTTCGGGGGTCACAACGTTGTCGACTTCATCCCAGACTTCCACCATCTCGTGGAACGTGTCGTCCACCACCTGTGAAACCCACCCGTTCGACGAGAGATACACCGTGTCGCCTAGTTCGCGGCCGGCGAAGTTTTCGCGTGCCCACTCCGGAGTTTTACTTCCCAGACTCGTGACACGGTTGTATTCGTCGAACCGATTCAAGTCCGCAACCTCCTCGAATAGGTCGGCGCGGCACCCATCAAGGACGATTAGGTTGTCCCAGTCCTCCTCCATCAGCCGAATTGACCCCCGCTTTGTCGGATACAGATTCGTGTGAAACGGGCCTAGGACGTGGTTCGCGAGGCGGTGTCGCCACCAGAAGCTGTCGTCATAGTTCTCCCGGATCTCGTCGTATGCGTACGAAAGTTTCTCGATCATCACTTGTATCCAAGGTCCTGCAAGTCCTCTTTGAGGGCGTCAGTTCGGTACACTGTATCGGGGTCGAAACGATTCCATCGTCTAGTGAGTTCTCCCCGGGCCGAAACGTTGTTAGCGTCGATGCAGTCTCCGTTGAGCGTACGGAAATCTGTGCCATTATAGAGATACTCCTCGTCCATGACAGCCTTCTCTTCACCGTATGTCGCGTAGGCGTGCGTCCGGTTGAACTCCCCCTTCCCGAACGGTTCGCCCAGCATTATGGACCCGATGTCGATGTGCGAGACGACCGTCCCGCTGTCCCAGTTCACGTTCCGCGTTCCGAACGGGACCCTGAGTAATTCTGGTGCCATCACCCCCGGATGACCCCACGACGGCTCATAGTCCTCGCCCAGCAACTCACCGTGGTCAGCGGTGAAAACGACCTCCGTGTCCGACGACAGGCTGTCCCACAGGTCCGAGAGTGTGGCGTCGAGTTCTCGAATCTCTTGTTCGTACGCCCTCCCGACGAGTGTCTCATCCTCTTTTGACCCATTTCCGTTTAGCACCCGTCGGCTAGCGTTCTGAGCTTCGACCCGCCCCATCTCCCCGTCATCAGGCTCATAAGGATGATGTGGTTCCATGAGGTGAATCCATCCCAGCCACTCGTCACGTCCCTCAATTTGTGTCAGCAGCGTTTCGATGACGTCCTCGGCGGGGCGGAATGTCCGCCCGACATCTTTGAACTGGTTTCGAACGCTCTGGAGCGCGTTCCAGCCGGTCGAGAGCAGTCGATGGTGGATCGTCCCCGGCGTGACAGCCTTCTCGACTCGCTGCTTGAGGCCCATGTCGCCCGGGTTCGGGGCTTCGAAGTAGTCGAAGGCGTGACCATATCCGTACCGCTCCGAGAGCAGGTGGTTCGTGGAGATGCCGACAGTGTAGCCATCGAACTCGGCGGCGAATTCGGCCATCTCGTCAATACCGCCCGGAGTGGGGTACTGTCCTGTGAGAATCCCGGGGAAGCTTCCCGGAGTCGCGGTGCTGACCGCGAACGCCGTCTCGTGAGAAGCATCGAGATAATCCTGTGTCGCTGGCATCAGGTGGTACTTATCGTACCGGAGGGAGTCCACCGTTACCAGCAGCTTCCCAGACATGGCGACAACTTCCTCTTCGAGGATTATAAGTGCGGCTTTTCAGGTGGGAACCGGGCCAGTGATCCGATGACATAATAATCGCAGATTCACATTCCATTCGTCCAGTGGAGCGAAACTAGTTATATTGAGGGACACCTCCTCAAAGGTACCATCTAAACATTAAAGGGGATGCCTCGCCTATTATTTTCTAATTTCAGTGATGTTTAGGAATCTTTTCCAGCCAGTATACGACCAATTTCGGACAGTGTTACCGCGGAAGCAGAGCACCTGTAATGGCGTCAAGACTCGACGCGCCTACTTATTCGACCGGACAACGAAGTGGCCGGACTACGAGGAGGAACTTCTCGCGACGCTGCGAACGCACGTTACCCCAGATGACTCCGTTGTTATCGTCGGTGGAGGCTGGGGCGTTTCAGCAGTTACCGCCGCAGAACGAGGCGCCACGGTGACGGTTTATGAACCGAGCAATGAGCAGGTAGAGCGGGTCAAGGAAACAGCGGACCTCAACGACGTGGTTGAGTCGGTCACGGTTCAGCACGCAAAAGTCGGTGAAACCGGCGAGGTGTGGGGAAAAAGCTCGGCGTCCGTCGTATCACCAAGCGACCTACCGGAATGTGACCTTCTCGAACTCGACTGTGAGGGGGCGGAGTTGGAAATACTCCGTGCGATAACGGTTACGCCGGATGTCATCGCCGTCGAGTGTCATCCAAGCCACGGTGTGTCTGAGGACGATGTACGAGCCGTGATGACTGACCTCGGCTACGAAATCACGAATAGGGCTCACGAGAGCCAGTCGGACAGCGTTGTCATACTCACTGGGGAGTTGCATTCGGGCTCCTAGATGGGATCCCAAGTCTCGTCAATCGACCATCGCAGTCTCAGATATGTTCTGTGTGAAAATTGTCTCTAAGAAGATAGAGGTATTTGTTACGATGACTTGAGACGATTAACGATACGAACTTCGCATTTCGTCACGGCTCCCCTTCAGAACACGCGACTCGAAGATACCTACTATTATTTTCGGTTTCAGATTGCTGAAGACGAGCTGGTCTCTATCCCAGTTCCGAACGTCGCGTCGATCTGACGGCCCCGTCAAATCCCAATCCTACACCTGAATACGGCGTGGTGACGAGTATGAACCGAATCTCGTCTCGAAATTGGAAACTGGTTTGAGTGAAATTAACGATTTTATGAGATTGAGGATCGATTCGGATTTTTATCAAATACTCGGATCTGGTTGGCGCTCAGCCAGAGTATATCCGCTCATGCGAGGTGAACTAATGTCGCTACTATCTGTTACAGGAGAACCTTAGTCACGGGGGCAAGTCGTCCATTCCTGTGTAGATTCGTCGACCGGTGGTGATTAGCGAGTGTCAACAGATATACGGACCGTCACAAGTCACCCCACAGTCGTTAAAATCAATGCCAAGGGCGCAGAGAATGACGTTCTTTAGGGGTTGATAACGATAAGAGAATTCCCCGAAACTTTACGTCGAAATCCATCCGCAACTACTGGCTCAGTTCGGACGTACCGATGAAACTCTCCTACAGCTATTAGAGCGCCACGAATATGGGTATTCAAATCCAGAAGCATCGCGAGTCGGGAGACCAGTGAGGTCACGCGATAGGCGAGCAACCGGCAGAGAGAACCTATCTTCTCCGCGCCGAACGGAAAGACCGTATAAGACCGAACGAAATCGGTCAGATATAGCCCAAGTCTTCGAGCCGTCCTTTCGTCGCGTCGTCAACGTCGACAGACTGTTCGGTCGCCTCGGCCTGCCGCTTGTAATCCGCCAACGGAACGTCGAACAACTCCGTGGCCCATTCAGGCACGTCCTCCAACGAGCCGACTTCCTCCTGCCATGACGATTTCGAGCGGTTGATCCGGTACTCTGTTTGGTTGCCCCTCGAGTCCCACTCAACCTTCGTTTCGTCGCGGTACACGCAGCGAATCATCCGGTCCCAGAACTCGTACTCCTCGTCGTCGGGGTCGGGACCGCCGACGCCCATACCGACCACCTCGGCGGGCACCCGGTCCCGAAACGTCGGGTCCGGATTGCCTTCGACCATGCCGACAATGAGGTCACCAAGGTCGAGGTGGGAAAACAGGTCAGTGTAGGTATCCTGCATCCCGTCCGGCGCATTAACTATGTAGAGCGGAACGTGAAGGAGTCCCTCGGTGAGACTGCTCGTGTGGCCGATCCATCGATTGTCCGCCGGGTAGACCAGATTCTCGCCGTGGTCTGCGGTGATGAGGAAAATTGTCTCCTCGTCAGTCTGCTCCTGCACGTCGTCGATGAACTCCGACACCTTCCGGTCGAGGTAATCGATAGCAGTAGCGTACAGTTCGCGGTGGTACTCGATATCCTCCTCGTACGCCTTCCAGTTCCCGCCGTTGATGTCCTGATCATCGAAGTTGAACGAAGTCCAATCATTCGGGGCCGAGTGCATGCTCCGGTCGTATCCTCGGACGTGATGTACCGGCCCGTGAGCGTCCATAAAGTTCGTGAAGAGGAAGAACGGTTCGTCGCCTTTCACCGCTTTCGAGCGGGCGCTCCGTGCGACGACACTTGCTCCGTCGTCGAGTAATTTCGGGACCGGAGCTCGTCGCAGGAGGTCGTTCAGTTTGAACAGCCCGCCGTTTGCGAGACTCTGAAGAGGATGCTCGTGCGCGGCGCTCTGGCGGAGGAACTCGACGTACCGCGCAAGTCCTGTTTCCTCGCGTTCCTGAATGAACTTCTCCATGTCCATTCCGTCAGGAAACCGCCGATGGGGGGCAATATCGGAGTAATCGTCAAAAATTGCATCAAAGCCGAACGTGGAGCTAGCGTATACGTTTGCGCTCGCACCGTACGCGCTGTGGCTCGGGAGGTTACCGAGGAACGTATCGTCTCGGCTGATACCGGTGAAGACACGATTATGCGTGTGGACGCCGTGCTGGTGGGGGAGTAATCCCGTCATGAAACTCGGATGGCTCGGGACGCTCCACGAACTCGCTGCTCGGCACTGGTCGAAGGACACGTTCGCGCGAGATTGAATTCGTGTCGCGTGTTCGTCGAAGAAGTCCTTTCGTACCGAGTCGAGAACAATCAGGACGACGTTTGGTGTGGGTTGTGAATCAGTCATGATGGAATGAAGTTATCGCGTCTCTGAACTCCGCTGCCTGAGTATCTTCCGTTATGTTAATAACCTTCTTTCGCTGCCCTTTGCCGAGTTCCACTCGCTCCGCTCCGGGCCGTTCGAGCGTCTTTCGAAGCGTCTCAGTGAGGGATTCGGCTGTGAGTTCGGCGACGACGGAGTCGTTAACAAGTTCTCTTGCCCCGACGCCGGTCGTGACGACAGTTGGCGTCCCCGACAGCATGCCCTCCGCTGCCGCGACCGAAAATGCATCTCCGGAAGAGGGTTGCACGTACAGTGTCGCCCGGTCGAAGAAGTCGACGAACGTCTCGATATCGACGTATCCGGGTGTCTCTATCTCTGGCCGTGTGCTGTACGGCTCATCAGGGTGGTCAGGACCGAGAATCGTGAGCGAAATGTCGTCGCGCCACCGGTCCCGGAGAACCGAGACGGCATCACAAAGCATCGGGTAGTTATTCGCGGGCTTCGCAGTGCCGACGGTCAAGAGGTGGATACCCTCCGATGTCCGCGAGGAGGGCGTCAGTGCGCGGAGCTGTTCGTGTTTGGCGTCGACGATGGGCGGATACACTTTCTGCGACGGGACGCCGTCGATGTAGCGGCGAACCGACGCATCGACGTCGTCGCTAATCGGGATGACGCCGTCGAGCAGTCGACTCGCCACGGGCCCGAGTGCGCGCCACAAATAGCGGGTCGGACGGCCGTCGAGTTCATAGAACGTTTCGTCGGCCGCGAGGAACACGAGCGTCGCATCCGGGTTTATGAGACCATACGCGAGGAGAGTCTGAAGCGGTGCGGAGCCCTCCGCGATGACTACATCGTAGGACCGTGAGAGCGATAGTCCGGTCCTCAGTCGGTCGAATTCGGAGTGGGTGTTTCCCCGACACTCCCCTCGTTCGTCGCCTGTCTCGAAATGAACGAAGTCGGCGTCGACCGCAGTTCCGAAGGTGACGTGTGCCGGGTGAGGGTCATCACCCTGATACAAGAGGCACACTTGCTGAGACGAGAGTAAATCGGACGACGGGGGCATTAGTTGTAACTAGTTCGCGGGGCCATATTTCCCTGTTGGTCGTTGGAGACGTGAGGCATAAAACCGTTGCTGAACTGCCAATCGACACAGTGAGCCGCGATTGGAGGGGTACCGGGGTTCGTCAAACTAAAGTGGCGCCTCCGTATTCTCTGGTGTACTGATGAAACCGCCACGTTCGAGGTTTTTTTCCCGCTATTTGTCGCAAATACAGTCTCAGACTACACGGTCTGAACAGCCCCTCGTGTTTGCCGCCGCTGCGCTCTTTCTCGTGTATCCGGCCATCGTGGCGGTTGCAACCCTTCTCGGGGCATCCTTTGAGCTGAACTTCATGGATTTCGGCGCTTACTACAGCGCTGCCGGGCGCTTTTTGGAGGGGGGATCACTGTACTATACACCCTCTCGACCCGCGGCGCCGTCCCACCCTGGTGGAGTGTTCCCCTACCTCTATCCACCGGTCGTTATTGTACCGTTCATCCCGCTCGCGCTTCTGCCGTTCTGGGTGGCCGCTGGTATTTGGGTTACCGTGTCTCTCGCGGTCGCGGTTTTCGGTGCTAAGACACTCCTCAACGCGTATGATATCCGTCTATCGCGAGCGAAGATGCTCCTGCTCGCCTACGGTATTTTTGCGTTCGCGCCGACACTAATTTGGTTCAAGCTCGGACAAGTTACGGGGATGTTCGTTGGGAGCCTCTGTTTCGCAGCCGCGTCTCTCGAACGCAATCCCGACGGCAGATTCGGGTGGTTAGGTCTTGCACTGTTGCCGGCGGTCGTGAAACCCCCTTACGCAGTCACGATGGCTCCAGCTTTGAATGACTACCAGCGCGTACTCCGAGTAGTCATCCTCGGAATTGCCGTCATCGCGGTGAGCGTATTACTGTTCGGCATTGAAGCGCACGAAGCGTACCTCGGGGTCCTCCGTGAAGGGAAAGGTTGGCACCTCGATGCACTCCCGATTTCGAAGTTCAGCTTCTTCGTCTTTCGTCCATTTCACGTCCTCGGGTCGGCCCGAATCGTCCTTCGCGGTGTCCTCCTTGTCGCGTTAGTAGGTTACGTGCTGGAGCGTAGATCTCGTCGGCCCCGCGTCGAACGCGCGCTGTTTGCGCTCGGCTGCGCTGCCGTCCCCGTGCTCCATCCGACGGTGAACACTCTAACGCTCAACGCTCTCATCCCGGCCTACCTAATCGTGTTCGTGTCGGAGTTCCGCCGGTCAGATGGGGCGCTCACTATACCACTGCTGTCGCTCGTGCTCGTTCAAATTCATCCCTACGCCACATCTGTTTTATCGTGGATCGGAATAGGGGCACTATCTCCGCTTGACCCCCTCACCCCACTCGTTCCAGTCCTTCAGCCGGGACTCTGGGGAATCGTATCTCTCGTCGCATTCATCGTTTATCGTATCGAACGCGACGAGGGTGGTTTCCCGCTTCCTGAGGATGGTAGCGTTCGCTGACCGACGCTATCGCTACGGCGTACCCGATACAGCACGTCGCGCCCACCAGAGCGCCAGCGCGTAGAATGCGAGAACGCCGTAAACGCCGGGCTGGAGGAGCGTGAGCGCTGGGTGTGCATTCAACAGGCCCACAAGGTTCGCGTGACCTGATCCAACGACGACTTCCATCACATAGGTGTGTACGTGCGTGAGAACGAATGCTCCACCGAGAATCGCAAACGACCAGCCGCCGGCCCGGAATGCGTGAACACCGAACACGACGAACGCCGCCAACACCAGTCCGAGGTCAATAAGCGTCGTGCTTCCGAGGACGGTGAACAACAGGAGAATCGAGAGCGCGTACAGCGCGATGTCCGCCTCGTTTCGTCGGACGTAATGTACGAACACCCAGACTACGGGGACGATAGTGAGGAGGCGAGCGAATACCGCGTACTCCCCGAGGAACCAGAAGACGTTGAGCGCCTCCACACCCCATGTTGTGACTGGTCCGATGCTCTTGGACGACCCAAGTAGTGTGTCTACGATGATGCCATAATACTCAGCAGTGGTGTCGAATCCGAACGTCGCCACGGATAGCGCGTTCGCCGCCATGATAGTGAAACCGAACCCGAGGATGCCACGCCACCGATTGTTATCGAGAGACGCGAAGACCATGGTAGGTGCGGCCCAGTAGGGCTTCACGAGTGTCGCCAGCGCGATGGCTGTACCTCCTCCGGCGTATAACGAGCGTCTATACGACCACCACGCAACAGCGGCACACAGATACGCGAAAGGAGTTATTTGGCCAACTTTGAAGTTTGCGACCATTGGGGTGAACCCGAGCGAAGCAACGGAGATACCGGTTAACGTCCTCTTTGACGGGTGGAAATCAACGTATGCGGCCTCGGTATCGAGAAAGAGGTACGTCCCGAGTCCGGTAGCGAGAAGCGACAGGCCAAGCAGAAGAAATTTGTAGGCGACGTAGCCGAATTGGGAAACTGCCGCAAAAAAGTAGTAAGTAACTGGGAAGTAGTGAAACTCTTGAATATTGTCTGGTTGCCACGTGTTATAGAGTGGTCCACCGCTCCACACACGAATAACCATGTTGTAGAATGCGTCGGTATCAGTGGGACGCTCAATAGCGTAACGGTAGTCAGCCTCTGGTGGAACAGTAATATCGCCTTCGGGACTTATCTGGGTTGTCGTGTACTGAATGTCTCCTGTTTCCGTCGTCTTGAGCGTACCAGTTCCAGCTAGTACGCCGACTAGAAGTATATTTAGGATACATAAGGAGAGGCATATCAAAAGAATAGTTCTTCTAGATGGGGATTGAAGGATCGACATTTGTCGGCCTATGGAAGATGCATATTAATATAGGTTGGTTTTGAGGGGGCATATATTGTTCTTCTCTATGGACTTGCACTATCGCTTATACTAGTTTGAATTTATATTAAAGAATTCTAAGCAACTCTAAACGCAGTCTCTCGGTCGTACTTTACGATTTCTACCTTCTCCAACTTCACAAGGCTTATTCGCGCGCTGTCAGTCCCTACCACCAATGAGCGAGAAGAACGAGAAGTCGAGAGCATCCTCCACTTCGACCGATTCAGCTCTCGACGCTCTCGAAAATTGGTACCACGTACCCGTGCTGGGCGCTGTCCTCGCGTTCATGTTCTGGGTGCGCGTGCAGGCGTGGGAGAACTTCACGCAGAACGGCGAAGTGTACTTCTCCGGAAACGACGCATACTACCACTTCCGGGAAGTGATGTACACGGTCCAGAACTGGCCGTCGACGATGCCGTTCGACATCTGGACGAACTTCCCGAACGGAACCGCAACCGGCCAATTCGGGACGCTGTTCGACCAAATCATCGCCACCGCAGCGCTCATCGTCGGACTCGGTAGCCCCTCTCAGGAAACGATTTCGATGACGCTGCTGTTTGCGCCAGCGGTCTTCGGCGCGCTGCTCGTCATCCCGACGTACTTTATCGGGAAGCGGCTGGGTGGCCGTCTCGGTGGTGTATTCGCCGCAGTCGTTCTCGGTCTCCTGCCGGGCTACTTCCTCTCGCGGAGCCTCGTCGGTGCGGCTGACCACAACGGCGCGGAGCCGCTGTTCCAGTCATTGGCAGTACTCGCGACGATGATTGCGCTCACCGTCGCACAGCGAGAGAAACCCGTCTACGAGCAGTTCCTCGACCGCGACGTCGCCGGCCTCCGCCGCGTCGTCGGCTGGAGTGTCGTCGCTGGCGCTGCCACCGCAGCCTACATGTGGGTGTGGCCGCCGGGCATCCTGCTGGTCGGCATTTTCGGTGTGTTCTACCTCGTGAAGCTGACGAGCGACTACTACAGCGGCACGAGCCCGGATCACGTCGCCGTCGTCGCTGGCGTGAGTTCGGTGACGACCGGCCTGCTGATGTTGGTGCCGCTGTCGACGCTTTCCTTCTCGCCAACGAACTTCTCCATCCTCCAGCCGCTGTTCTCGATTGCGGTCGGTGTCGGCGCGGTGTTCCTCGCCTGGCTCGCCCGCGAGTGGGACAACCGTGAACTTGACGCCACTTCGTATCCGTTGGCCGTCTTCGGCATCCTTGTCGTCGCGCTCGGTGCGACGACCGTCGTGCTCCCCGAGTTCTGGGGCATGCTCCAATCGAACCTTCTGCGCTTCGTCGGCTTCAGCGCCGGCGCAGCCACCCGCACTATCGGCGAGGCGCAGCCGTTCCTCTCGCAGACGAGCCGCTACGGCCTCGGGATGTTCGGCGTCATCTTCCTCGAGTACGGACTCGCGTTCCTCACTGCATTCCTCGGCGCAGCGTGGATTCTGCTCCGGCCGCACTTCCGGAGTGGCAACCCACGGCGGATGGGTGGCGCAGCGGCCGCAGCCTTCGTGGTTGGGCTCGTGTTCGTGGCACCGGGCATCGGTGACGCGGTCGGCACGCTCCTCGGCGTCGACGGTCAGCTCGGCTCGCTGGCCATTGTCGCCATAACGCTGCTTGCGGTCACGGTGACTGGCGACTACGACGCGGAGAAACTGCTTGTCGTCGTCTGGGGCGCGTTCATCACCTCGGCGGCGTTCACGCAGGTGCGGTTCAACTACTACCTCGTCGTGCCGGTCGTGGTGCTGAACGCGTACGTGCTGAAAGTCGTACTCGGTCTCGTGAGCCTCGACAAGCCGGCCGCACAGATCGAGGATGTCGATTGGTACCAGGTCGGGACGGTCGTCGCCGTCGTGCTGGTCGTGCTCGTCCCCATCGCGGCCCCCGTTGCCGCGTCCGCGACCGGTGACGGTGCTAGCCCGATTCGGCTGACGAACAATCAGGGCCAGCAGGTGCCGCTGCAGTCCGCGACGACCGTCGGCGCATCGCACGGCCCGGGTGCGGTGACGGTGTGGGACGACGCGATGGAGTGGATGCAGAACAACACGCCCGAGCAGGGGAACTTCGGTGACGCGAACAACGCCGATCAGCTGGACTACTACGGGACGTACAGCCAGACCGACGACTACGACTACCCCGAGGGCGCGTACGGCGTGATGTCGTGGTGGGACTACGGTCACTGGATGACCGTCGAGGGCGAGACGATTCCGGTCGCGAACCCGTTCCAGCAGAACGCGGACAACGCGGCGAACTTCCTGCTCTCGCAGAACGAGACGGAGGCCGCGAACGCGCTCGACGTCGTCAACGAAGACGACGCGCAGACGCGGTACGTCGCGGTAGACTCCCAGATGGTCTCCCCCCAGCAGAAGTTCGGCGCGCCCATCCAGTTCTACGACGGTCCGCGGAACGTCAGCACGGGGACGTTCTACACGCAGAACATCCTCTCGCAGTACGGTGAGGACGGCCAAGTCACGAACTACGGGGCGTTCCAGCAGCTCCCGACGCTGAACCATCAAGCGTACTACGAGTCGATGATGGTGCGGCTCTACCAGAACCACGGGAGCGCACAGCAGCCCCAGCCGGTCGTCGTCGACTGGCAGGACACCTTCCAGACGGCGACTGGCGCGGACCTGTACAGCTTCGACCAGTCGGCGTCCCCAATTCAGCAGTTCAACAGCATGAGCGCGGCCGAGCAGTACGTCGCCAACGACACTACCGCCCAGATCGGCGGCTTCGGGAGTAACCCGCCGGAGTACGTCGAGGCGCTGGAGCACTACCGGCTCGTCGGCACGAGCGACGACCAGGGCGTGAAGCTCTTCGAGCGCGTCGAGGGGGCGACCGTCGAGGGCACCGGCCCCGCGAACACGACGGTCACCGCGTCGGCCACGCTGAACATGACCCACCTCTCGCAGGGCAACCAGACGCCGCAGTTCGAGTACACGCAGCGTGCCGACACTGGGCCGGACGGCGAGTTCACGATGACGCTCCCGTATGCTACAACTGATTACGAGGCATATGGGCCAGCAAACGGGTACACGAACACGTCGGTTCGGGCAACAGGCCCCTACGAGATCACGAGCTCCTCCACAATCACTGAAGACCGCGAGATTGTGACGTGGAACACGACCGCTCAGATCACCGAAGGCCAAGTTATTGGCGAGAACGAGACCGCCTCAACAGTCGAGCTAGACCGTCACGTCAGCGGGACGCTCGGCGATACGAACAACACGACGCAGAATAATACAACGCAGACGAATGTTGCATCGTCCGAAATCACAGCAGACTCGGTCAAATCCACAGAGACGACGCAAGCTGACCGATTAGACACCCAATCCCCGTTCGGTGCGGCCGCCGCGTTCGTCGCGCCCGCCGTCGTCGGCGCGCTCGGTCGGCGGTACGCATAATGGCCGGGCACGACTGGCTGGCGGTCTACCTGAAGGGTGCCGCGATGGGCGCCGCGGACGCCGTCCCCGGCGTTTCGGGCGGGACGATCGCGCTCATCACGGGCATCTACGAGCGCCTCGTCGGCGCCATCGCGGCGCTGGACCCCGTGGAAGCGCTGGGCTTGCTCGCGCTCGTCCCACAGCTCGGGAGCGCCGACGCTCGCGGGGAGTTCGAGGAGACGCTCGTCCGGATGGACGTGCCGTTCCTCGCACTACTAGGCATCGGCGTCGTTACCGCCGTCGTCACCGTCGCGAACGTCGTCCACGTCGCTATCAACGACTTCCCGGGCGTAACGTTCGCGTTCTTCTTCGGACTCATCGCGGCCTCCGTCGTCGTGTTGCTTAGCGAAGTCACGCTCGACACACCAGGCAGGGTCGGGGCGGCCGTCGTCGGGTTCGCGCTCGCGTTCGTCCTGAGCGCGCAAGCGCAGACCGGCGCGCTCCCCGACGTGCTGCCCATCGTCTTCCTCGCGGGCGCCATCGCCATCTGCGCAATGGTGCTGCCCGGCGTCTCGGGGTCGCTTCTGTTGTTGACGCTGGGGTTGTACGACACGATGACGTCGGCGGTCAGCGACGCGACGGACGCCGCGCTCGGCGGCGACCTCGGCGCGACCGTCGAACCGGTGACGACGCTCGTGGTGTTCACGGCGGGTGCCGTCGTGGGCGTGCTGTCGTTCGCGCGCGTCGTCGAGTGGGCGCTGGACCACTACCGGGCGGCGACGCTGACGTTCCTCGTCGCACTGATGGCGGGCGCGCTGCGGGCGCCGGCCATCCAGATTAGCGACGCGAACCCCGAGTGGACGGCGGCGAGCGCGGGCGGCGTCCTCGTCGCGGGCGTGCTCGGCGCGGCGGTCGTGCTCGTGCTGGACGCGACGACCGACGACCTCGACTACTGACGCCGACAGTTCCCGCCGCTGGAGGTGGGGTTTTCCTCGCCGCGCTCGAACGCACAGCCATGCTTCCCTTCGACGACGAGACGGTCACGCAGGTCGCCGCCGACGCCGGCGTCACCGAGTCGGCGCTCCGCGAGGCCGCCAAATCCGTGCAGGCGACGCTGGCCGACTTCCCGGGGCTGACCGTGGACGGCCTCGTCTACGAGTGGCGGCAGGCGTTCCGCGAGGACCCGCTCGTGGAGCGGCGGCCCGACGCGTGGATTCTGCGCGTCCCCGAGCGCGTCTGGGCGGACGTCCGCGAGCGGGCGGTCATTCCGAATGACATCGAAGACGCGCTAATGGCGCTGTACGCGACGGAAACCGACGAAGATGGAGGCGGCGTTGCGCTCGTGATTGCGCGCAACTCGGCGACCGAATTGCGGTGAGAACGGTGTCGCGGCCGACCGGCTTACAGGTCGCGCTCGGGTTCCGGTTCGTGCTCGGGATCCAGCTCGGGTTCGGGCTCTGGCTCGGGTTTGGATTCCGTGTCGATCTGGTCCTCGTACGCGAGGTTCATGATCCACTGCGAGAAGGCGTCGCTCTGGGCGTCGACTTCCTCTTCACCGACGAACGGCGACAGCATTTCGCCGGCCATCAAAAGCGAGAAGTCGAGGTCGCGTTCGTTGATGACAGGCGTGATGAGGTAGGTGGTGTTGCCCTCGTGGACCGTCTCCTCGCGCTCGACGAACCCCCTCTCCTCGAGCTTGGAGGCGATGCGGCTGCCCTTCCGCGAGGAGACGTCCAACTCCTTCCAGAACTCGCTCTGGTGGACGCCCCGCGTCTCTCGAACGAGTTCCAGCCCGCGTCGCTCGTCCTCCGAGAGGTCCGACTCGGTGGCTTCGGCGCTCATGTACGACACAGGGTGTGCGCGCGGTTTAACCTTTGCGAGGAAAGCTCCCTCCTCAAGCAGCAACACAGGGAGCGAAGCGACCGAGTAACGCAGTGGAGCGAGAATACAGCCACCCCTTGATTAGGCTATAGTTGGTTGTCCACGCGCCTGAAGTCGGTCTCGCAGGGCGGGCCGTCCGCGAACTCGTAATCGACCCCGCCGTCGGCGCGAACCGTCACGAGCGACGACGACCGCGTGCCGTAGCCGTCGCGGTGGACGCACGCACCAGTCTCGTGATCGCGGAGCGCGTTCCGGGCTGCCTCGCGCCACGCGTCCGGGCTGTCGTGACCACGAAGTGCATCGCGGACCACGCTGGACTTCTCAGTGCCGTCGTCGAAGCCGGCGTTCACGACGACGTGGGTCCCGGGGTTGAAGGCGTGCGTCCGCAGCACGCCGTCCCACTCCAGGAGCACGCACTCGTGTTCGTCCGCGATGACGAGGTTGAACCCCGCGTACTCGCGGTCGGCGACCTCACGCTCCACAGTTTCAATCGCGTCGTCGGCGGACCCGGCCGCGAGCGCGTCAGTGACGAGGCGGCCACGGGAGCGCTCGCCCTCGATGTCCGTATCTCGATTCGTCACGCCGACGAACACGCGGTGCTCGTTCACGCCCAGCCACGTGCCGCCGGCTTCCTCGTCTCTGGGCATCAGCACCTCGGGATTCGCGCCGCGGACGGCGGGCGGCGAGGACGGCCGGCCGACTGCTTCGTCGCGGTTCGCCCCGACCACGAGCGGCGCGTCGTCGTAACCCTGCCACGCGAATGCCAGCGTACACACGCCCCGGGCTACGACCCGCGCGCACTTAGTTCTCGTCGGCGTTGGTCGGGGCAGGTGGTCACCGGTTCCACGTAATCTCCGAGAGTTGGTCTGGAATGCTGGTCAGGCGACGTTCAAACGTGTGATACGGATGCTCGTCTTCGATGTGGTCGGCAGACCGTCGCTCGGTCGTTCCATCCGCGTACTCGACCTGAAGATGAACAGGACCATACGCCGGGTCTGTCTCGTCAGCGTGCCACCCAAACCCACGACCGGACTCCAGATTCCACCACTGAATCCAGTAGTGCGGGCGCTCCCCCTTGAGGTCGAATTTGACCCGGAGACGAACGTTCGAAGCCGAGTATTCTCGTTCGAGAAACGCGACGGGGTCGATTTCTGCGACGACTTCGTTGGCGTCCCGTTGGGACGGCTCGTACCAGACAGTTACACAGCCACCGGTCCGTGAGAGCCGGTCGTGAACACGGCGGAAGAGCTTTGTCTCGACGGGTCGCCCCACGCCGAAAATCGGGGCCACGACGAGTCACCCCGCGCCTTCGCGCCGGGTGTTCGCAGGGACGTCGTCAGTGAGTGACTGGATGTCGTCGTAGAGCTGGAGCGCAGTTTGAATGGTATCGCGCGACCGGAGGCTGTTCTCCCAGCGACGGAGCGTCTGTCGCCGTTCTCGAATCTCGTCAGCAGACCGGTCGTCTCCGAGCGTCGCTTCGAGGTCCTCGGGAGAGTCCACCTTGTACGTCGTTTTCCAGTCCTCGATTCGGTCTGCGATGGCTTCGAGTTCCCCCCGGAGTTCCGCTCGGTCGTTGGTCAGGATGAGTTCTCGAAGGTGGTCGAAGTAGGCCCGGGTCGGATCCGGAACGTACGTGTCGTCCTCAGTCACGAGGAGGACGCCCGACTCGGCGAGGTTGTCGAGGTGCTTCTTCGCGGTATCCCACTTGACGTCTGCCTGGTCCGCGATCCAGTTGGCAGTCCGTGGCTCCGAGAGCGTCGTCGCAATCGTCTCGACGCGCTCTCGGGCCGTCATTGACTCGGTCCACGATTCGACCATGATAGCGGATACGCAGCAGAAGCCCATATACTCTGGGGGCGAACCCAATATATTGGGAATACTGTTGTGAGCGGGAACTCGGCTCGACGTGGCAACCACCCCGGGCGAGGTGCTCGCGCACTGCTATCCAGTCTCGCCTACTCGGTCCCGAGGTCGCGCCGCACCGCCTCGCGATCCACGGTCCCCGAGGCAGTCCGCGGCACTTCTTCGGCGAACGCAATCGTTCGGGGATGCTTGTAGCCAGCGATCCGGTCCTCGCAGAACGCTCGGAGGTCGTCGGTGGTTACCGTTTCCTCGTCGGGGACGACGAGCGCGGCGACGCGCTCGCCCCACTCCTCGTCGGTGACGCCGACGACGGCGGCGTCACCGACGGCGGGGTGGTCGCGGAGCACGGCCGCGACTTCCTCGGGGTGGACGTTCTCGCCACCCGTGACGATTTGGTCGGTCTGGCGGCCGCCGACGTGGAGGAACCCCCCAGAGTCCACGAACCCGAAGTCGCCCGTACAGAGACCGTGCTGGCAGAACCGCTCGTCGTTCGCGTCAGCGGAGAGGTAGCCGGGCGTGACCGTCGGCCCGGAAACGACGAGTTCGCCCGTCTCGCCAGCCGGTAGGGCGTCGCCGTCCTCGCCGACGACGGTCACCTCGGTGCCGAGAAGCGGCCGCCCCGAGCTGTCCGGGCGGTCGCGGGCCTCCGTCGCGTGCAGCGTCGCGACCTGCGAGGTGGTCTCGGTCATCCCGAACGTCGGACAGACCGGAACGCCCGAGTCGAGCGCGCGCTCGACGAGTTCGGGCGGCGTGGGCGCACCGCCGACGAGCGCGAACCGCAGGGTGTCCGGGACGCCGCCCGCGTCGAGCAGCCGCGAGAGCATCGTCGGGACCAGCGAGACGCCCGTGCAGTGGTGCGTGGCGAGCGCGTCGCGCACGTCCTCGGCGTCGAAGCCGCGCGTGAGCACCGCCGTCGTCCCGTACAGCGCCGAGCGCAGGACGACCGAGAGCCCGCCCATGTGGTACAGCGACAGCGGACAGAGCCAGCTGTCCTCGGGGAGCACGCCGAGCCGGAACGCCGAGGCGACAGCGCTCGCGGCGAAGTTCGCGTACGTCAGCCGGACCGCCTTCGGGTCGCCGGTCGTCCCCGACGTGAACATGACGGCGCGCGTGTCCGTCCACGAGAGATCCGCGGGCTCGACGGCGTCCGGCGACCGCGCGCCGAAGTGCTCGACGTCGCCCCCGGCGTCCACGCTCACGGCTGGTACGGGAAGCTCGCGGGCGGCGTCCGCGGTGTCGTCCTCGCAGACGACGAGGACGGGGCCGACGCGTTCGGCCTGCGCGCGGAGTTCGGGCGTCGCGAGCCGCGCGTTCAGCGGCACGAGCACCGCGCCGAGTCGAGCGCACGCGAACACCAGCCGGACGAACGCGGGGCGGTTCTCCATCAGCACCGCGACTCTATCGCCGTGCTGGACGCCACACGCGGCGAGCCGGCCCGCGGTCTCCTCGACCTCGGCGTCCAACTCGCGGAACGTCCACGACGAGTCGGTCGCGGCGTCCACGAGCGCGGTCGCGTCGGGGTTGCTTCGCGTCTGGAGTGCAATCGCGTCACGCATCCGCGTTCACCTCCGGCAGATTGACGCCGTGACCCGGTTCCTCGGGCACGCGAATTCGGCCGTCTTCGACGGGCGCGGGGTCGGCCGCGAGGTCGTCGGCGAGCCGGTCGGCGGTCGCGAGCCCGCACGCGGGCACGCCGGGAATCGCGGCGGCGAGGTGGACAGCGGCGGTGCGCGCGACGACGGCGTCCACGGTCGTCGTCACGACGGGTTCGACGCCCGCGTCGCGAGCCTCGCGAGCGGCGTCGAGCGCGCGGTCCACGCCCCCGAGCGCCATCGGCTTCAGCACCACGCAGTCCGCGGCGTCGAAGATGTCGGCGAGCGCGTGTTCGGTCAGCGACTCGTCGAGCGCGACGCCGACCGGGCCGCCGCGGAGGTCGGCGTGCCCCGCGAGGTCGTCGGCTGGAAGCGGCTGTTCGACGTACTCGACACCGAGGTCGGCGAACGCGTCGAACGCCTCACGGGCCTGCTTGCGCGTCCACGCCCCGTTCGCGTCCGCGCGCAACGCCGCGTCAGTTTCGTCGGCGACCGCGCGGAGCCGTTCGGCGTCCGCTTCGACGGAGCGCGCCCCGACCTTCACTTTCACCGTCTCGAACCCCCGCTCGGCGGCGGCTCGCGCTTCCGCTACCGTCGCTTCAACGGAGCCGTCGCCGACGGTGGCGTTCACCGGGACTGACTCTGCGGGGTCGTCGGCGAGCGAGTGAGCGAGCGAGACGTTCTCGTTGCGGGCTTCTGCGTCGAGCTTTGCCAGCGAAACGGCGTTGCGTGCAGCAGGAGACCCCTGGCAGGCGGCGAGCGCGTCGTCCCAACTGTCGGCGTCGTCGGCGGCTTCGAGAGCGGTCTCGCAGGCGTCCAGCGGTTCGGTCCAGCCCGCCAGCGGCGTGGCTTCGCCGACACCACTGTTGCGAGCGAAAATGAACCCGCGGCGCTCGTCGATGGTGCCGCGAGCAGTCTCCAGTGGGCGCGCCAGCGGAAGCGAGAAGGAACGAATCATAGCGCGAGGGCAATCCCGAACAGCAGCGCGTACAGCGCGAGCAGCTGTCCGGTGCGCGTGAGCGCGGGGTTGAGCGCCTCGCCGTCCGTCCGCGTGAAAATCGTCTTCGTGACGCGGGCGGCGAGCGGGAGCGAGAGGTACGGGAGGAACACCGCGGGCTCGCCTGTCCGCGCGAAGAACCACGCCGGGACGGCGTACGCGAGCGCGAGCATCGCGACGAACTGGACGCGGGAGAACGTGTAGCCGAAGCGCACCGCGAGCGTGCGCTTGCCGGTCGTCTCGTCCTCCTCCTTGTCGCGGACGTTGTTCACGACGAGGACGTTCGTCGCGATAGCCGCGATAGGCAGGCTGGCGACGACCGACGACAACGTCACCGCGCCCTTGGGGATGCCCACCGGGATGCCCACGACGAAGCTCGCGGCCTGTACGTAGTACGCGCCGGTGACGGCGACGACGCCGAAGAAGACGAACACGAAGAGGTCGCCGAGGCCATGGTAGCCCAGCGGGTACGGGCCGCCCGTGTACGCGATGCCGGACGCGACGCTCACGAGGCCGACGACGAGGATAGGGACGCCGCCCACCCAGACGAGATAGGTGCCGACGAGGATGGCGGCGGCGAACGTGAGGTACATCGCGCGCTTGACCTCGTCGGGCTCGATGAGGCCGCCCGCGGTAACGCGCGTGAACCCCTCGCGCTCCTCGGTGTCCGCGCCCTGCACGGCGTCGTAGTAGTCGTTCGCGAAGTTCGTGCCGACCTGGATGAGCGCGGCGCCGACGAACGCGGCGAGCGCGGGTAGCGGCGCGAACACGCCGTCGCGGACCGCCAGCCCGACCGCGACCAGGATGGGGGCGGCCGCGACCGGGAGCGTGTGCGGGCGCGCGGCGATGAGCCACGCCTCCCGCCGGGAGACGTCAGCCGTATCGGTCATGCCCCGCGATTGGGCGAGCGCGCCCATAGCGGTGGCGGTCCCGGCGCTGTGGCGGTGGCGTCGTGGCCCGCCGCAAGCCGCACGTATAAGTCGCTGAAGCGACGTTTTCGAGGGGATGGGGTTATCTCTCGTCTTTCTGGCGTATGTCGCCGCGTTCGGCGCCGCCGTCGTCGGGTGTGCGGTCGGCCTCCGACGCGCGCTCCGTGTCGCGGATGCTGGTACGCGCCGTGGGCTCGCCGGCGTGGTCGCGGGGAGCGGCGGCTGGGCGCTGTTCGAGCTCGCGTTCCTGGTCGCCCCCTCTGCGTTCCTGCAGTACGTCGCGTACGACCTCAGCCTCGTCGTCGGCCTCTCGACGGTGGGCGCGTGGCTGTACTTCTGCTCGGCGTACACGGGGCGGTCGTTCCACCACAACACCACCTACCGGCGGGCCGCAGTCGCCACGTACGTCAGCATCGTCGCGGTGAAGCTCACCAACCACGTTCACGGCCTCTACTTCACGACGAGGGCCGTCGACTCCCCGTTTCCCCACCTCGCCATCCAGCACGGCACCATCCACTGGCTCGTCGCGGGGCTGTCGTACGCGCTGGTCGCCGTTGGCTTCTTCATGCTGTTCGAGCTGTTCCTCGAAGCCGACTACGACACGCGGCCGCTGGGCGCGCTCGTCGGGGTTACTGCCCTCCCCGTCGCGCTGGATGTCGTCGGGTTCGCGTCGCCGCTGCTCGTGGACATCAACTACGAGCCGCTGGGCGTCGCGGCGTTCGCGCTCGGCGTGCTCTACGTCTACGAGGAGGAGTTCCTCGCGGTCCAACTCACGGATGGCGTCGACGACGCGGTCGTCTACCTCGACGGCGCCGACCGCATCCGGGAGTCCAACGGCCGCGCCCGCGACCTGTTCGCCGCGCTCGGCGGCGCGACCGGCGAGCGCTTCGACGACGTGCTCCCCGACATCGCCGAGACGCTGGGGGACGACCACCCGGTCGTGGCGCGCGCCGACGACGGCGAGACGCGCTACTACCTCGTGACGGACACGTCGTTCTCGCTGGGGCAGTCCGACATCGGCCGCATGGTCGTGTTCAGCGACGTCACGCGCACCGAGCGCAAGCGCCGCGAACTTGAACGGCACAACGAACAGCTCGAGGGATTCGCGGCGGCCATTCGCCACGAGCTGTTGAACACGCTCCAGATTATCGGCGGGCGGGTCACCGTCGCCGGGAACGCCCTCGACAGCGGGGACGTCGAGGCCGCCCGCGAGTCGCTGCGCACCGCCTCGGAAACGACCGACCGGATGTCCGGCATCGTCGAGGACCTCTCGGTGCTGGCGCGCCACGGCAAGACCCTCGAAGACACCGAGCGCGTGGACTTCCGGGCGGCTGTCGCGGACGCGTGGGCGGACGCCGACGTCGGCGACCTGTCGCTGTCCGTGGAGGGCGACGCGGACGTGGTCGCGGACCCGACGCGGGTTCGCGAACTCCTCGCAAGCGCGTTCGCGTTCGCCGCGCACAACGGCGCCAGCGAGGTGACCGTCGAGCGCGGCGACGACTGGTTCGCAGTCGCGGGCGACGGCCGGCCGCCCGGCGACGCTGACCCCGAAGCGTTCTTCGAGTACGGGAGCGCCGTGCCGGACTCGGAAGCCGGTATCCTCCTGCCGAACGTGCGGATGCTGGCGGCCGTCCACGGCTGGTCGGCGAGCCTCGACACCGACTACGAGGACGGCGTGCGTGTGGTCGTCTCCGGGACGGGCAGCGTCAGCCGACCGGGAGACGACGCGGCTTAGTCGTCGTCGGCAGGCGGGACGTCGCTGGCGCGGTCCTGCTCGGAGAGCAGCGACCCGGGGTCGACGTCTACGCCGCTGTGGCTGTCGGCGTAGTCGCGGGCGGCGACGTAGCTGGCGTAGACGACCGCAACGAGGAACACCGTGAACGGGAGCGCGAGAATCGGGGAGAGCGCCTCGATGGCCTCGAAGCTCTCCAGCTCCAGCGCCATCATCCCGAAGCCCGCCAGCAGCGCGCCCCACCACGCACGGTTCCGGGCGTTGGGGTCCTCGTCGCCGAGCGTGATGGCGGAGATCATGAACACCGCCGAGTCCAGCGACGTGATGATGTAGCCCGCGATGACGAACACGAACAGCACCGCCAGCACTGTGCCGTACGGCGTGATGTTCAGCGCGGTGGCGATGGCGGCGGGGATGCCGTTGGCCGCCCACGCCTCGCTGACGGGGGCGACGTACTCGGGGGAGAGCACCCAGCCGCCGATGATGAGGTGTTGGAGCCATGAGAGGAACGCCGGCGCGATGACGAGCACCACGAACATCTCGCGGATGGTGCGGCCCTTCGAGACGCGCGCGACGAAGCTCCCGACGAAGATGCTCCACGCCGCCCACCACGCCCACCAGAACCCGGTCCAGTTGGCGGCCCAGTTGCCGGCGGACATCGGGTCGGTGTAGAGCATTAGCCGCGTCATGTTGCCGAGCCAGACGCCCGTGGCGTCCAGCCCGAGTTCGAAGATGAACAGCGTCGGCCCGACGACTACCAACAGCGCCATCGCGGCGACGATGAACAGCATCGTCGCGCGCGCGGCGTTACGAATGCCCTTGCGGAGGCCGAGCCAGACGTCGGTGAGGAACACCGCGCCGATGAGCGCGAAGATGCCGTACGTGAGGAAGTTCGCCTCCATCCCGAAGACGCCGCTGAGGATGGCGGCCATCGTCTGTGAGCTGAACCCCAGCGTGGTGGCGATGCCGCCGATGCTGGCGACGATGGCGGCGAGGTCGACCGCCCAGTGGAAGCCCGGATACGAATCGGCGTCGACGATGCCCGACAGCATCGAGGACACCTTGTACTCGCCGACGCCCTGCGTGTAGACGATGATGCCGAACGCGAGCGCGACCGGGAGGTACCACATCGCCAGCCCGGGGAACGCCTCGTGGACGAACATGAACGCCAGCGCCAGCGACTCGATGGACGCGCCCTCCACGGGATAGGGCTGGGGCGGCGGGTTCTGGACGATGGAGATGGGTTCGCCGACCCCCCAGATGAGGATGGACGCGCCGAACCCGACGGTGAACACCATCGAGAGCCACGAGAGCGTGTCGAACTCCGGTTCGGCGTCCGGGCCGCCGATGCGGAGGCGGCCGTACCGGGAGAACGTCACCCCGAACACGAGCAACAGCAACACGAACCCGAGCAGGATGAACCACCAGCCGAAGTACGTGAGCACCCAATCGAAGGCGCCGTTCAGCGCGGTGCTGAGCGCGCTCGGGCGCGCGAACCCGAACGCCGCGAGCGCGACCATCGCGGTCATCGTCACGCCGAACAGCGCGCGCTCGGGCCACGTCGCCCCGTCGAGGCCGAGGACGTACCAGAACCGACTGGTCATCGGTGTGCTGTGCCGGTCGCGGGTTCGGCTTCGCGGCTATCATGTGCGCGACGGCGAGCGCTGTCGCTCGGTCGCCGTAGCACTGTTCCGTACATCTTGCCCAATCTGAGCGCGGTTTCACGCAAAAGGGCGTCGTCTCGGCGTTTACCGGCGAGTGTGGCCGTCATCCGAACGGACGGGCCGCGCGGAACCGTGAGCTTACGAGCGCGTTACCGTAGAGGATGACTGGGCTGCCGTCCCGTCCCGGAGGTTCGGTGCCGCGGCGGTTCTACGCGCTGGCCGTCGCGCTCGCGCTCCTCGTCGCCGTGGAAGTGGTGGTGGGGCTGTGGACCGGCGAACTGGGGAACGCGACCGTGCTGCCGTTCGCCAACGAGTTCACCGTCGGGGTGTTGACGATGGTGCCGTTCGTCGCGGGCATCGCGTACGCCGGGTACTGGCTCTCGGGGGACGCCGTCGAGCCGGCGCGCCACCGCCGCGTCTGGCTGTGGACGGTCGCCGGCGTCGCGGCCTCGCTGGTCGTGAACGTCGCGCTGATAGCGGCGCTCCCCGCGGAGTCGCTGCTGGTGACGGTGGCGTGGCTGCGGTGGGCGTGCGCCGTCGGCGCTGGCGTCGGGGTCGCCATCGGCGTGACGGAGGCGCAGGCGATTCAGCGAGCGATGGATGCCGAACGCAGCGCCGTCCGCGCCGAACACCTCGAAACCCAGCGGGACCTCCTGGACTACCTCAACAGCCTGCTGCGCCACGAGGTGTTGAACGCGACGAACGTCATTTCGGGGTACGCCGAACTCCTGGCGGACGAACACGACCCCGGGTCGTCCGGCCGGGAGTACAGCCGGGCGATACGCGCGAAAAGCGAGGAGATGACTGAGGTCGTCAACGATGTGCGCGTGCTCCTCGAAGCGACGAAAGAATGCACCGACTTCGAGCGCGTCGACGTCGCCGAAGTCGTCCGCGAGGAAGCCGCGAAGCTCTCGGACCTCGACGGCGACGTGGTCGTCGAAACTGACCTGCCGGCGTCAGCGCACGTCTACGCGGACGCGCTGCTGCCGCGCGTGTTCGGGAACGTGCTCGCGAACGCCGTCGAGCACAACGACAGCGACCCGCCACACGTCTGGGTCCGCGGGAGCGTCGACGACGGCGCCGTCACCATCGACGTCGAGGACGACGGCCACGGCGTGCCCGAGCAGGATGTCGAGACGCTGTTCGAGCGGCCGTCGCGGCGCGCCGCCGACCACGGCCTCGGCCTGTATCTGGTCGCGCGACTCGTCGAACACTACTGCGGGACCGCCGAACTCGTTGAGACCGGGCCGGAGGGCTCGACGTTCCGCGTCACGCTCTCCCCGAGAGCAGGCCGAGGAAGCCACCGCGTCACCGTTCGTCAGCCCGTCCGCCGAGCAGTCCCGCACTACCGACCTTGCCGCCGACGGCGCCGGTCAGTAGTACCAGGGATAGTCCGAAAAGTCAGGGTCGCGGCCCTCCATGAACGCCTCGCGTCCCTCTTCTGCTTCCTCGGTCATGTAGCCGAGGCGGGTGGCTTCGCCGGCGAACACCTGCTGGTCGACGAGGCCGTCGTCAGCCATGTTGAACGCGTACTTCAGCATCCGCATCGCGGTGGGGGACTTCGAGGCCATCTCGTCGGCCCACTCCAGGGCGACATCCTCTAAGTCCTCGTGGGGGACGACTTCGTTGACCATCCCCATGTCCTCGGCTTCCTCCGCGGAGTACGTCTTCCCGCGGAAGAAGACCTCGCGGGCCTTCTTCTGGCCGACCTGCTTGGCGAGGTACGCCGACCCGAACCCGGCGTCGAAGGACGCGACGTCGGGGTCCGTCTGGAGGAACTTCGCGTGCTCGTCGCTGGCGAGGGTCATGTCGCAGACGACGTGCAGGGAGTGCCCGCCGCCGACCGCCCACCCGGGAACGACCGCGACCACGGGCTTGGGCATGAACCGAATCGCGCGCTGGACTTCCAGAATGTGGAGTCGTCCCGCCTTCGCCTTCTGGACCGTCTCGTCCTCCTCGGTGGCGGCTTCGTCCTCGCCGCGGTACTCGTAGCCGGACTCGCCCCGCACGGACTGGTCGCCGCCCGAGCAGAACGCCCAGCCGCCGTCCTTCGGGCTCGGGCCGTTCCCCGTGAGGAGCACACAGCCGATGTCAGTCTGGCGTTTCGCGTGGTCGAGCGCCTCGTGGAGCTCGTCCACGGTGCCCGGCCGGAACGCGTTCCGGACCTCGGGGCGGTCGAACGCGATGCGGACCGCGTCGACGTCCACGCCGCGGTGGTAGGTGATGTCCTCGAAGTCGCAGTCCGCGACTTCCTCCCAGCGGTCGGGGTCGAAGATGTCCGAGACCATGCCCGAGAACGGGCGCGGGCGGCGCAAAAAGGTTCCCTACTCGGCGGCCTCGTTGGGTTCGGTGGGATGGTCAGATTCGACGGGGTCGTCGACCACGCCTTCGGGGATGACCGACGGCGGGGACGCGTCGAAGGGGCCGTCCTCGTCGGTCACCCACAGCGTGAGGTAGACGACGCAGGCCGCGACGACTGCGGTCGGGAACTGGAGCGTGAACACGCCGTAGACGACGGTCGCGCCCATCGTCACGGCGGCGACAGTCTCGCGGTTCGTGCCGCCCGCGTACAGGAGGACGGCGACGACGGCGAAGCCGAGCGCGACGGCGAGGCCGACGACGATTTCGTTGGCGATAGCGCCGACGTACAGCAGCCCCAGCACGCCCGCGAGGGCGGCCAGAATCGCGAGCTGCGTCGTGGTGGAGGGCATCGAACCGACGTGCCGGGGCGAGTCCCTTAGTCGTTGAGGTATCGCCCGACGGCGGTCGCGAGGCGCTCGCGCTCGCGGTGGCTGGCCTCGCTGTCCGTCCGTACTTCGACGACCTGCGTGCCCTCGCTCTCGACGGACTCCCGGTAGGCGTCCCGGAAGCCGTCCAGCGTCTCCACGCGCGCGAACTCGAAGCCGTAGACGTCGCCCGTGGGCTCGAAGTCCAGACCGTGGGGCGTCTTGAACTGGCTCGTGAACGGCGGGTCGAACTCCTCGATGGGGAGCATGTGGAAGATGCCGCCGCCGTCGTTGTTCACGACGACGATAGTCGCGTCCACGTCACAGCGGTCGAGCGCGAGCAGGCCGTTGCCGTCGTGGTAGTACGCGAGGTCGCCCGTGAGCACGACCAGCGGGTCGTCGGTCGCGCTCCCCGCGCCCAGTCCCGTGGAGGTGATTCCGTCGATGCCCGACGCGCCGCGATTCCCGAGCACGGTCAACTCGGCGCTACGCGGCCGCGCGAACCGGTCGAGGTCGCGGACCGGCATGCTGTTCGACACCATCACGGTCGCGGGGTCGGGGGCGTCGTCGGCGGCCGCGGCGACCACGTCGCCCTCCAGCAGCGCGTCGCGGTCGAAGGCGTCCACGCCCTCCCAGTAGTCGGCTTCCAGCTCCGCGACGCGGTCGGCCCAGTCGCCCGCTGGCCGGTCCACGCGGTCAGCGAGCGCGCGCGCCGTCTCCGTGGGGTCCGCGACCACGAGATCCGACGCCGTGAACGTGGCCTCGCGCCACCCGCCCGCGGGGTCGACGAGGAACTGGCGGGCGTCGCCGTCCCGGAGGTAGTTCCGCAGGGGCTTCGAGGTCGGCGACGCGCCGAACCGCACGACGACGTCCGGCTCCGGGAGCGGGGCGTCGTCCGCGGCGAGGAAGCCGTCGTAGCCGCCGACGACGCGGGAGTCGGTGACGTGCTGGCCGAACCGAATCCCCGAGAGCGGGTCCGCGAACACCGGGAAGCCGGTCGCGTCCGCCAGCGCCGCGGCGGCCTCTGCTGTCAGGCCGTGGGCGTCGTCCGGCCCGGCGACGACGAGCCCGCGGTCGGCCGATTCGACGGCATCTGCGAGCGCGTCCAGCGTCGCGTCGTCGGGCGCCGCGGGGTTCTGGTGGACGGAGACGAAGGGACCGTCCCGGCCCTCGGCTGCGAGCGAGTGGTCGTCTGCGAAGTCGTCAGGTACGTCGCCCGGCACCTCCACGGGCTCCAGCGGCTTCTTGAAGGGGACGTTGAGGTGGATGGGGCCGGGGTTCGCGCCGGTCGTCTCCCCGATTGCGCGGCCGACCGCGGTCCGCAGCGAGCGGAGCTTTCGGGCGTCGGCCTCGGGCTCGGGGAGTTCGCGGAAGTAGCGGACGGCGTCCCCGTAGAGTTTCGTCTGGTCGACGGTCTGGTTCGCCCCGGAGTCGCGGAGCTCCGGTGGCCGGTCAGCGGTGAGGACGAGCAGCGGGACGCGCGCCTGATTGGCCTCCATCACCGCGGGGTGGAAGTTCGCGGTCGCGGTGCCGGAGGTGGAGACGACGGGCGTCGGCTTCCCGGTACGCTTCGCGCGGCCGAGCGCGAAGAACGCCGCCGAGCGCTCGTCGAGGTGCGAGAACACGCGGACGTCGTCGTGTTCGGCGAGCGCGACGGTCAGCGGCGTCGAGCGGCTCCCCGGACAGACGCAGGCGGTGTCCACGCCCGCGCGGACGAGCTCCTCGACGACGGCGCGCGCCCACAGCGTGTTCCGGTTCGGCGCGCTCATCGGCGGAGTTCGTCCAGAATCGGCTGGAACTTCAGCTGGACCTCGGCCCACTCCTCGTTGGGGTCGCTGTCCGCGACGATGCCGTTGCCCGCGAACATCGTCACCGTTCGGTCGCGGGCGACCGCCGACCGCAGGCCGACCGCGAACGTGCCGTCGCCGTCCCCGTCGAACCAGCCGACCGGCGCCGCGTACCAGCCGCGGTCGAACGTCTCGGTCTCCCGAATCACGTCCAAGGCCGCGTCCGGGGGTAGCCCCCCGACAGCCGGTGTCGGATGCAGGGCCTCGGCGACATCGAGAACGTGCGTGTCCTTGCTCACGTCGGTGGTAATCGGCGTGTTCAGGTGCTGGATGTTCGAGAGCTTGCGGACGCTGCGCTCGCCCACCGAGACGTCGCCGAACGCGCCGAGCTGGGCGGCGATGGTGTCGGTGACGAGCCGCTGCTCGTGGCGAATCTTCTCGCTGTCGCGGAGCTGCGCCGCGAGTTCGGCGTCCTCCTCGGGCGTGTCGCCGCGCCCGACCGACCCGGCGAGCGCGACCGTCTGCACGCTGTCGTCATCGAGCGTCACGAGGCGCTCGGGGGTCGCGCCGAGGAACGCGGCGTCGCCGGTCGGCTCCACGAGGAACCGGAAACACGACGGGTACGACTGCCGGAGACGCTCCAGCAGGTCGCGGGGGTCGAGGTCGTCCGCGAGGTCCGCGCGCAGCGCGGTCGCAAGCACGACCTTCCGCAGGTCGCCGGCCTCGATGCGCTCGACGGCGCGCTCGACCTGCTCGCGCCACGCGGCCTCGTCGCTGGTGGTCGTCGTCGATTCGACGCCCGGCCGCGGGCCGCTGGGCTGCATCGCCGGCAGCGCCTCGATTTCCTCACGGGCGTCGGCGAGCGTGGCCTCGACGGCCTTTGGGTCGACGTCCTCGCCTGCTCGCGTGACCGTCAGCCACGTCTCGTCGCCCGCGCTCGCCAACTGGACTGCCGGCAGCACGAACTGCGCGGCCGGGAACCCCGACCACGTCCCTTCGGGGGCATGGTCGTCGCGGAACGCGAACCCGCCGAGTAGTCGGGGTCGTGCGACCTCGGGGCCGTCGTGGTCCGTGTCGTCGAACAGCGCCGTCGCCCACTCGCGGACCGCCTCGAAGCGGTCGGCGCCCGAGGCCGTCACCGTCGCCGCGTCGCCGACCCCGGACAGTTCGAGGCCGTCCGGGTCCGCCCAGTGGATGCGGGGCGCGTCCCGGGCCGCCAGAAACGCCCGATAGGAGACGTCGGCTACCCGGCAGCTCCTGCTCACGACCGCCCCGCGGGCGGCCGCTTCGCCGGACAGAGAACTCATTGTCGGAGGTTCAGGACGCTGCGACTAATAGCCTGTTCCTTCGGCGCCGACGGCCGCTAGCTGTACCGGTCTTCCGCCCACGGGTCGGCGGTGTTCGAGTAGCCGCGCTTCTCCCAGTAGCCGCGCTCGGGCTCGGTGAGGAACTCCACGCCGTCGACCCACTTCGCGCCCTTGTACGCGTACTTGTGCGGGGTGACGACGCGTAGCGGGCCGCCGTGCTCGCGGGGGAGGTCGTCGCCGTCGAACTCCCACGTGAACAGGACCTCCTCGCGCATGCAATCCTCCAGTGGGAGGTTCGTCGTGTAGCCGTCCAGCGCGTGGAACATCACCGTCGTCACGTCGTCGTGGACGCCCGCCAGCTCCGTGAGGTGCGGGAACGTGACGCCCGTGAACTCGCAGTCGAGCTTCGACCAGCCGGTGACGCAGTGGAAGTCCTGTCGCTGCGTGACGCTCTCCAAGTCCCGGAACTCCTCGTAGGAGAAGGATAGCTCGTCGTCGACGGCGCCCGAGACAGTGAACGTCCAGTCGTCGCGGTCCCACTTCGGCGTCCCGCCCTTCGACAGCACGGGGAACTTCGACGTCTCGCGCTGGCCGGGCGGCAGCCGGTCGTCGCCGAACTCCTCGTAGAGGTCCGTGACGTCCATGACACTCATGGACCGCAGTAGGGGCCGCGCCCACGTATTCCTACCGACTCGGGGTCGCGTCGCCGGTTTCGAGAATCGAAGGCGTCGCGGGCTCAGCCCGGAAAACCCTCCCGAATCCGCCCCCCGTCAGGCTTAAGAACGGTGGCGGCGAAGCCCCGCCCAGAACGATGCCCCAGATCGAAGTCAACATCCCGGACCAGATAGAGATGCAGATTGCACAGCTCGTCGAACAGGGGGAGTTCGTCAGCCGCGAGGAGGCCGTCGAGCAGCTGCTGTCGTCGGGCATCCGCGCGTACAAGACCAGCGGCCCCTCCGAAGAAGAGGAGGGCGCCGGCCTCGAGAGCGAGGGCGGCATGATGGGCCACGAGGACGAGTACGTCTTCTGAACGGACCGCGGGCGGCCGGCGCGCCCGCTCTCCACCGTCGCCGCGAGCGGCGTGGTACGGTATCGCAGACAACGCTTAAACGCCCGAATTTCCTACTGTAACCAAGCATGCACAAGGACGAGCTCCTCGACCTCCACGAACAGATGGTGCAGATCAAAGACCAGTTCCTCGAGTTCGACAACGTCGACGACGACACCTTCCGGGCGTACGAGGAGCTAGAAGTCGAGCCCTCCCACGTCCACAAGTCCAAGAGCGAGCACAAGCACGCCGTCTTCCTGCTCGGGAACGCGCTCGCCGCGGCGATGAGCGAGGACGAGTTCTCGAACGCCGGCCGACTCAGCAAGCGGATGCAGGAGCTGGCCGACGACGCGTCGAGCAAACTGTAACTGCTGTTCTCGCGGAGTCGTCGCCGTCAGACGCGTGCAGGCCGCTCGTCCGCCCGGAAAGTCTTATACGCGCTCCTTGCCTTCCAGTGGGTATGCAGGCACACACGGTCGAGCGGGTGGAGTCCTGGGACTCCCGGCCGTTCTCGGGTGGGTTCCGCGAGCTACACGAGCTCGCGGACCGGGAGTTCTCGGGAGCGGTCGTCGCCGACGACACGTGGTTGTTCATGTTGAACGGCCGCGTCATCGGCGTCTTCGAGGGCGACGTTGAGGACTTCGGGGACGCCTCCGGGACGGTGTACGAGGCCCCACACCCCAGCGTCGCGCTGCTGTTCTCGATGCAGGAGCGCGGCGGCGAGACGCAGGCGAAGTACTACACGAACGACACGCCGCTGTCGGAGGCCGCCGACACCCTGAAGAACGCGAACTTCACGGGCTACATCGAGCTCTCCGAGAACGTCCTCTCCGGGGACTACTACGTCGTCTACTACGGCGGCCGGTCGATGAGCGCGGCGTTCGTCGGCGCCAGCGAAGAGCTCGTCACCGGGGACGAGGCCTTCGACCTCGCGGACGACGAGGTCGGCGTCTACGAGGTCAAGGAGTCCCCCGTGAACGTCACCGAACTCCCCGAGCCGGAGGGCGAGCCGGCCGGCGCGGCGGGCGGCGCGCCGAGCGGCGACGACTCGGAGCCGGAACCGGAGGAGTCGGCGACCGACGACGAGCGACCCCGAACCCAGTCGAGTGACGCGGAAAGCGAGACTGTCGGCGAGTCCGCGGCAGACCCGACCGCGGCTCGGAGTACCGAGTCACCGCCAGCCGACGACGGCGACGACGCCGGTGCGACGCCAGCGGCGCGCGCGGACGAGACTGAGCCGGAGCCGACGGGAACGTCCGAGGACGCCAGCGCGGCGTCCGAGGAGCAGGCACGAGTGCGGTCGGCGGAGCCGGACGCGGGCGGCGACGAGCCGACCGACGCCGAGGTCGCGGCTGCGCGCGCCGGCAGCGAGCAGGGCGTCTTCGACCAGGAGGAGGCGTGGCGCAACGCCCGCTCGGTGCCCACTATCGACCCCGAGAAGAGCGAGTCCACCGACGGCGGCGCGACGCGTTCGAAGTCCGCGGAGAGCGCGAGCGCGGAGCGCGCCAAGCAGTCGCAGTCGTCTGCGAAGTCCGCGTCGAGCGGCGCCTCGAAGAGCACGGGCGGGAAGCGTTCGACGGTCGAGAAGCTCAAGCGCGCGGTCAAGCAGCGCGACGCGAAACTCGAGGAGGCCGCCGAGCGCATCGACAGCCTCGAATCCGAGCGCTCGGAGCTCCGCGAGCGCGTGGAGACGCTGGAGGCCGAGCGCGACGACTTGCAGGCGCGCGCTGACGACCTCGAAGCCCGACTGGAGGAGGCCGCCGCAGCCGGCGGCGAAGAAGCAGCGTCGGCGACCGACCTCGCGCCCGCGGCGGCGCTGTCGGACACGAACCTCTTCGTGCGGTACGACTCGAAGGGCAAGCCGACGCTGGACGACCTCGGCCCCGACACCGACCTCGACGCCGTGAACCAGAACCTCCGCATCGACCACCACACGCAGTTCGAGGCGGCGGAGGCGACCGTCGACGGCGAGGACTACGAGTCGTTCCTCGAAGCGTCGGCGGCCTACCGGTTCGTCTCGTGGGCGATCCGGGAGCTTCCCTTCGAGATTCGAGACGCCGGCCACACGGACGGGCTCGCGGACATCTACGAGGCGCTGCCCGAGGTCGACCGCGCGGAACTGGACGGCACGGTCGCCGTCGATACCGAGGACGGCGCGACCTCGCGGACGTTCGACGTGGTGCTGCGCGACCGGATGGGCGACCCGCTGGTCGTCGCGGAGCTGAACGCCGAGCGCGAGCCCGTCACTGGCGAGGAGATGGGCGCGCTCGTCGAAGACGCGACCGCGGTCCGCGAGGGCGCCGACGGACTCAGCGCGGCGATGTACGTCACCGCGTCGTTCTTCGAGCCCGCCGCACTCGAGACGGCGAGCGAGGAGACGGGCGGCGGCGGCTTCCTCAGCCGCAACGACAAGAAGAGCTTCGTGAAGCTGGGGCGGAAATCCGGCTACCACCTCTGTCTAATCGAGGACCGCAACGACGCGTTCCACTTGACCGTCCCAGAGCTGTAGACGGGACGAGTTACTCGGCTTCGGCGGCGGCGTCGATTTTCATCGCTTCCATCTTGTCGACGAGGTCGTCGACTTTGCCGTCGAGATCGTCGACGAACTCGCTGGTGCGTTCGGTCGTGATCGCTCCCTGCGAGGACGGCTCGATGAGGTTCTCCTCCTCGAGGACGCGCAGCGAGTACCGGACCTTGTGGTGGGGGTAGCCGGTCTCGTTGGACATCTTCACGATACCGATGGGTTCGTTCTCGATGACCATGCGGAGGACCTGCAGATGGCGCTCCAGCATATCGACTTCCTTCTCAAGCCGGTCTATCATGGCATTTGTTAACTTGTCTTGGCGGGGGTTTAAAGGTTGTCGTAGGGCGCGGGCGAGAAAGCGACAGTATTTGTTTGCGATTGACAACAGTTAACGCTTGCGTCCGGCACTGTTAGCGCCCCGACAATGGTCGTACGTCCAACATTCCCGCAATTAGTTCGTTCTAGTATGCGCGCTCGTGCACACATCGGGCGGCGAGACCGTAACCGGTTTGACGACGCTGGTGGAAGCCACGGGTATGACCGTCACCATCGTCGGGTCGCAACTCGGCGACGAAGGCAAAGGCGGCGTCGTCGACTTGTTCGGCGACGCGGCTGACGTCGTCGTCCGGTACCAGGGCGGAGACAACGCCGGCCACACCGTCGTCGTCGGCGGCGACGAGTACAAGCTCTCCTTGGTCCCCTCGGGGGCCGTCCGCGGGAAGACCGGCGTCCTCGGGAACGGCTGCGTCGTCAACCCCGAGACGCTGTTCGAGGAGATCGACGCGCTCCGCGAGCGCGGCCTCGACCCTGACGTCCGGGTCGCCCGCCGCGCCCACGTCATCCTCCCGTACCACCGCGTCCTCGACGGCATCGAGGAGGAAGTCAAGTCCGACTCCGACCTCGACGCCGGCACGACGGGCCGCGGCATCGGCCCCACGTACGAGGACAAGGCCGGCCGCCGCGGCGTCCGCATCGGCGACCTGCTGGACCCCGACGTGCTCCGCGAGCGACTGGAGTACGCCGTCCCACAGAAGCGCGCGCTCTACGAGGACGTCTACGGCGGCGACGCCGGCGAGGAGTTCGACGTCGACGCGCTGTTTGAGCAGTACCGCGCGTTCGGCGAGCGGATCGCCGAGGAGGGCATGGACGTCAACGCCGGCGACTACCTCGCCGACCGCATCAGCGACGGCGACAGCGTGATGCTGGAGGGCGCGCAGGGCACCAGCCTCGACATCGACCACGGCGTCTACCCCTACGTCACGTCCTCGAACCCGACCGCGGGCTACGCCGCCACCGGCACCGGTCTCGGCCCCACGACAGTCGGGCAGGGCGAGGTCGTCGGCGTCGTGAAGGCGTACCTCTCCCGCGTCGGCACCGGCCCGCTCCCGACCGAACTCACGGGCGACGACGAGGACCTCGCGGAGTACATCCGCGAGGAGGGTGGCGAGTACGGCACCGTCACCGGGCGGCCGCGCCGCGTCGGCTGGCTCGACCTCCCGATGCTGCGCCACGCCGCGCGCGCCAACGGCTTCACCGGCCTCGCCATCAACCACCTCGACGTGCTCGCTGGCCTCGACGAAGTGAAGGTCGGTCACGCTTACGAGCTAGACGGCGAGACCATCTACTCGATGCCCGCGACGACCGAGCGCTGGGGCGACTGCGAGCCCGTCTTCGAGACGTTCGACGGTTGGCCGGAGTTCGACCCCGCGGAAGTCGCCGCCGAAGGCTACGACGCGCTCCCCGCCGAAGCCCGCGAGTACGTCGAGTACGTCGAGGACGAACTCGACACCGCCGCCTACGCGCTCGGCGTCGGTCCCGGCCGCGAGGAGACCGTCGTCCAGCAGAACCCCTTCGAGCAGTAAGCGCCCGCCAACCCGCACGCTTTTTGTCCGCGCCCCCGTCGGTCCAGCCATGAAAGAAGACCTCGTGGACATCACCTGCTGCCCGCTGGACAAACACGACCTCGACCTCGACATCGAGGAGCGCGAGGGCGACGAGATTCTCTCCGGGACGCTGACCTGCACGGAGTGCGGGGAGACGTACCCCATCGAGGACGGCATCCCGAACCTCCTGCCGCCGGACATGCGCGAAGAAGCTCCGGCATAACGCTCGCGAAGCTTTTTCTTCCCCCGCGACAATCCATCTGTCGTGCCCGAACGGCTGTCCGTCCACCTCAACCGCGACAACCCACGCGACCTCCAGCCGGAAGCAGCATCGCTGGAGACGGACCGGTCGTTCGTCCTCGTCTTCGAGAACCACGGCGGCCCCATCCACGTCCACCTGCGCCTCGACGACGCGCTCGCGGCGGTCTCGGAGCCCGCGGCGACGCAAGTGTACGTCGACGAAGGGCAGACGCGCGGCGTCGAAGTCGCGATTCCGTCCGACCACCCGCCGACGAAGGGCTACGTCGAACTCTCGACGGGCTACGGCGCCGAGCAGGCGCGCGTGAACGTCACCGTCACCGCCGAGCGCAAGGACGGCGGCCCGGACGTCGCCGTCGACGACTCCCTCGCCGAGAAGTCCGGGCCCGACGACGACGGGGAGTCGGTCGCGCTCGCGGACGTCGCGCTCCCGACCGCCGCGGCGGCCGCCGTCGTCGTGGTCGCCGCCGCGCTGACCGTCTCGATTTCTGACTCGATCGCGATGCTGGTCGGCGTGCTCGCGCTCCTCGGCGGCGTCGGGGTCGCTGGCTACATGTTACGGGCGTAGCCGTCGTCGCTCCGCGGTCCCCGGGACGCGACGTGTGAGCACCTACGTCTGCTCCCAGTATGCTTTTGCCAGCCGGCGGCGAGTCGGTCACGTATGCGGTCTCCGCGAAAACTAGCGGCCACCGCCTGCGTCGCCCTCCTCCTCGTCACCGCCGGGTGCAGTGGCGTGACGAATCCCAGCACCACGGCCAGTCCCACAGACACGTCACCGAACGACGGCGTCGTGCAGTACCCGCCGGGCGTCGCCGACAACGGCACGCTCACGGACGCCGACGCGCTCATGAACGCGCACCTCGAAGCGACCGCCAACCAGTCGCTGGTGTTCACCGACGAGCGCGACTACCCGGACAAAGAGACCACCCGAACCTTCGCTCGCGGGTCGAGCGCGCGCGGAACGGCAGCCACACCCTGACCGAATCATATCAGCTGAGCGACCGCGATTTTCTGGTGTCCCACGGCTTCCTCCGTCACGAGAGCGACGACGGGACGTCGTTCTTCGTCGAACAGAACGCGAGCGCCGTCGACCCGTGGCTGACCGACGGACCGTACGCCGTGGAGAACGACCTCGTGTCCCTGTTCGTCTTCGGGAACTACAGCGTCGACGGTACCGTCGAGCGGGACGGCCGGACGCTCGTCGAACTCACCGCCGAATCGGCTGCCTCGAACGAGGACACCGCCCCCGCCTACGAGAGTCGCGTCCTCGTCACGTCCGAGGGCGTCGTCTACGAGGCGGAGTCGTCGTTCAGCCGAGAGGTGGGCGACGGGCGGGAGTACCGGAACGTCTCGCTCTCGCTCGACACGGACGCGGAGTGGACGATGCCGCCGTCGTGGGTCGGGGACCTCTCTCATCTCTCGGCGTCGGTAGTCGAGGACGGGCGCGCGCTCGAACTCCGGAACACCGGCGGGGCGACGTTGCCCGCGAACGCGACGTTCACCGTCTCTGCCGCGGATTCGTCCCGCGAAACGCCGGCTGACCTCGACGAGTCGAGCGCCGACGCAAACGCGTCGTCGTTTACGCTCCGCGACGAGTCCGCCCGGGGGGAGTACGCGTTCGTCGCCGCGAAACTCACCGGCGAGAGCGAGAACACCACGTACACGCTGGTGGCGGAACTCGGAGAAGACTGAGAACGGGGGAATCGGGTCGCGGGCGCTACTCGTGGTCCTCGGGGTACGTGGGAGTCCCCGAGAGCCCGTGTTCGTCCATGCGCTTCGCGCGCAGGAACCGGGCGCGGTAGCGGTTCGCGCCCTCGTAGACGTCCGCCTCCCGAATCTCGTCCGTGCGGCCGTCCGCGACGGCGTCGATGATGTCCTCGACCTGTTCTTTCTCCGCGGGGGTCAGCTCGAAGGTGTACTCCCGGGACTCCTCGCGTTCGAGCGTCGTGAACTTCCGCGCGGCGGCGATGAACAGCGAGCACGGCTCCCGACACGGGAACTCGCCGTCGCCGCGCGGCACGTCCAGTTCCTCCTCGTCGCTGGCATCCCACTCGCGGCGCTTCAGGCACTGCGAGTCCACGCAGCAGGCTTCGGTGGCCCACTCCAGCGCCTCGTCGTCGAGCTGTTCGACGATTTCGTAGATGCCGGACTGCCGGTCGGCGACCTCGTCCCAGTGGTCGACGTCGAGGTCGCCCTCGCGCTCGCGGTGCCAGTTCGACACCGTCGCCGGGTAGACGTAGTCGACGGTCTGCACGAGGTCCGAGCCGTCGAGGTCGACGAACGCCCAGCCGTGGGGCAGCGACGGCGCCGTCGAGAGCGGTCGGTAGCGCCCCTCGTCGTCGTGCTTGACGAGGTGGCGGGCCTCCAGCGGGTCCGTGTAGGCATCGACATCGTCGCCGACGTCGTCCTCGTGGCGGACCTCGTATCGCCGGCTGCCGCCCTCGCTGAGGACTGTGGTGATGGCGAGTTCGCCCCACGAGCGCGTGTGGCCGCCGCGGAGTTCGTCGTAGCGCTCGGGGACGGAGAGGTCGTCTGCGCCCTCCAGCCACCGCAGGAACGCGCGCCGGGGCGTGTCGCGGCCCTCGACGACGTGCTCCCAGTAGTACCAGTTCGTGGCGTAGGGGTCGTCGGCGCGCTCCCGAAGGGCGTCCTCGCCGGCCGTCACCTGCTCGTCGGGCGTCTCCCAGCGGTAGCCGCCGTCCGCGGGCTCGACAACGAGGCCGTCGAAGTCGATGCCGTCGTCGGCGTGCTCGACGAGCGCCGCTTCGACGTCGTCGAGCGTGTCGGCTGCGCTCATCGGTTCAGTCTCCCGCGCTCGCGGCGCCGTCGTTCTCGGTTCGCTGGCGGACGCGCTCGATTGCGTCCGCGAGGTCGGCGCCCGCGTCGTCGGCGCGCTCGAGGATGACGTCCGCGACCAGCGGCTCGGTGCCGACGGCGCCCGAGTACCAGATGCGGTGACCGTCGACCTCGCTGGGCACGTCGTAGCCCTTCCGGTAGTCGTCGGTCAGCCCCATGTCCTCGGGGATGTCCTCCTGCGTGTGGAAGCCGTCGGCGACGAACAGCGGGACGACGACGATATCCTCGGCCTCGAAGAAGTCGGTGACGTCGTCCACCTCGGGGTCCTCGTCCATGAAGACCGCCTTCACCTCCTCGAAGCGGTTGGTGTCGCGGATGCGGTCGGCGTGGTAGTGGATGGCCTTCGCGGAGTTCTCGTTGCGCTCGGTGCCGTGCCCGACGACCGCGAGCCCGAAGCCCTCGCCGACGTCGGGGTCGTCGGTGATGGTCTTCGCGCGCTCGACGATGACGTCGCTCATCGAGTCGTGGGTGCCCACGGGGCCGCAGTAGTGGACGGTCTTGTCGACGTCCTCGGCCTGCACGGTGACGTGGTCGGCGTCCGTGCCGTCCGAGTCCCAGTCCTCGGGGTCCCAGGCTGAGAGGCGGAGTTCGCGGGGGATGACCTGCTCGGTGAAGTAGCCCTCGGAGATGAACAGCGGGACGACGAATACCTCCTCGGATTCCAGCGTCCGCAGCACTTCCCGGAACGACGGTTCCTCCTTCCAGAACGCCTCCCGGACCTCGTCGAAGGCGCCCGTCGCGCGGATGGTGTCCGCGTGCGAGAACGCCGGGTCCGACGAACCCGGATTGAGGTGCGAACCGTGACCGACGATGACCAGCGCTTGCATGCCCGAACGTAGGGAATATCCCTCCTTAGTGGCTTCGCAAGCGGCGGCCCAGACGCACAGTAGCGGACAAATTCGCCCCTTTTATCGTGTAGCAGGAGAATCACGTCGTATCCATGGGGCGACAGGCGTCGCTGGCGGTCGTCGTCACTGTCCTCCTCGCCACGAGCGGCTGCATCGGCCTCGGCGTCCTCGCGGACGACGCGGAGTCGCCGCCGAGCGTCGACGTCGCCCAGCGGTACGACTCCCTCGACGCCCTCGAAGCGACGCGCGTGACCACCGTCGACTCCGGGAACGCGACCAACGTGACGCGCTCGCTCGTCCGCGTTGACCTCTCGGGCGACCGGCACAGACGCTACGAGCGCGTCCTCTCGCCCGCGTCACGCGCCGGCGACGTGGCGGTCCTCGACGCGTCCGGAATGGTCCTGTACGACGCCGACGAGAACACGGTGACGCACGCCCCGCGAACCGCCGGATTCGGCGGGAACTGGTCGGCGTACCTCCAGCGCGTGGTCTCGGCGGCACGCGACGGCGGCGACGTGGCGGAGCCGTCTGACGGCGTCTCGCCGCTCCCCGTCGTCCCGACGACCGGGAGCGGGCCGTCGATTCCCGAGGACGCCATCGAGGGCTTCGAGGTGGAGTACCTCGGGACGCGAACGGTGGACGGCCGGACCGCCCACGGCTTCGAGCTAACCGCGGTCTCGGAAGCGACGCTGACAATCGACCAGACGCTGTGGCTGGACAGCCAGTACTACTACCCCCTGCAGACCAGCCACCGCTTCGACTACGGGAACCGGACTATCGAGACGCGGACCCGCCTGGAGAACGTCACGTTCGACCCCGACCTCCCCAGCGGCGCCTTCGACTTCGACGTCCCCGAGAACGCGACCGTGACGGAGACGAACGCCTCCACGCAGTCGTTCAACTCCGCCAACGCGCTCGCGGAGCGCGTCAACTTCACCGTCCCCGAGCCCGAGGCGCCCGCGGGATACGAGTTCGAGGAGGCGCGCTACGTCGGCGGGAACGTGACGCAGGCCAGTCTCCAGTACGTCACGGCGGACGGCGAGCAACTCACCGTCACCAAGACGACCGCCGGGCCGGACGCACGCGGGTTCGCGTCCGGGGAGAACGTCACCGTCGCGGGGCGGACCGGGCAGTACGTCACGACGCCGCGAGCGGCGTTCGTCTCGTGGTCCTGCGGAGACACCCACTACGCCGTCGTCGCGACCGACCTCGACAAGGAGACGCTGCTGGCGGTCGCCGACTCCGCGGGCTGCGAGTAGCTACGACGGGCGCCGGTACAGCGAGTACGCGATACACAGCAAGCCCGCCAGCTGGAGCATCCGGACGACCAGCCTGAACGGCGCTTCGAGGCTCGCGTCGAGGACACCGTACCGGAGCATCGCGGAGCCGACGAACGTCGCGGTGTACGTCACGGCGGTCAACAGGACGAGGCCCGCCGAGAGGTACTGCATCGCCGTGCTCTGGTGGCGCCGGAACCCCCGGTAGGCGTGGTAGCCGATGAACAGGCCGACGGCGGTCGCGGCGAACGACGCGGCGACGTTGACGACGTAGAGTGCGTTCATTACAGTCCCTCCCACATTCTCGTGAAGCGGTCGGCGACGTCCTCGGACTCGCACTCGACCTCGGTGGTGAACTCGCCGTCCTCGAGTTCGAGCGCGAACCGGCGGAACGTCGCCCGGTAGACCCGGTGGTGGTTGCCGTCCGACCGGACGTTGATAGATTCTTCGAGCAGGTCGTGGTCGGTCAGGTCGTCGATTCGCCGATACACTGTCGCGGTCGACGCGTCACAGGCCTCGCTCAGTTGGCTCGCGGACATGGGTTCCGTACTCGCCGCTGCGAGGATGGCGCGGGCGTGCTCGTCGTCGAGTAACGAGAGCACCGACGTCGGGTCGCTGTCCTCGCTCACGGCGCGTCGTACTCGCCACGGTGGTTTAAAATGGTGGAGTGCTCGCAGGCGTTGAGACTTATGCCCCCGCAGCGTCGAAGTCGGGGCATGACTCAGGCGGCGGCGACGCGCGAGGCGGTCGACGACCACCCGTTCCTGCGGCGGGCGCTGCGCGCGGGCGTGGTGAACCACGCGGCGGCCGCGCGCTTCCTCGACGTCGACGGCGACGAGGACGCGGTCGCGGCGGCGATTCGGCGGTATAGCGAGGACCTCCCGGCGTTCGACGCCGCGTCGCGGGACGCGAGCGTCTCGATGCGGTCCGGGCTCGGCCGCAGCGACGACGGCCTGCTGGTCGTCGCGGGCTCTGGGTTCGAACCCGGCGAGGGGAACTTGACCGCGCTGCTCGCGAGCGGCGACGTGGACACGCGGGCGCTGGCGGCGGCGTTGGAACGCCTCCACGCCGCAGGCGTCGAGCCGGTCGCCGCGGGCGTCGCGGAGGACGCGCTCGCGGTGGTCGTCGAGCGGCGGGACGGCGCGGACGCCGTCCGCGTCGTCGAGGACGCACTCGACGAGGTGCCCGCCTGACTGCGACAGTCGCCGTCGGTTCCGACGCTTTGAAACGCTGGCGCGCGTACTTCCCGGCACATGACTCTCTACGTGTCGAACACCCTCTCCGGCGAGCGAGAGGTCTTCGAGCCACACGACCCCGAGGAAGTCCTCGTCTACACGTGTGGGCTCACGGTCTCCGACAACTCCCACCTCGGGCACGCTCGCCTCTGGGTGCAGTCGGACGTGATGGCGCGGTGGCTCGCCCACGTCGGCTACGACGTCCGCCACGTCCAGAACTTCACGGACGTCAACGAGAAAATCGTCGCGCGCACCGGCGAGGACGACCTCGGCGACACCGAGCAGGCGGTCGCGCGCCACTACATCGACTCCGTCATCGAGGACATGCGCGACCTCAACCTCCAGCGCGCGGCGGTGTACCCGCGGGTCTCCGAGCACGTCCCCGAAATTATCGACCTCGTGGAGACGCTCATCGAGGAGGGCCACGCCTACGAGGCCAACGGGTCGGTCTACTTCGACGTGACGTCCTTTGAGGACTACGGGAAGCTCTCGGGCCAGCAGGTCGAGGAGATGGAAGCTCAGGGACCGGAGTCCGAGCAGTCCGAGAAGCGCAACCCCGCGGACTTCGCGCTCTGGAAGGCGGGCGCTGTCGCCCCCGAGGACGCCAACGAGCACCGCAGCGACGACCTCCCGCCGCTAGAGGAGCCGACGGGACAGACGTGGGAGTCGCCGTGGAGCGAGGGCCGCCCGGGCTGGCACATCGAGTGCTCGGCGATGAGCACGGCCCACCTCGACGACCACATCGACGTCCACGTCGGCGGGCAGGACCTCGTCTTTCCCCACCACGAGAACGAGGTCGCGCAGAGCGAGGCCGCAGCGGGCGAGCCGTTCACGAAGTACTGGCTGCACGTCCGCCTGCTGGAAACGGAGGGCGAGAAGATGAGTTCGAGTCTGGGGAACTTCTTCACGACGAAGAACGCAATCGAGGAGTTCGGGCCGAACGTCGTCCGGATGTTCCTCGTCTCGACGTCGTACACGCAACGACAGACGTACTCTGAGGAGACCATCCAGGAGGCCCAGCAGCGCTGGGAGCGCCTCCAGCGGGCGTACGAGCGCGCCAGCGACGCCGCCGACAGCCCGGACGCGTACGCGAAAGTCGAGTCCGAGGAGCTCCGGGGCGCAGTCGCGGAAGCCCGCGAGGCGTTCGCGGCAGCGATGAACGACGACTTCAACACGCGGGCGGCAGTGAGCGCGCTGCTGGAACTCGCCTCGGCTGTCCACCGCTACGCCGACGACACCGAGCGCTACGACTACCGCGCGCTCGTAGACGCCGTCGAGACGTTCGAGGAACTGGGCGGCGACGTGCTCGGCTTCCAGTTCGAGACCGTCGACGGCGGCGAGGTCGAGCTCGCCGGCGACCTCGTCGAACTCGTCTTGGACATCCGAGAGGACGCCCGCGACGAGGGCGACTACGAGCGCGCCGACGAACTCCGCGACCGCCTCGAATCCCTCGGCGTCACCGTCGAGGACACCGACGAGGGAGCGACGTACCGGCTCTGACACGCCGCTAACGTGGCGTTGCGTTCCTGACACGAGAGCCATCAAGCTTATTCCCACCGACCGGGTTCTGTCCGCCATGCATCGACGAACCGCGGTCGCCGTAGCGCTGGCCGCACTTATCGCGACCAGCGGCTGTCTCGGCATCCTCGGCGGGGATGGCCTGTCGTTCTCCGCGTCACAGGCCACCGTCTCCGAGGACGCCCTCCAGGAGACGGGCTACGAGGAAGTCAGCGTGAACGAGTCCGAAATCACTCGCGAGTTCTCCGCGGGCGGCCAGTCCCGGAACGTCACCGTCACCAACTGGGTGGCGATGTACGAGCGCACCGTGAGCGTGCCCGTTCTCGGCGAGCAGCGCGCCGCCGTCTTCGGCGCGTTCGCCAGCCCCGAAGTGAGCGTCGTCGGCCAGTCGTTCAACCCCATCGACGACTACTCCGAGCGCGACCTCGCGCAGCTCGCCCAACAGCAGTACGACGGCCTCTCCGTCGGGCAGACCGCGAGCACCCGCGAGGCGACGGTGCTGAACAAGTCCACGACGGTCACGAAGTTCGAGGGGACCGCCGACATCAGCGGCCAGTCCATCGACGTCTACGTCCACGTCACGAAGGTCAAACACGACGGTGATTACGTCGTCGCGGTCGCCATCTACCCGCAGGACCTCGACGGCGAACAGGAGCGCGTCGACGCGCTGCTCGACGGCCTCGACCACTAGCTGCCACTCTCCCTCGTTTTCCCGCTCGCGCGGTCGAAGTGTGACGTGCGTTCAGCTATGCCGCCAGTGTTCGCTGACAGATGTACCGAGTGGAATTTCTAAAGAAGATAATTGCCTATCCGTTTCTTTTTCTCTCGTCTGCAGCGACGTACTAGCAATATAGTCTCCCTAAACCAGTATTATGGTCACTCTTACAAGTGATAGGGGTGTTACCGATACACATGGTTCGATCTGATTCGTACACGCCCCCCGCGACCAGCCGCTACGAGTGCACCGGCTGCCTGAGCCGCTTCGAGAGCGACTCGCACCTCGTCGACTGCCCGGAGTGCGGCGAGCCGGTACGGAACGTCGCAGTCCCACGAGAGTGACTGCGAAGGCGCGCGGTTCTCTCCTGTATGGTTTTAACTAGCAAGGACATTTTTATAGTTCGTCTGTGTGCTGTCGTACATGTCAGCCACAGACAGCGGTGACGGCGTAACGGGCTTCTACGAGCGACAGATCGGGCGAGCCCAGACCGCCGACGAGGTGTACGGCTACCTCGTGTTCGTCGCCGGGCTCGTGTTGGGCATCGTCGGCATCCTGTTGTTCCTGCCCAGCGAGTCCGCCGGCTCGCTACGGGAGTACAGCGTCGCGCTCGGCGCGGCCGGGTTCGCGCTGCTCATCGCCGGGCCCGTCATCCGACTCCCGCTCCGACGAGCCGCCACGATAGCCGTCTACCTCGGCGTCCTGCTGTGCGCGGCCGCCATCGCGTGGTTCCTCGTCGTCTTCCCCAGTCAGTGGCAGGTCGCGACCGGCCACCAGGGCGTCATCTCGCTGTACGTCGTCGGCATCGCAATCGTCGGCGCCGGCGGCGTCCTCGTGCCGCTGCTCACGTCTACGCGCACGACCGAGGAAGCCGCGGCCGCACGAGAACGAAGCGAGGAGAGCCAGCGCCGCGTCGAGGAAGTCGAAAGCGAACTCGAAGCCGCCGAGCGCGCCCGCGACGAACTCGAACGCGAAGTCGAGTCCATCCGCACCAGTCAGGCCCAGTTCGAGCTGTTCGAGGACAAGGCCGGGGAGTTCCGCTGGCGGCTCCGCCACCGCAACGGCAACGTCATCGCGGACAGCGGCGAGGGCTACACGGCCAAGCACAACGCCCAGAAGGGGATGCAGAGCGTGCGCCGGAACGCGCTCGGCGCGGCGTCGATTCACGCCGACGACCCCGCCGTCGAGGACGAGTCGGACCTCGATGACCTCCCGATGCTGCCCGACGAGGCCGAGCAGAGCCAAGCGACCTTCGAGGTCTTCGAGGACGAGGCCGGCGAGTACCGCTGGCGGCTCGTCCACGACAACGGGAATATCCTCGCGGACAGCGGCGAGGGCTACACGCGCCGCCGCGACGCCGAGCGCGCCATCGACGGCGTCCGGAACAACGCCGGGCCCGCGGAGTACCTCACGTTCGACCCGACGTCGTTCGAAATCTACCGCGACGTCGCCGGCGAGTGGCGCTGGCGGCTCGTCCACAAGAACGGGAACATCCTCGCTGACGGCGGCGAAGGATACAGCCGTCGCCGCGACGCCCGCCGTGCCGTCGACCGCTTGCAGGACCGCGTCGGCGACGCCGACTTCGACGTCTACGAGGACGACGCCGGCGAGTACCGCTGGCGGCTCCGCGCGGAGAACGGCAACGTCGTCGCAGACAGCGGCGAGGGCTACACCCGCCGCGGCGAGGCCGAGGACGCCACCGAGCGCGTCAGCGAGTACGCGCCGGACGCTGACGCGCTCGACGTCGGTTTCGCGGCGTTCGAGGTGTACGAGGACGCGGGCGGTGAGTGGCGCTGGCGGCTCCGCCACCGCAACGGCAACATCATCGGTGACGGCGGCGAGGGCTACAGTTCGCGGACCAAGGCCCACGACGCCATCGAGAGCGTGAAGCGCGACGCGCCCGGCGCGGCCGTCGAAACCGAGTAACGTCCCGCTCTCCCCTCTGTCCGTTTTGCGAACGTGTTCGGCCCAGTTCTCAAGGAGTCGCCAGCGCGAGCTACACGCGTGTCCAACGAACCTACGGCCGACGACGTCGAAGTCACAGACGTCGACGCGCTCGCGGAGACGCCCCACGCCGAGGTCTTCGAGACGCGCGACCCGCGGACGGTCCGGCTCGGCCTCGACGCCGGCGAGTCGGTCCCCGCCCACCAGCACCCCGACTCGATGGTCGTCATCTACGTGCTGTCGGGCGCGCTCGAACTCGGACTCGGCGACGAGACCTACGACCTCGACGCCGGGGACGCCGTGCGTTTCGACGGCGCGCAGGACGTCTCGCCGCGCGCCGTCGAGGACGCCGAGGCGCTCGTCGTGTTCGCGCCGAAGCTACGGTAGCGCCAGCGGCACGAGCAGCACCGCCATCAGGTGGACGCGGCGCGCGCCGAAGTACGGCGGAATCAGGCCGATTAGCGTCGCCGCCCCGAGGAGCGCGACCCCGAGCCAGCCGGCGAACACCCACGCGAGCACGACCAGCAGCGCGCAGACGCCCGCGATGAGCCGGCGGTGGTTCAGCCGGCGGACCACTCGGAAGTAGCGGTCGCCGAGCACGGGGACGAGCACCGCACCCACGCAGGCCGCGAGCGCGACGCTCGCGAGCAACAGCGGGAGCGGCTTCGGGAGCGCCGCGCGCTCGAACGTGACGAGCACGCCGGTGTGGGCGTCGCCGAGAGCGAACAGCGCGTACAGCGCGAAGACCGTATTTGCGGTGTTAACGCCGGAGAGCGCGGCGACGAACGCGCGGTCGCCGTCCGCGCGCGTCGCCTCGACGGCGAAGACGGCCGCGATGGCGCCGGACATCCCCGGAACGTACGCGACCGCCGCGCCCGCGAGACTCCCGGCGAAGCCCGGTCCAGCGACGTCGCGCGGGCGGTCGGCGACCGCCGCGTCGTCCTGCTCGGGAACGCCGACGCCGCGGTAGGCTTCGAGGAGCACGGGCGCGCCGAACAGGCCGGCGAACAGCGGCGCGAGCACGTCGCCGACGGGCATCACGCCGTCGGGCCGCATCGGGAGCGCGACGGACTCCCAGACCGCCGCTCGCAGCGACCGACAGACAGCCGCCGATGCGGGCGCGTCGCGTCGGCTCGCGGACGAGGAGGAGAGCGACGAGGGCGACGACCACGAGCGGGAGGTGCTCGTAGACGAGCAGCGCGACGACGGTCGCGGCCGCCGTCACCGGAATCCCGAGGACGAACGCGACGGCGACGGCGACGCCGCTGCCGAGCGCGGAGATGCGGAGTGCCTCCCGGCCGCGGCCGCCCATCACGAGCCGGTGGCCCGGGAGCGCGCTCACCGCCATCGCGGGGTCGGGGACGCCGAGCGCCAGCGTCGGCACGATGTCCAGAAACGAATGTGTCACCCCGGCGGCGAGCATGGCGGCGCCGACGAGCTGCGGCGGCCCCGGAATCGAGGACGCGACGGCCGCCAGCAGCAGGGACAGCGAGTTGACGTGCAAGCCCGGGACGAGCCCCGAGCAGGACGCCCGCGCTGATTGCGGCCAGCGCCGCCGCTGACGCGCTCGGGGCGACGAGTATCCACACGCCGGCGACGTCCATCGCACCGAGTTGGTCCCGCTCCGGTACTTCAAGCTACGGACGCGTTACGTGCGCGACGAGCCGTTGGCTGTCCGCGTTACGCGCGAAAGAAAACGGGTGGTCGTGGAACCGGTTTAGCCGAAGAGGTCGCCGAGGCCTTCGCCGCTGGCCTCCTCGTCCTCGTCGTCGCCGGCTTCCTCGGCTTCTTCCTCGGCCTCGGCTTCTTCCTCGGCCTCGTCCTCGGACTCCTCGGACTCGTCACCGCCTGCGGCGCCCGCGGCGGGCGCAGCGGGAGCGGCAGCCGCCTCGGCGACGGCTTCCTCGATGTCGACGTCTTCGAGGGCCGCGACGAGCGCCTTGACGCGGGATTCCTCGACGTCGACGCCGGCGGCCTCGAGGACGCCGGTGATGTTGTCTTCGTTGATCTCTTCGCCAGATTCGTTCAGGATGAGTGCTGCGTAAACGTACTCCATTGTTAGCCAAACATCTCCCCGAGGCCTTCGGCGCCGTCGCCTCCGTCTTCGTCGTCGTCGGAGTCGTCGGCGTCTGCCTCGGATTCAGGTTCTTGGTCGTCGCTCTGTTCGTCCTCGCTCTCCGCTTCCGGCTCCGCCTCGGCGGCGGGGGCCTCGACGTCCTGGAGCTCCTCGGGGAGCGCCTCCTCGTCGTCGATCTGCGCGGCGAGCGCGCGAACCTGCGCGTCCGCCTTGCTGACGAGGTCGTCCGCGAGGTCCGGGCTCTCGATGGACGCCTGCAGGCCGAGGCTCTTGGCCTCGCCCTGGGCCTTCCGGATGAGCGTCGGCGCGGTCTGCGCCGTCGGGTACTCCGCGTTCACGGAGAGGTTCCGTGCGGACGCGGCCGCGGACTGGATGTCCGCGCGGTACTCCTCGACGTCGATTTCGAGTTCGTCCGGCGTGAACAGGACGCCCTCGGAGTAGACGCCGCGGAGGTCCAGGCCGACTTCCTTCGGCTCGATGCCGAGCTCGGTCAGGACGTTCGCGACGTCCGTGGAGACCGTCTCGCCTTCCTCGACGACGACGGAGTCCTCCATGACCTGGATGGAGCCTTCCTGGATGCGCGCGTTCGCGCCAATCTGCTGGAGCTCACCGACGAACGGACCCGGGTCGATGCCGGTGTCGCCCTCGGGAACGACGATGTCGTTGGGCGCGACCTCGCCGGCGTTGATGGGCGCGGGCGTCTTCGACTCCTCGAGCTGCTGGAACAGCCCGAACGGGTTGTCGTTGGTGGCGACGAGACCGACCTCACCCGAGATGTACTCGGTGAGGTCTTCGAGGCCGTCGTCGACCTCTTCGAGCGCGCGAACGAGGAGCGTGTTCCGGCTCATGCGGAGCGCGGCGCTGCCGTGCAGGCCGCGGCGCATGTCCTGGAGCTGCTTGCTCGGGATACCGGTGACACTCACGACGCCGACGCTGTCGTAGGTCTCGAGCAGGTCGACGAGTTCGCCGACTTCCTCGCGCTTCCACTCGGGAATGGTGTCGGTCGTGCGTTCTTCTGCGGACATCTAAGCCACCTCCACGGCGGGCCCCATCGTCGTCTTCACGTAGACTGCGTCGATGTTGAGCGGGCCCTTTTCGAGGTCCGCGTGCAGGCGGCGCAGGATGACGTCGATGTTGTCCGCGATGTCTTCGGCGGACATGTCCTCCGCGCCGACGCGCGTGTGGAACGTGCGACGGTCGCGGCTGCGAAGCTGCACGGTGTTTTTCATTCGGTTGACTGTCTCGACGACGTCGTCGTCGGGCTGGAGCGGCGTCGGCATCTTGCCGCGCGGACCGAGGACTTGACCGAGCGCACCCGCGATGTCCTGCATCATGGATGCTTCGGCCACGAAGAAGTCCGTCGCGTCAGCGAGGTCCTTCGCGGCGTCGTTGTCGTCGGCGAGGTCGGCGACTTCGTCGCCACCGTAGACCTCGTCCGCGACTTCCTCGGCTCGAACTGCGGTTTCGCCCTCTGCGAAAACCACAATCTGTGTCTCCTGTCCGGTGCCCGACGGCAGCACGACGCCCTCGTCGACACGATTCGACGGGTCGTTGAGGTCGAGGTCGCGCAGGTTGATCGCGAGGTCCACCGTCTCACGGAAATTCCGCTCTGGGGCCTCCTCGAGTGCGCGAGCTACGGCCTCTTCAATATCGTTGTCTGCCATCTTTCACCTCCGTAGTGCGTTGACCCTGTGAAGGTCGGATCTCCTACGGGTCAGTGAAACAGGCGAAGCCTGTCTCGCTTCGAGAGAGGGGCAACGCGTCCTTAAAACCGTCGAACCGCGCCTCACGCGAGAAACGGCAAGCGACGCCCTCACGGCTACAGCGTCGGAAAATACGGCCGTACGAGAGAGTGGGAAAGCGCCGAGTTACGCCGCGGCTTCTTCTTCGCCGAGGACGCCGCAAATCAGAGATTTGCGTACTCTTGGCGCTGCTTACGCTGCCGCTTCCTCAGCGCCAAGAACCTCGTCATACTCGCCGGAGGCGACGCGCTCGTTGAACGTCCGCGCGTCCTCGCCCTCGATGGTGACACCCATGGAGGCGCAGGTGCCCGCGACTTCCTTCGCGGCGTTGCGGGTGTCGTACGCCAGCAGGTCGGGCTTCTTCTGCTCGGCGATGGTCTTCAGCTGCTCGATGGAGAGGTCCGCGACGAACTCCTCGTTGGGCTCGCCGGAGCCGGTCTCGAAGCCGGCCTCGTCCTTGATGAGGGCGGCCGTCGGCGGGACGCCGACCTCGATGCTGAACGACCCATCTTCCTCGTACTCGATGGTGACCGGAACCTCCGTACCGTCGAAGGCAGCGGTCTGGTCGTTGATTTCCTGTACGACAGCCTGCACGTCGACGGGCGTCGGTCCGAGCTCGGGACCGAGCGGCGGGCCGGGGTCGGCCTGGCCGCCTGCCACGAGCACTTCGATCGTCTCAGCCATACCCGAACGAACCGTCGCCGCGGCTTTAACCCTTTCTTTCTTCGGAGCACCGGCGGCGTCGCCGCGAGCGGCTACGGGACGCTCACGCCCTGCCGAGCGAGGTACTCGCTGACGTGCTTGATGACGACGGGGCTGCCGATGATGCGGACCGTCTCGTCCTGTTCGAGAAAACTCACCGTGAACTCCTCGTCGATGTCCTCGCGGTACCCCTCCAGCGTTGAGGCGGGAAGCACGATCTGCGTGCTGTCGCGCAGGTTGGAGGGGTCCGGCATCACCCGCCACTCTCTTGAGACGGAGTATGAACGTGTCGAAAACAATCCCCCTCGGACGGGAGGGAAAGCGCTTTTCGGCGGCAGCAGCCTACTCCAGGGTAATGGGTCTGGAGGAGGAAATCGAACAGCTCGAAGAAGAAATCTCGGAGACGCCCTACAACAAGTCCACCGAGGCCCACATCGGCCGTCTGAAGGCGAAGCTCGCCGAGAAGAAAGAGAAACTGGAGAAACAGCAGTCCGGCGGCAGCGGCGGTGGCGGCTACGCCGTCGAACAGCACGGCGACGCCACGGTCGCGCTCGTGGGCTTCCCCTCGGTCGGCAAGTCCTCGCTCATCAACGCGATGACGAACGCCGACAGCGAGGTCGGCTCCTACGAGTTCACGACGCTGGACGTCAACCCCGGGATGCTGGAGTACCGCGGCGCGAACATCCAACTGCTGGACGTGCCGGGGCTCATCGAGGGCGCCGCGGGCGGCCGCGGCGGCGGCAAGGAGATTCTGTCGGTGATTCGCGCGGCGGACCTCGTCATCTTCATGCTGTCCGCGTTCGAAATCGAGCAGTACGAGCGCCTCTACGAGGAACTCTACAACGTCAACATCCGCGTCGACGAGGAGCCGCCCTCCATCACCGTCCGCCGGAAGGGCAAGGACGGCATCGACGTCAACACCTCCGGCGACCTCGAACTCGACGAGGGGACGGTCAAGGACGTGCTCCGCGCGCACGGGTTCGTGAACGCGGACGTCACCATCCGCGGCAACCCCGACATCGACGAACTCGTGGACGGCGTGATGGACAACCGCGTCTACATGCCGTCGCTGGTCGCGGTGAACAAGGTCGACCTCATCGAGCCCTCCTACGCGGAGACGATGAAGTCCAAGCTCCGCGAGCACGACATCGACCCCGAGGAAGCCGTCTTCATCTCAGCGGAGGAGGAGAAGGGCCTGGACGCCCTCAAGGAGAAGATGTGGGAGGAACTGGGCCTCATCCGCGTCTACATGGACAAGCCGGGTCGCGGCGTCGACTACGAGGAGCCGCTGGTCATCCGACGCGGCGACACCGTCGACGACGCCCTCCAGAAGCTCGGCGGCACGCTCGACGAGCGCTTCCGGTTCGCGCGCGTGTCCGGGCCGTCCGCACAGCACGACGACCAGCAGGTCGGCCGCGACCACGTGCTCGAAGACGAGGACGTCATGCGCGTGGTCGCGCGGCGGTAGCGTGGCGAGCACCCGCTGGCGGCTCGCGGCGGTCGTGCTCGCGGGCGCGCTCCCGTGGGTGGCTGTCACGTTCGACGGCGGCTGGTACCCGATGTTCTCCGTCGGCTTCCTCCACTTCGACCCGTTCTCGTTCACGTCGCTCCCGGCGTACCTCGCTCGCGTCGAGAGCGTCCCGCCGCGGCTGACCGCGTGGCCGACGGCGACGCTGCTGTACGGGGCCGCGCTCGCAACAGCAGTCCTCGACCACGTCGTCGGCTTCGATGCGCGGATACCCGCGGGCTTGCTCTTCCTCACGGGCGTGGACGTCGGCCTACTGGGGCTCTCGCTGTCCCGCGAGCCGACGATTCTCGCGCTCCCGGTGGGCGCGCTGTGGCTGTGGGCGGCCGTCTGGGTGGGGTACGGGGACGCGCTGCTCGGCGAGTGACCGGGAGCGGACGCTTCCGCGTTCGGTACGCTTTTCGACGCGCCCCTGCATCCCTCGCACATGAGCGAGTTCGTACTCGACCACGTGATGATGCGCGTCGGCGACCTCGACGCGAGCCTCGACTGGTACAAGACCCACCTCGACTACGTCGAATACGGCCGCTGGGAGGCCGACACGTTCGACATCGTCTACCTCGGTCCCGAGGACGTCCACGAGGAGGGCGCGCTGCTGGAACTGACGTACAACCACGACACCGACGAGTACGACCTCGGCGACGCGTGGGGCCACATCGCCGTACGCGTCGAGGACGTCTACGACGCCTACGAGGAACTGATGGACGAGGGCGTCGAGGACTACCGCGACCCCGACTCCTGCGGCGGGTCGTACGCGTTCGTGAAAGACCCCGACGGCCACGAGGTCGAAATCGTCGAGCGCGACCACGGCGCGAAGTGGAGCCTCGACCACACGATGATTCGCGTCGAGGACGCCGACGAACAGCTCGGGTTCTGGACGCGGAAGTTCGAGTACGAGCACACGGGCCGCTGGGAGGCGGACACGTTCGCGAACTACTTCATGAAGCCCGAGGGTGCCGCCGACGAGGCGATGGCGGTCGAACTCACGTACAACTACGACGGCCGCACGTACGAGTTCGGTGACTCGTGGGGCCACCTCGCCGTGCGCACGGACGACCTCGTCGACGACTGGGAGACGCTCGTCGAGCGCGAGGCCGAGGACTACCGCGACCCCGAGTCCTGTGACTACGACTATGCGTTCACGAAGGACCCTGACGGCCACGAAATCGAGGTCCTGAACCCCGCGGAGTCGCCGGTCGACCGCGAGGACTGATGTTCCCACATCGCGGGTCCGTGCCCGCCCGTTTTTCTCCGGCCGCACGGTAGCGCCGGTATGGACTGCGAGCGAATCGGCCGCGTGGAGACGCCGTACGCGTCCCGCGAGGACGCGCCCCGGCAGGGATTCCTCGGTGACGCGACTGGGACCGTCCACGTCGCCGAGCAGTACCGCGCGGCGCTGACGGGCCTCGACACCGGTCACACGATAGACGTAGTGTGGTGGGCCGACGACGCCGACCGCTCCGTGCTGCGCGTCCGCGGCGGCAACCGTGGCGTGTTCACGACGCGGTCGCCGGCCCGCCCGAACCCGGTCTGTGTGACGACCTGCGACGTGCTCGCCGTCGATAGCGAGGCCGGCACGCTGGACGTCGCCGGCGTGGACATGGTCGACGGCAGTCCCGTCGTGGACCTGAAGTACGCGCTCGTCGGTGACGACGAGCACACGCCCTCGGACCGTTAGTCGCGGTACTCGTCGAGCGCGTCCGCGGGCGCGTCGGCGAGCCCCGCGAGCGCGTCCGTCTCGACGTGGTGGAGGTCGCCCGGAATCACGAGCAGGTGCAGCGGCTCCCCGAAGTCCATCTCCGCGAGCGCGCCGAGGCGGTCCGCGCGGACGGTCGCGTCGGGCGCTCCCGCACGCGCGACGACCACGCCGAGCGCGTCCGCGTCCCAGTGCTCGGCGAGCAGGCCGGCGGCGTGGCTCGCGGTCATGTACTCGTCACCGTCCACGCGCGGGTGGTCGACCTTGATGTCCAGATAACAGAGCGTGTGCAGACCGCGCTGGCGGTTGTCCTCGACGGTCTCGACGACCGAACTCGGCACGCCGTCCGCGCCGTGCGCCCACTCGAAGGGGAGCGTCGTCGCCTTCCCGAAGCGGTAGTTCTGGAGGCCCGTGAGACTGGACGCCGCGGATTCAGCGGTGGGGGCGTGAATCACGCGCGTGTCGATGCCGCGCTCCTCGGCGCGCAGCCGCAAATCGACGTGCGTCGTCGAAATCATCGTGTCCCCCGCAGTGAGGAAGACGCAGTCGCCGGACTCGGCGGCCGCGAGAATCGGCTCGGGGTCCTGTTCGACGCCCGCGCGGTCCCGCACCTCGACGTCGGTGTCGTGGTAGGCTTCGAGGTCGGCGACGTCCGCGCCGACGAGTTTGCTGGTGTAGAACTCCGCGAACGCGCGGTCGGCGGCCGCGATGGCGTCGGCGCCAGCGACCGTGACCGAGCGCTCGTCGTAGAGACCGAGCCCGACGAACGTGAGCATACCCGCGATAGCGCGCGCGCCGTCGTAGGGGTTTCGGGACGCAAGCGACACGGGTAAGGCCGCGCCCGCCCGACTCCCGGGCATGTCAGTGCCGTGTGTCCGCGTCCCCACCGAGGACGGCGAAGCCACGCGCCGGAGGCTCGCCGAAGCGGACCTCCTCGTCGACGAGTACGCCATCACGGCCAGCGACGGCGACCTCTACGTCCCCGTCAGCGACCCGGACGCGGTGCCCGAGGACCTCGCGGTCGTGGAGTTCGACGCGCCCGAGCGCGAGACGCCGACGACGCCCGCCGAGATTCTGGGGTTCGAACCGACCTACGAGCGCCTCGGCGACGTCGTCATCCTCGACGAGGACTCCCCGGAGCGCGCCCGCAAAATCGCCGACGCGGTGATGGCCTCGGACGTCCGCGCGAAGACGGTCGTCAACCGCGCCTCGAAGGTGAAAGGCACCGAGCGCGTCCGCGACTGGGACGTCGTCGCCGGGGACGGCACCGAGACGGTCCACACGGAGTACGGCTGCGAGTTCGAACTCGACCTCGCGACGGTGTACTTCTCGCCGCGGCTCGCGACCGAGCGTCACCGCGTCGTCGAGCAAGTCCAGGAGCGCGCGGCCGAACGCAGTGAGACCGCGGACGGGGAGAGTGGCGAGGGACAGGGTCCCTCAGACCATTCGAGCGGGCAGCGCCCGCGAGAAAACGGGGATGGAGGACCCGTGAGCCGCGAACACGCCTTCGATATGTTCGCGGGCGTCGGCCCATACGCCGTCCCGATGGCGAAAGTGGGCGCGGAGGTCGTCGCGACGGACATCAACGAGGACGCAATCGAGTACCTTCGGCGGAACGCAGAGCGAAACGGCGTGAGCGAGGACGTGACCGCCATCGCCGGAGACGTGAGGGAGACCGCCGACGAGTACGAGGACTGGGCGGACCGCATCGTGATGAACCTCCCCCACACCGCCGACGAGTTCCTCGACACCGCCGTCGCGCTCGCCGGCGAGGACTGCGTGATTCACTTCTACGACTTCCAGCACGAGGACGACCTGTACGATCCCTGTGAAGCCGCCATCCGGGAGGCCGCCGAGCCCGAGTACGACGTCACAATTGAGAACGAGCGCACCGTGCGGTCGTACGCGCCCCACGAGTTCAACGTCGTCGTGGACGCCCGGCTGACGCGCCGGTGATTCGCAAGGCTTATTTCTCGAATCCGGCTACGAGGAAGTACGCGAAGTGCGCCGGTATAGCTCAGACTGGTAGAGCGATTCCTTCGTAAGGAATAGGCCAAGGGTTCAAATCCCTTTACCGGCTCTACGACGCGGGCTCGAAGCCTGCATCCCGTTCTCTGATTTCTACGCGCCGAGCGTGAGCGCCGTCTAACCGGGGCGCTCGTCGGACCGGAACCGGGATAGCGGCCGCGCGACTATCGGGGAGTCGTGTATGCGAACCGCTTGATAAACGACGCTCGGGACTCACTGTTCGGCGACGCCCGGGGAGGCCACCAGTGAACAACAAGCGCCACCACGACGAGTACGACGGCCGCAAGGACCTGCAGGACGCCGGCTGGCAGGTCAGCAAGCGGGACGCCGTGGCGTTCAACTCCGGGAGCGAGACGGACCGACACCTCGTCGCGAAGACGCTGGTCGCGAAGGTGCTCCGCGATAGGGGGTACCGCGTCGACACCGAGGTCGTGAAGGACGGCGTCGGCGAAATCGACGTCGTCGCGTACGGACTCGACGAGCCGCCGTTCGCGGTCGAAGTCGAGACGAATCCGACGAAGGCGGTCGTCTCGGACAAGCTCAGTCGCTACTACCGCGGCGAGCCGTTCTGCGAGTGTTACGTGCTGGACCCGACGGAGATGCCTGACAGCCTCGAAGCGGCCCGCGAGTGGGTCGAAGCGAAGCTCTGACCGGGCCGGGCGCGCTCACGAACAGTTCTCGGCGGTCAGTCTTCCCGCACGTCGTCCCCGACTGTCAGCGTCTGCCCGCGGCTCTCCTCCGGCACCCGAGAGATGAGCATCAGCGTGTAGAAGTGGTCGAAGGCGTCCTCGTCGGCGAACTCGGGGAACGTCTCCTGTCGTCGCTGGACGAACGTCTCGCGGAACTCCGGCGTGGGGTCGCCGGTGTCGGGGTCGCGGCTGGGGACGACGCAGCGCCCGCAGGGCGTGACGCCCTCGAAGCGCACGCCGCCGGCCTCGAAGCCCGGGGCGTCGTCGCCGACGAAGCGGTCCTCCCAGAACGCGGGGACGCCGGCGACTTCGACGTTCGCGCGGAGGCGCCGGCGCACGCCGTCGACGGTGAGGTCGTCGAACCACGACGCGACCTCGCGGAGGGTGGCGGTGCTGACGACGGACGGCCCCATCTCGCGGCGGTCGACGTAGCCGAGTTCGTCGTCGCGTTCGAGCGCGAGGTCGAGGTCGAAGAACTCCGAGAACCACGCCTCGGCGCGGCCGGGGTCGTCGTCGAGGTCGAATCGTTCGACCGTTCCGTCGGGCGTTTCGACGGTGAACTCGTGGGTGTCGCGGTCGAAGTCGGTGTCGAGGTCGTGGACGCGCGCGGTTCGCTTGCCGTTGACGACGTCCCCCTCTGCGTCGAACAGCGCGTACGTGCGGTCGTCGGCGAGCGTCCCACCTGGCAGCACGTCGGCTGCCTCGACTTCGACGCCGTCCAGCCCCTTCACGGGGTAGACGCGCAGTCGGTCGACTCGTGGCATCGTCCGGACGGAGGGCGGGACGGCTCTTAGGTGTTCGTCCGAACGCCGCGCGTCGCCCGCGCCGACGTCGTGGTTCGCGTATGTTTGGTCGGGTCGCTTTCGCCGGGACGGCCGGCAGAGCGTGTCAAGGCCGACACCAGTGGCGGTCGAGCGGGTGTGACCCGCCCTTATATCCCTTACATTTATTATACTCGTGTTAGTGGTTGCTTTCGGTATGTCATCACGAGACACGGGGCAGTCGGGCGGCAACGCCTTCGAGCGGCTGGGCCACCGGCTCGCCGGCGTCGTCGAGCGCTGGATGCCGAGCCCGTTCCTGTTCGCCATCCTGTTGAGCTACGTCGTCTTCGCCGCGGGCATCGCCGTCGAAGGCGCCGGCCCCGCCGAGATGGTGGGGTTCTGGTTCGACGGCTTCTGGGCGTTCCTGAGCTTCGCGATGCAGATGACGCTCATCCTCATGACGGGGTTCGTCATCGCGTACCACCCGCGCGTGAACGCGCTCCTCCAGAAGCTCACCGAACTGCCGCGCTCGCCCGGGCAGGCGGCCGCGCTCGTCGGCGTGTTCTCGATGGGCATCGCGTGGGTCCACTGGGGGTTCAGCCTCATCCTCGGCGCCATCTTCGCCCGCGAGATGGGCAAGACCGCCCACGAGAAGGGCATCGACGTCCACTACCCGCTGCTGGCGGTCGCCGGCTACATGGGGCTCGGGCTGACGTGGCACTGGGGGCTGTCCGGGTCGGCGCCGCTCGCGCTCGCGACGCCCGGCAACGACTTCATCGAGGCCGGCGTCATCGACGGCGTCGTCCCGACCACGCAGACCATCTTCAGCTCGTACGCGCTCGCGCTGACCGCCCTCTCCATCCTGTTCGCGGCGGGGATGCTCTACCTCCTCTCGCCGTCGCCGAAGCGCGCGAGTCCCATCACGGACTACGTGGACGAGAGCGAGCTCGCGGACTCCACGACGGACGGCGGCGAGTCGCCGGAACCGACTCCGGACGGCGGGACGGCCAGCCCCGCCGAGCGCATCGACAACAGCCGCGTGCTCGGCGGCGTCATCGCGCTGACGGGCGTCGCGTACGTCGCGTACCTGTTCGCGACCGACGGCCTCGACGCGCTCACGCTGAACGTCGTGAACTTCGGGTTCCTGTTCGCCGGGCTCGCCATCTACCAGCGGCCGTCGCTGTACCGCGAGCGGTTCGGCGAGGCCGCCGAGTCGGCGGCCGGTATCATCCTACTGTTCCCGTTCTTCGCGGGGATTCAGGGGATGATGAACGCCTCTGGGCTCTCGGAGACGTTCGCGCAGACGCTGCTGGACGTCTCCACGCAGGCGACGTTCCCGGTCGTCGCGTGGCTCGTCGGCTCCGCCGTCAACCTCTTCGTGCCCTCGGGCGGCGGCGAGTGGATCGTCCTCGGGCCGTCGATTATCGCCGCGGCCCAAGACCTCGGCGTGCCCGTCGGGAAGGCGACTATCGCGTACGCGGTCGGCGACGCGCACACGAACCTCCTGAACCCGTTCTGGGCGCTCCCGCTGCTCGCCATCACCGGCGTCAAGGCCCGCGAGATGTTCGGGTACGCGGTCGCGATGCTGCTGCTGTTGATTCCGTTCCTCGCCGCCGCGCTGTACGCCGTCCCCTACTAGGCCGAGCAGTTTTTCGCCGCGAGTTCGACGCGCTCCGTCGGGTCAGGGCCGTCTAGATTCACCGGCTGTTCGACCACGAACACCTCGACGGACGTGAGGTCGGTGTCGTGGCTGTCGTTCCACCGCGTGCAGAGGTAGTCCGCGAACGCGTTGCTGACCGCCAGGTCGTCCAGCCGGCGGACGTTCGCGGTGTACTTCCGCCAGCGCGAACTCGGGTAGCTCCCCGCGACGTCGGGCGGCTCGTCCCACGTCACGGGACCGCCGTGGAAGGCGTCCACGCTGCTCCCGTCGTCGAGGGTCGCTGGCGCGACCACCCAGAGGTCGGTGGCCAGCGGCGTCGGCGCGAACATCGACCACCGGGGCTCGGGCTGGTCGTCGACCGGCCCGACCTCGGGCACGTCGGCGGGCGCGACCGTCGCGACGTTCCAGACGAGCAGGACGGCGAGGCCGACCGCGAGCAGTGCCGGGACGGCGCGGTCCTTCAGGTGGACGACGCGCGGCGGCAGCGACGGCAATGCGAGCGCGGGGAGCGCGCGCTCGATGCTACGCGCGTACTCGTTCAGCGGGAGGTCACGTACTCCGGGGACCGCCCGCCAGCCGGGCGCACGGTCCCAGACCGCCCGCGGGAGGAACGGCAGGAGCGCCGCGATGGAGACCAGCGGGAACACCGCCAGCTGCATCGAAACGAACATCCCGGCGTGCATCGCGGCGAACAGCGCGGCAAAGCCCGCGCGCGGCCAGCCCGTGAGGACGACGAGGAGCACGGACCCGGCCAGCGCGGCGAGCCAGAGGTGGTCGAACGCGACGACGAGCGCGGGGAACTCGGCGAGCGCGTCGCCCAGCAGGACCGTGAACATGTCCAGTTCGAGGACCTGCCGGACCGCCTCGCCGGACAGCCAGACGTCGCCGCGGAGCTTCAGCACGGCGTTCACGCTGTAGACGACGACCACCTGCGCGAGCAGTCCGGTGGTCGCGACGCCGAGGACGCGCCCTCGGGGAGGGCTCTCGGCCCGGAGCGCGTCTACGGACCAGCGCTCGCCGAGCGGCGCGAAGACCGCCCAGAACAACAGCATCCGGAGGAGCGTGTCGCCGCTGTTCAACACGAGCGGGTTCCGGAGGTGCAGCGACCCGACGAGCAGCCCGGTCACGAGCGTCGCCAGCGTCGTCCGGTAGCCCGCGAGCATCGCCAGCGCGGCGACGGCGGTCGCGAGGAAGAGCGCGGCCTGCAGCCACGGACCGCCGGAGAGCGCGTGTACGGAGAGGCGCGCGAGCGCGCCGTACTGCTCGAAGAGCAGCGACCGCGGGTAGATGCCGGCATCCGTGTAGAACGCGCGGAGGAACCGCGTGCGCAGCGCGAGGTCCGCGAGCACGATGGCCGCCAGCGCCACGCGAAAGGCGGCCAGCGCGCGCGTGTCCACGCCGAGCCGGCGCGCGACGGCGTCGCGGAGTCGTCCCGTCACGTCCGGAACTGCCGGCGCGTGCAGAATAAGCCTTGTCTAGCTCGCGCACGCCCAGAGCCCGGTGGCGTTCGCGCGCGCCCGCTGCTCGACGGCGGCGTAGTCGTCGCGCTGCGTGAACTCGCTGTCGTAGAGCCGGGCGTACCCCTCCGAGAGGAGCGCGCGGTTGAACGACTGATTCTCGACGACCACGTACGCGAGCAGTCTGTCGTAGCCGCCGCGGCGGTCGCTCTCCGCGTCGAACTCGATGGTCACGGACTCGCCGGCGAGCCGGTCGGTGGCGTACTCGCTGGCGCGCTCGCCCCACGACCGCAGGCACGAGCGCCCGGCCTCGGTGTCCGGGACGCCCTCGAACTCGCCGGGCGAGACCTCGGTGTGGACTTCGGGCGTGTCCACGCCGAGCAGGCGAACCGTGTCTTCGGTGCCGTCCGCGAACCGCACGTCCACGGTGTCGCCGTCCACGACGTCGACGACCGTCGCCGACCGGCTGTCCGCGGGCTGCTGGTCGCCGGTGAGCGGGCCGACGCAGCCGGCGCTGGCGGCGAGCGCGACGACGGCGAGCACGGCGAGGACGCGTCGAGTCACACGCGGTGTTCTCGGTCGAGCGTGATAATCAGTGCGCTCGCCGGCGCGAAAACGGCGGTCGCGTTACTGGCGGCGGGTGGCGAGCAGCGCGGCGCCGAGCGCGGCGACGACGGCGGCGGGGATGCCGAAGCCGGGGATGGTTGTGCCCGTCGTCTGGGTCGTCGTCTCGGTGGCGGTCTCAGTCGCGGTCGGTTCCTGCGTGGTCGCGGTCGTCGTCGCGTTCGCTGCCGCGTACGCGTCGGGGTGGAACGCCTGCGCCATCTGCGTCATCGGCTCGACGACGCGGGGCGCGGGCTGGCTGACGTGGTTGCTGTCCACGACGACGATGTTGCCCTCCTCGAAGGCGGTCGTGTTCCGCAGCACCGACCCCTCGGCGATGTACGACCGGCTGTCGTTGCCGAGCTGTTCGGGGAGCGCGCTCACGACGAGGAACTCGGGGTCCTGCTTGACGATGAACTCCGCGGAGAGCTGTGGGTACGACCGAGTGGTGTTGGCGTCGGCCGCGATGTTGTGGCCGCCCGCGCGGTCGATGACCTGCCCGATGAACGTGTTCGGGCCGGGCGTGAACCGGGCGCCCATGTCGTAGAAGACGCTGGGCTCGTCCTCGCCCTCGACGGCCGCTTCGACGGTCTGGACGCGGTCGCGCATCTCGGAGACTGTCTCTGCGGCGCCCTCGCACTCGCCGGTGAGCTGGCCGGTGAGCTCGGTCTTCTCGTAGATGCTCTCGATGGAGTCGGCGGCCGCGAACCGGTAGACGGTGAGGTTGGCGTCCCGGAGCTGGGCGACCGTCTCGTTGCCGATGGTGTTGGGTGCGAGCACGAGGTCGGGGTCGAGGCTGACGACCTGCTCGACGTTCACGGCCGACGGCGACCCGGAGGTCACGACCTCCCGCTCGTCGGCACCGTCGAGGAAGTCGGCGAACTGGGAGACCCCGACGACCTTCTCGCTGGCTCCGATCTCCCACATCGTCTGGGCGGCGCTGGGGTTGAGCGTGACGACGCGCTCGGGCTCCTCGGAGACGGTGACATCGTGGCCGCTGGCGTCCGTTTCGGTGACCGGGAACGAGCAGTCGAAGTCCTGCGCGCCGGCGTTCGCGACGGCGTCGCCGGCGGGCGCGGCCGCGGCGCCGGCGGCCGGCGCGACGGCGGCCAACAGCAGTAGTACAACTCCAAAGACGGGGGCAGCCTGTCGCATGTGGGGAGGACGGAGCCAACGCAATAAGTATTTGCCTAAAGAAACTACGGTTGTGCAGATGCGCGTCTACACTCGGGCGAGCGCGTGGACCGCCGGCACGTTCCTCGCGCTCGTCGCCGTCATGCTCACCAGCGCCGCCATCGGCCCGGTCAGGATTCCGCTCCACCGGGTCGCGCTCGCGGCGCTGGACGCCCTCGCCGTCCCCACTGCAGCCACCTTCTCCGTCACCTCCGTCGTCGTCCCCGCGGTCGGCGACGTGCCGTGGCTCGCCGTCGACCTCGCGTACACCTCGCCGCTGGAGTTCGCCGTCCCCGCCCAGCAGCAGCTCATCGTCGGCGAAATCCGGCTCCCTCGCATCGTCCTCGGCGCCGTCGTCGGCGCCGCGCTCGCCGTCGCCGGCACCGTGATGCAGGGGTTCTTCCGGAATCCGATGGCCGACCCCTCCATCATCGGCGTCTCCTCGGGGGCCGCCGTCGGCGCCGTCACCGCCATCGCGTTCCCCCTCCTGCTCCCGTTCGGGATGCAGGTGTCGGCGTTCGCGGGCGCGCTCGTCGCCGCGTTCGGCGTCTACCTGCTCGCCACCGAGGGCGGCCGCACCCCCGTCGCGACCCTGCTGCTCGCCGGGGTCGCCGTGCAGACGTTCCTCGGCGCCATCACGTCGTACGTCATCGTCCACTCCGGGGACAGCATCCGCGAGGCGATGTACTGGCTGATGGGGCACCTCCACCTCGCCAACTGGGCGGACGTCGAGCTCACGCTCCCCATCGTCGTCCTCGGGAGCGTCGTGTTGCTGGCGTACGCCCGCGACCTGAACGTCCTGCTCGCCGGCGAGGAGGACGCGCACACGCTCGGCGTCGAAGTCGAGCGCACGAAGCGCGTGCTGCTGGCGGTGTCCAGCGTCGTCACCGCCGCCGCCGTCTCCGTCGCGGGCGTCATCGGGTTCGTCGGGCTCATCGTCCCGCACGTGATGCGGTTGCTCGTCGGACCCGACCACCGCGTCCTCCTCCCCACGTCGGCGTTCGCCGGGGGTGCGTTCCTCGTCGCCGCGGACACGTTCGCGCGCGCCGGCCCCGCCGAACTCCCCGTCGGCATCGTCACGGCGTTCGTCGGCGCGCCGTTCTTCCTCTACCTGCTCCGGAACCGGGAGGTGCACGCGCTGTGACCCTCGACGTCCGCGACGTGGACGTGGAGCTCGGTGGCACGCAGATTCTCGAGGCCGTGAGCGCTGACGTCGGCGACGGCCGCCTCGTCGGCGTCGTCGGGCCGAACGGCGCGGGGAAGTCCACGCTGCTGCGCGCGATGAACGGCGTCGTCGAACCCGTCTCCGGCACCGTGCTCGTGGACGAGGAAGCCGTCCACGAACTCCCGTCGAAGGCCGCGAGCCGCCGCATCGCCAGCGTCCCGCAGGACACGAGCCTCGGGTTCGACTTCACCGTCCGGGAGACCGTCGAGATGGGGCGCCACGCCCACGTGCCGCGGTTCGGCACCGACCCCGACCCAGAGGCCGTCGAGCGCGCGATGGAGCGCGCGGAGGTCGCGCAGTTCGCCGACCGCGAGGTCACGTCGCTGTCCGGCGGGGAGAAACAGCGCGTCCTGCTGGCGCGCGCGCTCGCCCAGCAAGCCCCGGTCCTCCTGCTGGACGAGCCGACCGCGAGCCTCGACGTCAACCACCAGGTACGCACGCTCGAACTCGTGCGCGGGCTCGCCGACGACGCCGACCGCGCGGTCGTCGCCGCCATCCACGACCTCGACCTCGCGGCGCGCTACTGCGACGAACTCGTGCTCGTCGCCGACGGCCGCGTGCTCGACTCAGGGCTGCCGGCGGACGTGCTGACGCCCGCGCAGGTCCGCAAGGCGTTCGACGCCCGCGTCGCGGTCGGCACCGACCCCGCGACCGGCGACCCGACCGTCACGCCGCTCCCGGACGCCGACGGCGACCTCGACGAGCGCGTCCACGTGCTCGGCGGCGGCGACGCCGCGGCGCCAGTCCTCCGCGTGCTCGCCGACGCGGGCGCGACCGTGACTGTCGGCCCGGTCAGCGAGGGCTCGCTCGACCACGAGACCGCGACCCGGTTCGGGTTCGACGCAGTGACTGTTCCGCCGTTTTCGTCGCCCGACGACGCGGCGGTCGCCCGCGCCAGCGACCTCGTCGCCGCCGCGGACGCGGTCGTCGTCCCGAGTGACGCCGCCTCGTGGGGCGCGAACGACGCGCTCCGCGACATCGCGACCGCGGCGGTCGTCGTCGGTGACGGCGACCGGCGGACTGGTGGCGGCGCGCGCGTCGAACTCGGCGGGCTCGTGGACGCGCTCGCCGCACTCGACGCCGAACCCGAGCCGTTCGCGGTGACCGACGGCGGCGACGCGACAGCGGAGTAGGGGAATGGCCGGGCCGCCTTTGTGTATCGGCGCCACAGATGTAACTATGAGACGCGTGGTCGTCGCGCTCGTCGTCGCCCTCCTCGCGACCCAGGTCGCCGGCGCCGCCGCCGTGCAGGAATCGGTCGGCGCGAACGCCGACGCGGGGTCGAACGAACACGTCGCCAGTGAGTCCGCCAGCGAGTCGGCAGACGCCGCGAACGCTCAGAGTTCGACGATTCGGAAGGCCATCGAACTCCACCGCACGCCCGCGGAGCCCGGCTCCATCGACGTCGTCGCCACGTACGAGGTGCCCGATTCGGTCACTGCGCTGCGCGTGACGCTCCCGTCGGGCGCCGAGAACGTCGAGTCCGGCTCGTTCACGCACGCCCCCGACGGCTACGAGTGGGACGGGACGACCGACCCCGCGACGCTGCGGTTCACGCTGCCCGCGAACCAGACCGCCAGCGGCTCGCGCGGCCCGTCCGTGCAGGCCAGCGGCGACTACTCGTTCGTCGACGTCGGCGAGTGGGCGCTCGTCACCGTCCCCCAACTCCGCACAGGGTGGAGCTACCGCGGGCAGGAGGGGTCGGTGAGCATCGTGGAGGACGTCTCGGTCGCCGGCGAGGGCTCGACGGGCGGCGAAATCGCGTACCTCGGCCCCGTCAAGGAGCACACGCGCACGGCGAACGGCCAGCAGTTCACGCTCGCCGTCCCCGAGCACGCGTCGATGGTGGAGTCCCCCGGCGAGGTGCTGGACGCGCTCGGTGCCGCGTCGAACCGGCTCCACGTCGGCGCCCGTGACGACGACGTCTGGTTCGTCGCCGCGCCGACGAGCGCCGACTGGGGCGTCCGCGGCGTCGAGTACGGCGGCGACGACGCGTGGGTGCTCGCGAACTCCAACCTCGACGAGGCCGGCAACGTCTGGTTCCACGAGTACGTCCACACGAGACAGGCGTTCAGCACGGCGGAGAGCGGACGGTGGACGATGGAGGGCGGCGCCGAGTACTACGCCGGCCTGCTGGCGCTGCGCACCGGCTACGTCTCCTTCGGCGCGTTCGAAGCCCAGCTCTCGCGGGGCGAGCGCGACCCGTGGCGGAACGCCATCCTCTCGCAGCCGTCGACGTGGGCGTCCAGCGCCAACTACCTCAAGGGCAGCCTCGTCTGGGGTGAAATCGACCGACGCGTGCGCCTCGCGACCAACAGCACGGCGACGATGGCCGACGTCCTCTACGAGTTGAATCAGCGCTCGGAGCCAGTGACGAACGCGGCCGTGCTGGCGGCGGTGCTGGACGCGTCGACGCCGGCGGTCGAGGAGCGCGCGAACCGCTACACGGGCACCCGGGAGGTGCCGGAGATGTGGACGCGCAGCCGGCACGCCGCCGCGTTCGGCACGGAGCCCGCACGCGTGGAGTTCGACGTGCGCGAGTACCGCGTCAGCGGCCCGTTCCGCAACGAGACGTTCACCCGGCCGCCGACCCTCTACGTCGGCGAAACCGTCACCGTCGTCGGGTCCGTGACCAACGACGGCGGCCGGTCAGGCGAGTACGTCGCCACCGTCGCGTTCGAGGGCGACGTGCTCGTGGAAGCACGCGGCAACCTCGCGGCCGGCGAAACCACCGACATCGCGCTCGACGAACAGGTCGGCGCCGCCGGCACCTACAACGTGACTGGCGGACGGACCACGGTCGCGCTCGACGTCAGGGACCCCGGGACCGTCTCCGTGAGCGACCTCTCCGTCGAGCAGTCCCGCGTCCAGCCCGGCGAGAACGTGACCGCGACCGTGACGCTCGCGAACCCCGGCGACGCGCCCGCGACCGGCCCGGTCCCCGTGACCCTCGACGGCGAGGAAGTCGCCACCGTCGACGCGGCGCTCGCGCCGGGCGCGACCGCGTCACGAACGGTGAACGTCACCCTCCCGGACGCTGGCCAGTACACGCTGGCGGCCGGCGACGCGTCGACGGCGGTGTCCGCCGGCGGCATCGGCGCGACCGTCCCCGGCTTCGGCGTCCCCGCCACCGTCTTCGCGCTGTTCGTCGCCGCGCTCTTCGCGCGGCGCTTCGAGTAGCGCCACGCGGCTGCTCGGGCCTGGGCCGCGCGGCTCACGGCTCGCTATCGCTCGCCGCTCTTCTCCCGTGTCTCACTTCGTTCGAGCACGCGGCTCACGCATCGCTTCGCTCCGCGTTCGTCGTGACGTACTCTTCCCACGGTCGAGCACGCGGCTCACGGCTCACTCCGTTCGCCGTTCGCCTCAGCGTGGCCTCCCTGCGGTCGGGCACGCGTCCGATACCGTTTAACGGCGCGACCCGCTAGCCGGCGTATGGTCGAGAACGTCATCTGGCCCGCGTACTTCGACGCGACGCTGTCGCGTCGCGAGGGCCGCCGCGTCCCCGAGTCCCTCTCCGTCGAGGAGCCGACGGTCGACGAGGTCGCGACCGCTATCCAGCAGGTCGGCTACGACGCGGTCGTCGAACGCGACGTCGCGTACCCGCGCCAGCACTGGGAGGACTCCGGGCGCGTCCTCGTGAAGGACGCCGACGACGCCGGGAAGTCCGACCTCCTGCAGGCCGTCGCGGCGTACGTGGCGGCGCTGCGCGAATAATGGAGCGCGCCGGCGACGTCGTCCGCACCGCGCAGAACGTCGCGGTCGTGCGCTGCGAGAGCGACGCCCACCCCGACATCGGGGCCGCCGTCGTCGACCAGAACCTCGACGAGGTCGGGCGCGTCGTCGACGTCTTCGGGCCGGTCGAGCGACCGTACCTCTCGGTCACGCCCGACGCGGGCGTCCACCTGCCGGCGCTGGTCGGGCAGACGCTGTACGTCCGGTAGGTCGGCGAGTCGCAAAGCCAAAGCACGGGCGGGCCGACTGCCCGGGCATGAAGGACTCGCTGCGCGGCGTCCCGGTGCTCGTGGGCGTCGTCGCGCTGTTTCTCGTCGTGCAGTTCGGCTCGCTCGCGCTACTGGAGCCGTTCCAGAGCGCCGGCCTGCAGTCCACCGAGAACCCGCAGAACCCCCTGAACAGCGTCTTCTACGTCGCGTTCCTGCTGGTCGCGACGGCGGGCATCCTGCTGGTCATCAAGTACGACCAGCAGTGGATTCTGCGCGCGTTCATCCTGTTCACGAGCGGGTTCATCGCGACGTACGTCTTCGGGGTCGTGCTCCCCGCCGTTGAGGTCGCGGGCGTGAACGCGGCCGCCTACGTGCCCGCCGCGGCGCTGGTCGTCGCGCTGTACGTCTACCCGGAGTGGTGGGTCATCGACAGCGCGGGCGCCATCCTCGGGATGGGCGCGGCGGCGCTGTTCGGCATCAGCTTCGGCATCCTCCCGGCGCTCGTGTTGCTGACGGCGCTGGCCGTCTACGACGCCATCAGCGTCTACGGCACCGAGCACATGCTCACGCTCGCGGAGGGCGTGATGGAACTCCGGCTACCCATCGTGTTGGTGGTGCCGGCGACGCGCGGCTACTCGTTCCTCGACGAAGGCGGCGACGGTGAAGCCGACGAAGCAACCGAGGATCCAGCGGAAGCCGGGGAAACTGACGAGGACAACGAGGAGCGCCAGCTTGAGAGCGTCGACGAGGAAGACCGCGGCGCGTACTTCATCGGGCTCGGGGACGCCGTGATGCCGACGATTCTCGTCGCGAGCGCGTCGCACTTCCTCGACACGCCCGTCGTGTTCGGCGTGGAGATGGCGGCGCTGACCGCGATGGTCGGGACGCTCGTGGGACTGCTCGTGTTGATGCGGATGGTGTTCGCGGGGCGCGCGCACGCCGGCCTCCCGCTGTTGAACGGCGGCGCCATCGTCGGCTACCTGCTGGGCGCGGTCGCGGCGGGCATCCCGCTGGTGGAGGCGCTCGGGCTCGCGCCGTACGTCTAAGCGCTCTCGCGGCTATTCGGGGCGAACAGGTGGCGAAACGGAGTCGCGGAGCGGGCCGCCACGCTCCCACAGAACCGCTCCGCGCGACTCGTCAGGTCACGGCCCCCGCTGGTCCCGCTTCCGTACTTCAACCTTCGTCTTACTCGCCGGTGAGCGCGTCGCTCGCCGCGGCGAACTCGATTTCCGTGCCGAGGCCGCGCTCGCTGGCGCGCTCGTAGAGCATGTACGCGGCGGCGGCCGTCTCGATGCCCGTGCCGCCGCTGTCGAAGACGGTCACGTCGTCCTCGGAGACGCGGCCGGGCGCGTTCCCGGCGACCACGTCCCCGAGTTCCGCGTGCACGTGGTCTTCGGTGACGACGCCCTCCTCCAGCGCGTGGAGGAACGACCCGGCGTCCTGCGTGACGCGGTCGCGGAGGTCCGGGACGTACACCGCGCGCTCGATGGTTTCGGCGTCGAGTTCGTGCTTCTCGGGGTTGTACTGACCCATCGCGGTGACGTGCGCGCCGTCCGCGAGGTCCGCGCTGTCGAAGACGGGTTCGCTGGCGTTCGTCGCCGTGACCACGACGTCCGCGCCCTCGACGGCCGCGGTGCTGGAGGGGACGGCTTCGACGTCGGCGTCGAGCCAGTCGTCGGCGTCCGCGGCGAACGACTCGCGGTTGGCCTCGGTGGGCGAGAACACGCGCACCTCGTCGAAGTCGCGGACCGTGGCGGTCGCGCGGAGCTGGCCGCGGGCTTGCGCGCCGCTGCCGATTACTGCGAGCGTGCTAGCGTCCTCGCGGGCGAGCGCGTCCACGCCGACGGCGCCCGCCGCGCCGGTCTTGAACGGGTTCATGCGCGCGCCGTCGATGAGCGCGAGCGGTTCGCCGGTGTCGGCGTCGAACAGCGGCGTGACGAACCACGCGTCGGCGTCCGCGAACCCCGCGCTGTACATGTACCCGCCCATCGCACCCGTCTCGGGGAGGACGGCCGCGTACGCGGTGAACATCCCGGGCGGCGACTCGTTGAGCAGTTTCGTGCGCGGTTCGGCCGGCGCGCCCTCGCCGCGCTGTCGGTACGCGTCGCGGACGGCGTCGACGTAGTCGGCCGGGTCGGCCAGTCCCGCGACGTCGCTGTCGGAGAGGAACAGGGTCTCGGTCACGCGCGTCAGTTGGGGCGACGCGCGGAAAAGACTCCGGGAGTCAGTCCGCGGACTCGTAGCCGGCGCGGCGGTCGGCCGACGTTGGGTCGTTGACGAACAGGGCGTGGGCGGTCAGCGCGGTCGCCGCGACGCCGCCGACCGTAAGCGCCACCGTCGGATCGACGCCGGCGACGGAGAGGCCGCCGGCGAGCCCGACCAGCGAGAGCGGGAGCGCCGCCAGCAGGGCGTCGTAGTAGCCGGCCATGGTCAGCCGACGGTTCCGATTGCAGCCACATAATAGTTTGGTGCGGGTTTTCCGTATTATCTGGATAAGTTATAGAGCGGGCTGCCGGAGGCCACACGTCTTTAACGGTGACGAGCAATTCTGCGACCGCACACTGTGAACCGCAACGACCGCTCTATCGTCGGGCTCGTGGCGCTCGCGCACGCCATGGTCCACACGTACGAACTCTCCATCCCGATTCTCATCCCGCTGTGGCTAGAGACGTTCCCGGTCGGACAGGGCACCGTCGGGCTCGTCGTCGCGGCCGGCTACGCGCTGTTCGGCCTCGGCGCGCTCCCCGGCGGCATCCTCTCGGACACCGTCGGGTCGCGGAAGCTCATCGCGGGCTGCCTGTTCGGCATGGCGGCGTCGTTCGCCCTGCTGTCGGTCGCGCCGTCCATCGTCGTCGTCGCGCTTGCGCTCGTCTGCTGGGGGGTCGCCGCCAGCGTCTACCACCCCTCGGGGCTGTCGCTCATCTCCACGGGCGTCGAACAGCGCGGCGACGCGTTCGCCTACCACGGCATCGCCGGTAACATCGGCACCGCGGCCGGGCCGCTGGCGGTGACGCTGCTGTTGCTCGTCGCGGACTGGCGGGTCGTCACCGCGCTGCTCGCGGTGCCCGCCGTCGTCGCGGGTCTCGTCGCGCTCCGCGTGCGCTTCGACGAGCGCGCCGCCGTCACCGCCACCGACGGCGGTGACTCGAAGGCCAGCGTCGGCATCTCCTCGGTCGGCGAGTTCCTCTCGGAGTCGAAGCTCCTGTTCGTCGGCCCGTTCGTCGCCGTCTTCGCCATCGTGATGCTGAGCGGGCTCTACTACCGCGGCGTCCTCACGTTCCTCCCCGACCTGCTCTCCCAGATGCCCGCGTTCGCGCCCGTCGAGTTCGCCGGCCGCGAGCTCGAACCGTACCGCTACGCGTACGCCGGCCTGCTGACAGTCGGCGTCGCCGGACAGTACGCCGGCGGGAAACTCACCGAGCGCATCCCGACCGAGCGCGGCATCGGCCTCACGTTCGCCGCGCTCGCGGTGCTGGCGGTCGTCTTCCTGCCGGCCGCGAACGCCGGGCTCGTGCCGCTGCTGGTAGTCGGCGCGTTCCTCGGGTTCGCGTTGTTCGTCATCCAGCCGATGTACCAGGCGACGGTCGCCCAGTACACGCCCTCGGGGACGCGCGGGCTCTCCTACGGCTACACCTACCTCGGCGTGTTCGGCGTCGGCTCCGCCGGCTCCGCCATCGCCGGCGCCGTCCTCCAGTACGCCGACGCGACCGCGCTGTTCGGCGTGCTGGCGGCGTTCGCGGTCGCGGGCGCCGCAATCGCCGCCGTCCTCGCCGCGCGGTAGCCCCTCGGGCTACCCGCGGTAGTCCACGACCACTAGTGTGAGGAATCGCGCGACAGTGAGCGCTATCGTGCCGAACACGAGCGCGACGACGAAGAACTGTGGGTCGGCGCTCCCTCGGAAGAACGGCGTCCCGCGCAGCAACTGCGCGAGGAAGTCCGCGCCGAGCCACGACGCCGCGCCGTACAGCAGCGCGGCCCTCGAGGACTCGCGGACGCCCGTGTCGTAGGCGCCCGCGAACGGCGCGACGACGACCCAGCCGACGGCAAACGGGACGAGGACGTTGACGTACCGCTGCGGCGTCAGCGTCCCGTGCGAGAGCGTCCCGACGAGCACGAACGCGGCGATGGCCAGCAGGTCGCCCGGCAGGAATCGAACGACTGCGCGCGGGTCGGCGTCGTAGAGGTCCATGTCTGGGCGTTCGGCGCGGGGGCCTATGTCGCTCCCGGTTCGACGCCGGCGACCGTGAACGCGAACCCGCGGTCGAGCACGCGAGCGTTTAGTCCCGTGCGCTCCATCCTCGCCGCGAGGTCGTCCGGCGCGTCGAACGCCGAGCGGAACGCGACGGCGTGCTCGGCGGCGACCAGCAGCCGCCCGCGAAGCGTCTCCGGGTCGAAGTCGCGGACGACGAGGACGCCGCCCGGTCGGAGAACGCGCTTCGCCTCCGCGAGCGCGCCGTCCCGGTCAGGGAAGTGATGCAGCGCGTCCACGACGACGACTGCATCGACGCTGTCGTCGCGGAACGGGAGTTCGGCGGCGTCGCCGCGAACCGCCGACAGCCCGGCCCCGCGGGCTTCCGCGAGCATCCGCGCGCTCGCGTCGACGACAGTCACGTCCCGGCCCGGCACTTCCTCGGTGTCCCGAGCGAGCGCGCGAGCGGCGCGCCCCGTGCCGCCGCCGACGTCCAGCACGCGCTCGACCGGGCGCTCGGCCGCCGCCAGCCCCGCCGCGAGGTCGCCGCGGTCCGCGGCCGGCATCGCGAGGTCGTACACCGGCGCGAACCGCTCGAAGTACCGGACGTCGTGCATACCCCTGCCTTCGGCCCGCAGGCACGCAACTCTTTGCCCTCGGCGTCCAACCGACGCGCGTGCAGTACGCGGTCCTCGGCGGCCCCGACGACGGCCCGACGCTCCGACTGGACTGGCGGGCGTTCAGCTACGCCGGGAAGTTCGTGATGTCGAACACCGGGAAGGCGATAGCGTTCGAGGGCGCGCCGCTGGCCGAGCGCGGTGCGTGGCCGCCGGCGGCCCGCGAGACCGACGAAACCCTCTCGGACGTCGTGGGCGCGGTCTCGTTCAACGACGACCGCACCGACTCGGAGACAGCGTGGCTGCGGTACGTCACGGTGCGCGAGGACCGCCGCGGTGACGGCGTCGGCGCGCAACTCTGTGCGTTCGCCGCCGCCCACCTGCTCGCCGACCGCGAGCGCGTCAAGATTGCAGTGAACAACCCGTTCGCGTACGAGGCGCTCCACAAGGCCGGCTTCGGGTTCACGGGCGAGGAGACCGGCATCGCGGAGTTGGTGCTGGAGCGGCCCTGCGCGGACCGCGCGGCGCGCTATCAGGACGGCTTCGACGTCTACCGCGAGCGCGACCTCTCCGACGAGGAAGCGGCGTTCCTCGACCGGAAAGCCGGTTGTGGGCCGCCCGCGGTCCTGAGCGCGTAGCTTTTCCGGGTCACGAACGGACGAGAGAACGATGACGCTGCAGTCGACGGTCCACCTGACGGTCGGCGCGGGCCTCGTCGCCGTCGGCACGGCGACCGCGGTCGCGCCGGCGCGCGCCCGAGCCGTCTCCCGGTCCCTGTTCCCCACCGCGAGAGACGACCTCCGGGAGTGGCGCGCTGTCGGCGTCCTCACCGCGAGCGTCGGGCTCGCGCTGCTGGCGAGCGCGTGACTGAACGGTTAAATCCGGGGGCCGCCTAGTGGGGCGTAATGGGTAACGCGGACCTCCGACAGCTCGCGGTCATCGAGGAGGTCCCCTTCGACGAGCTGGAGGGGGACGTGGTGGCCGTGGACGCGCACAACTGGCTGTACAAGTACCTCACGACGACCGTCCAGTGGACCAGCGACGACGTGTACACGACCGGCGACGGCATCGAGGTCGCGAACCTCGTCGGCATCGTGCAGGGCCTCCCGAAGTTCTTCGAGCACGACCTCACGCCGGTGTTCGTCTGGGACGGCGGCGTCACCGAACTCAAGGACGACGAGGTGGAGGCGCGCCGCGAGCAGCGCGAGCGCTACGAGGAACAGTTGGAAGAAGCACGCGAAGCGGGCGAGGCCATCGAGGCGGCGCGCCTCGAAGCGCGCACGCAGCGGCTCACGGAGACCATCCACGAGACCTCCCGCGAACTCCTGAACCTGCTGGACGTGCCGCAGGTCGAGGCGCCCGCGGAGGGCGAGGCGCAGGCCGCGCACATGGCGCGCGTGGACGACGACGTGGACTACGCGGGCAGCGACGACTACGACTGCCTCCTGCTCGGGTCGCCGGTGACGCTGCGCCAGCTCACGAGCAAGGGCGACCCCGAGCGCATGGACTTCCAAGCCACGCTGGAGAAACACGACCTGACGTGGGAGCAGCTCGTGGACGTCGGCATCCTCTGCGGCACGGACTTCAACGAGGGCATCACGGGCTTCGGCCCGAAGACCGCGCTGAAGGCCATCCGTGAACACGGCGACCTCTGGGGCGTCCTCGACGCGGAGGGCGAGCACGTCGAGTACGCCGACCGCATCCGCGAGCTGTTCCTGAACCCCGACGTCACCGACGACTACGACCTCGACCTCGACTCGTCCCCGGACATCGACGCCGCCCGCGAGTACGTAATCGAGGAGTGGGAGGTCGCCGCCGACGAACTCGAACGCGGGTTCGCCCGCATCGAGGACAGTGTCGTCCAGACCGGCCTCGACCAGTGGACGTGACGCCGGGACCCACGGGCTTTTCTCGCCGGCTCGCCCAACGGTGGGTATGGACCTGACGTTCGCGGACATCGAAGCCATCATCGAAGAGGAGATTCCGGACGCCGAGGCGACAATCTCGCGGATGCGCGGCGAGACCGACGACGACCACCTCGCCGCCACCGTCGTCTCGCCCGCCTTCGAGGGGAAGCGCCTCGTCCAGCAACACCAGCTCGTCTACGACGCGCTCGACGAGCACATGACCGAGGAGATTCACGCGCTGGAACTGTCCACGTACACGCCCGAGGAGTACGACGAGCACGCCTAGCGGCGAGAGCGGTCGAACCGAACGAAGAACGAGAAACTGCTTACTGACCGAGAAGGACGCCGTTCGCCTCGGCGTCGCGGTTGTGCAGCGCGTCGCCGGAGTCCGCGTCGAAGACGTGGACGGTCTCCTCGGGGATGCGCGCGGTGACCGACTCGCCGGCGGACAGCGGCGTGGTCGCGTCCACGACCGCCGTGAACGTGGTGTCGGTGTCGTCGGCGTCGAACTGGAGGTAGACGTTGTTCTCGTTGCCCAGCGGCTCGACGACATCGACGGTCGCCGCGAAGTCGTGGTCGCCGGTCGCCTCGGGGACGATTTCGATGTCCTCGGGGCGGACGCCCAGCGTCACGTCGGTCTCGCCGTCGAGGTCCGCGAGCGTCGCCTCCGAGAGCGGGTAGTCGAACTGGTCGGTGACGAGCGCGCCGTCCTCGACGGTCGCGTCGAAGAAGTTCATCGACGGGTCGCCGATGAAGCCCGCGACGAACTCGTTTGCGGGCTCGTGGTAGGCTTCCAGCGGCGTCGCGACCTGCTGGAGGCGGCCGTCGTTGAGGATGGCGATGCGGTCGCCCATCGTCATCGCCTCGGTCTGGTCGTGGGTGACGTACACCGTCGTCACGCCGAGTTCCTCCTGGATGCGCTGGAGCTCCGTGCGCATCGACGACCGGAGCTTCGCGTCGAGGTTGCTCAGCGGCTCGTCCATGAGGAACACTTCGGGGTCGCGGACGATGGCGCGGCCCAGCGCGACGCGCTGCTGCTGGCCACCGGAGAGTTCGCTGGGCTTGCGGTCCAGCAGTTCCGGGATGTCCATCGTGTCCGCGGCGTCCTCGACGCGCTGGCCGATTTCGCTGTCGCCCATGCTCGTGGACTCCTCGAGCCCGAAGCTCATGTTCTGCCGGACGCTCATGTGGGGGTACAGCGCGTACGACTGGAACACCATCGCGATGTTCCGGTCGGCGGGCGCGCGGTCGTTGATGACCGTGCCGTCCAGGCGGATTTCGCCCTCGCTGACCGTCTCCAGCCCCGCAATCATGCGCAGCGTGGTGGACTTCCCACAGCCCGAGGGGCCGACGAGGACGAGGAACTCTCCGTCCTCGATGTCGATGCTCGCGTCGTCGACCGCGACGATGCGGTCGCCGTCGTCGTCGAAGTACTTCGTTACGCCGTCGAGTACGAGTTCAGCCATTAGTATTCCTCCGTAGTCATGTTGCGACACCCTTGGCGAACTGGTCGCCGAAGATGACGTAAACGATTATGGTCGGTAGCGCCGCGATGAACGCCCCCGCCATCTTCACCGCGAACCCGACGTCGGTCAGGCTCGACCCGAGGTTCGTCAGGCCGACGGTGACGGGCGCCCCTTCGCCGGGGCCCATGATGACGAGCGCGAACAGCAGATCGTTCCACACCTGCGTGAACTGGTAGATGAGCGTGACCGCGAACATCGGCACCGACAGCGGCAGGATGATGCGCCTGTAGATGGTGTACGCGGTCGCGCCGTCGAGGCGCGCGGCCTCCACCATCTCCGTGGAGATGTCCCGGTAGTACGTGCGGAACAGCAGCGTACAGATGGGGACGCCGTAGGCGGCGTGGGAGATGATGAGCGCCAGCAGGTCGCCGTGGTGCGAGCCGAGGTACGGCAGCTGCCACAGCGGCCACAGAATCTCGTCCAGCGGCAGGTACACCGACCAGAACTTCGACAGCGGGATGAGCACTGCCTGGTACGGGATGAAGATGCCCGCGAGGAACAGCGCGAAGATGCCGACCTGTCCCCGCCAGTCGAGGGTCGTCAGGCCGTAGGCGGCCATGCTCCCGAGCAGCGCCGAGAGGACGGTCGCCGGCACCGCCAGCAGGACGCTGTTGACGAGGCCGTCCTTGAGAGCGCTGAACGCCGTCGCCCACTCGCCGAGGGTGAACCCCTCGGGGGTCGGCGGCAGGAACGGCGCGGACGCCAGCGCGTCGGACTTCAGCGACGTCACTAGCCCGATTTCCAGCGGCATGAGGTAGAACGCCACGAGCGCGACGAGCACGGCGTAGAGGCCGACGCGTCGGGGGTCGCGGCTCATAGTTCACCCCGCCGGTACTGGTAGGTCAGGTACGGTGCGATGACCGCGAGTGCGAGCAGGAACAACATGATGGCGATAGCCGCAGCGTACGAGCGCTGGCCCGCGGAGAACGCCTGCCGGACCATCAGCGTCGCGAGAATGTCCGTCCCCTTCGGCGGGTAGTAGCCGCCCGTCAGCGAGTACAGGAAGTCGAAGGCCTTCAGCGCGAACACCACCAGCACGACGGAGGCGCTGATGGTCGCGCCCTTCAACTGCGGGACGATGACCCGCCAGTACATCTTCAGCGTGCTCGCGCCGTCCACGCGCGCGGCCTCGTAGTGCTCGTCGGGGATGGCTCGCAGCCCCGCGAGGTAGACGACCATCGCGTACCCGGAGAACTGCCAGATGAGCGCGAACACGACCGCGCCGAGCGCGAGCTGGGGGTTCGACAGCCAGTCGTAGGTGCCGAGCCCGAGCGTGCCCGTCACGAGGTTCACCATCCCGTTGTCGACGTTGTACATCCACAGCCAGAACTGGGCCGTGACGACGAACGAGAGGCTGAACGGCAGCAGGTATATCGTCCGGAACGTGTTCTCGTAGCGGACCTTCCGGTCGACGAGAATCGCGACCAGCAGGCCGACGACCAGACAGGCGACGGTGAACGCCACCAGCAACACGAACGTGTTCTGGGTCGCCTGAATGAACGTCGGGTCGCCGAACGCCCGGGCGTACTGTTCGAAGTCGAGTTGACCGTAGTTCGGTTGGTTGAAGCTCTGGACGTTGACCAGCGACAGCGCGAAGTTCCAGCCGATGGCGCCGTAGACGAAAAAGCCCATCAGGAGGAACGGCGGCAGCCAGAACGGCAGCGACCCGAGGAAGTCCCGGCTCGCCGGCAGCGAGAAGCCGCCGCTGTCGTCGGCGCCGTCGGCCTCCGCGGCCGTGGCTGTACCGCCGTCAGTGCGGAGGGCGTCGCCGGTGCTGGCGGTGCTGTCGGTGTCGCCACCGCCGAGTGACCGTAGTGCTTTGCGGGTTCGTTCGAGCATTCGAATAATGGGGTTGGAAGGCGCTTAGAACGCGTCGATGTAGGCCTGGGCCGTCTCCTCGGCCGCGCTCTGGGACGGCGTGCTGAAGTTGCTCTGCGTCGCCTGCTTGAGGTTGTTGAGGACTTCGGGGGTCGTCGCGAGGCCGTGGGCGATGGACGGCGGCTGCGCCTCCGAGTCCTGGAAGTCGCCGATCTGGTCGGTCTGGAACGGGCCGAACTCCTCGGTGGAGACGTCGCTGCGCGGGGGAATCGAGCCCTTGTTCGTGTTGAAGCGAACCTGGGCGTCCTTCGTCCCGCAGTAGGTCAGCCACTTCTTGGTGTCCTCGGGGTTCGGGCCGTCGGCCGGGAAGACCCAGCTGTCCATGTTCAGCGAGTAGTAGTCCTCGGTGCCGGGGAACGCGATGTGGTCCCAGTCGGTGCCGTACTCGAAGTCCTCCTGCGAGATGTACATCTGTGCCGCCCAGTCGCCGTTGTCGAAGAACGCGGCTTCGCCGTCGATGACGTACTGGTTGGCCTCCTGGAAGCCGACGGTGCCGGCGTCGGAATTGAAGTACTCGCTGAGCTCGGCGACCGTCTCAAGGGAGGACTGCACCTTGTCGACGTCGCCTTCGCCGTTGATGAACGCGTCGTAGGCTTCCGTCCCGTGCTCGCCGAGGAAGACGCACGCCCACAGCTGGAGGGTCGTCCACGGGTTCGACATCGCGTGGGCGAACCCGATGGCGTCGGTCTCCTCCTCGACGGTGGCCGCCGCCTCGACGAGGTCGGCGGGCGTCTCGAGAGAGCCGGCGTCGATGCCGGCGTCCTCGAGGACGCTCACGTTGTAGAAGACGTTGTTGAGCCGGTGGATGTTCGTCGGCACGCAGACGTACGACCCGCCGACCTGTGCGGCCTCCTGGGGGCCTTCGAGGTACGCCTCCTTCATGTTGTTCTGCGACCAGACGTCCTCCTCGATGTCCCCGAGGAGGTCCTCGGACGTGAACTGCGTGAGGTTCTGGCCGGGCCACTCGGCCCACGAGCTCGGCGGGTTGTTGTTGCCGAGGCGCGTGTTGATGCGGGCGTCGAGGGTCGTGTTGCCGCTGCCACCGATGGCGTTGGCGTTGACGTCGACGTCAGGGTACTCCTCTTCGAAGCCCGCGAGGAGCGCGTCGAAGGCGGCCTGCCCGTCGCCGCCGCTCCAGCCGTGGAGCAGTTCGACTTCTTCGCTGCCGCCGCCTCCGCCGCCGCCGAGGCAGCCGGCCATCGTGAGCGCGGCGCCGGCCGCGCCAGCACCTTGCAAGTAGCGTCGTCGCGTGAGGTTGGTATCGGAAGTCATGGTAACCGTGTGTGAAACCTACACGAGCCATTCGTGGCGCTCCACTTAATTGTTGCTAATATTTAATCCAAAACCGAGTAAGGTTTGTCAACAACCCTGACACGTACGCCCCAGATAGCGTTTACTCCCCGAAATCGCGCGTTTCGAGTATGTAACGAACGTTATTTTGGGTCGGGCGCTCGCGGAGGAATCGCCAGTGACGCCGCGAATGTCGCCCCCGCCGGTGCGGGCACACTGCCGACCGCGGGCTCCGCGGGCGGGAGCGATTCGGTGGGTTTTACGCGCCGTCACTTCGTCCCCCCGCGTATGGGTGACGACTACCGAACCGAACGCGACAGTCTCGGCGAAATCGAGGTCCCCGCGGACGCCTACTGGGGCGCACAGACCCAGCGCGCGGTCGAGAACTTCCCCATCTCGGACGCGACGTTCGGGCGGCGCTTCGTGCGCGCGCTCGGCGTCGTGAAGAAGGCCGCCGCGCAGGCGAACAACGACCTCGGCCTCCTCGACGACGAGCAGGCCGACGCCATCGTCGAGGCCGCCGACGAGGTCATCGCCGGCGAGCACGACGACCAGTTCCCGGTGGACGTCTTCCAGACGGGCAGCGGCACGTCCTCGAACATGAACGCCAACGAGGTCATCGCCAACCGCGCCGCCGAGATTCTCGGCGAGGAGGTCGGCGCGCGCGTCGTCCACCCCAACGACCACGTCAACTACGGGCAGTCCAGCAACGACGTCATCCCGACCGCGATGCACGTCGCCGCCTTGGAGGCCGTCGAGAAGGACGTCGAGCCCGCGCTCGAACTGCTCGCGGACGCCCTCGACGAGAAGGCCGAGGAGTTCGACGGCGTCGTCAAGACCGGCCGCACGCACCTCCAGGACGCGACGCCCGTCCGCCTCGGGCAGGAGTTCGGCGGCTACCGCACGCAGGTCGAGAAGGGCATCGAGCGCGTGCGCGACGTGAAGAGCCACCTCTCGGAGCTCGCGCTCGGCGGTACCGCGGTCGGTACCGGGCTCAACACCCATCCCGAGTTCCCCGAGAAGGCGGCGTCGTACATCTCCGAGGAGACCGGCGTCTCCTTCCGCGAGGCCGACGACCACTTCGAGGCGCAGGCCGCCCACGACGCGATGAACGAGGCCCACGGCGCGCTCCGCACGGTCGCGGGCTCGCTGAACAAAATCGCCAACGACCTCCGCCTGCTCGCGTCCGGGCCGCGCAACGGCCTCGGCGAAATCGAGCAGCCCGAGAACCAGCCCGGCTCCTCCATCATGCCCGGGAAAATCAACCCCGTCGTCGCCGAAGCCGTCAATCAGGTCCACAAGCAGGTCGTCGGCAACGACGCCGCCGTGAACGCCGGCGCCGTCGAGGGCCAGCTTGACCTCAACCTCTACAAGCCCGTCATCGCGCACAACTTCCTCGAATCCGCGAACGTCATCGCGAACGCCAGCGTCGCGTTCGCCGAGAAGTTCGTCGCGAAACTGGAAGCCAACGAAGAATACTGCGAGGAACAGGTCGAGCGCTCGATGGCGCTGGCGACCGCGCTCAACCCCGCCATCGGCTACGACAAGGCCAGCGAGGTCGCGAAGGCCGCGCTCAAGGAGGGCAAGTCCGTCAAGGAGGTCGTCGTCGAGAAGGGCTACCTCTCCGAGAGCGACGCCGAGGACGTCCTCGACCCCGAGAAGATGACCCACCGCGGCATCCTCTCCGGCGACGACTGAACCCGGCGCCCGCGGCGACGCCCCGCCTACCTTCTTGTACCCGCGTTTCGATGGCCGACGCATGGAACGACTCGACTCTCGCGTCCGCTTCATCTGGCTCTTCCGCGTGTTCGTCGGCTCCGTGGTCGCCGGCGTCGTCGCCGCCGTCGCAGCGGGCGTCGTCGAGCGCGTGACCGTCTCGCCCGTCCTCGTCGGGGGCGGCGTGTTCGGTGCCATCCTCGTGCTCGGCGCCGTCCACGCCGTCCTCCGGTACCGGGCGTGGCGCTTCGAGGTCCGCGAGGACACGCTCTACATCGAGCGCGGCGTGCTCGTGAACGTCCGCACGGTCGTCCCGTACGTGCGCGTCCAGCACGTCGACGCGCGCCGCGGGCCCATCGAGCGCGCGCTCGGCCTGAGCAGCGTCGTCGTCTACACCGCGGGGTCGCGGGGCGCTGACGTCTCGATTCCCGGGCTGGTCGCCGAGCGCGCCGACGACGTCCAGGAGACGCTGCGGCGCCTCGCAATCGAGAGCGAGCCCGAGACCGGCGACGCCGGGGATGCGGTGTGAAACTCCACCCGCTGTCGATTCCCGTCCGCGCGGTGTCGCGGGCCGTCGGCGTCGCGTGGGCGTTCATCTTCGCGGGGTTCGCGTTCGCGGGCGGCGACCCGGTGTTGCTCAGCGGCGTCGTCGTGCTCGTGGTCCTCGTGCTGGCCGCCCTCGCGGGCTACGAGGTGGCGTACTACCGGCGCTTCGACTACGAGCTCACCGACGACAGCCTCGACATCGCCTCGGGGGTGTTCTCGCGGCGCGAGCGCGAGATTCCGCTGCGCCGCGTGCAGAACGTCGACGTCACGCGGTCGTTCGTCGCGCGCCTGCTCGGCATCGCGGTGGTCGACGTGGAGACGGCGGGCGGCGGCGGCACGGAGGCGAACCTGCGGTTCGTCGGCGGCGAGGAGGCCGACCGGCTGCAGGAGGCGATTCGGGAGAAGCGCGCGGCGCTCCAGCGAGAGGAGAGCGCAGAGGCCGCAAGCGAGGAAGCGGAAGCCGCAGAACCGACCGCGGGCGGCGAGACGCTGTTCGAGCTCTCGGACCGCGACCTCCTGTTGTACGGCGCGCTCTCCTTCGACCCGCGCTTGGCCTCGGGCGTGGTCGCGCTCGCGACGTTCCTCGCGCCGACGTTCGGTGACCGCGTCTCGCTGTCCGGGCTCGGCGTCGCCGCCGTCGTCGGCCTCGCAGTCGTGGCGGCGCTCGGGCTGTGGGCGGCGTCGGCGGTCGCGCGCATCGTCCAGTTCTACGGCTTCCGGCTGCGCCGCGTCGGCGACGACCTGCGCTACGAGCGCGGGCTGCTGTCGCGGCGGGACGGCACAATCCCGCTGTCGAAGCTCCAGACCGTCGCCGTCGAGGAGAACGTCCTGATGCGCCGGTGGGGATTCGCGTCGCTGGCCGTCGAGACCGCGGGCTACGCGCCCGGCAGCCAGCCCAGCGGCGGCTCTGAGGCGGCCATCCCCATCGCGCCCCGCGAGGACGTGCTGTCGCTGGCTCGCACGCTGGAGCCGTTCCACGACTTCGAGGTCGAACGGCCGCCCGAGCGCGCCCGCAAACGCTACGTCCGCCGGTACCTGCTCGCGGGCCTCGCGGTGGTCGCGGCGGGGTTCGCCGTCGACCAATTCCTCGCGAGCGTGCCGTGGTACGCGGCCGGCGTGTTGCTCCTGCTGGCGTGGCCCGCCGCGCGGCTCTCGCATCGCCACCGCGGCTACGAACTCGGCCCGGACCACGTCGTCACGCAGGGCGGGTTCTGGAACCGCAGCACGCGCATCGTCCCCTACCGCCGCATCCAGACGGTCATCCGACGGCAGACCGTCTTCCAGCGGCGCTGGCGGCTCGCGACGGTCATCTTCGACACCGCCGGCTCGCGCTCGATATCGGCGGGCGACGCCGCGGCTTTGGACCGCGACGAGGACGACGCCGACGACGTCGCGGTGACCGTCCGCGACCGCGTGCTCGACGTCGTCTACGAGCGCGAGCACGACGACGGGACGACAGACTGAACGGTTTTTTATCGTTCGCCCGCACACGACCACGTAATGACCGAGTTCGACTACGACGAGCTGGGGCTCGTCGCCGGGCTGGAAATCCACCAGCAATTGGACACGGCGACGAAGCTGTTCTGCGAGTGCCCGACGGAGCTCCGCGAGCCCGAGGAGGCCGAGCGGACGTTCACGCGCTACCTCCACCCGACGCGCTCCGAATTGGGCGAAATCGACGAGGCCGCCCTCGAGGAGAGCAAGGTCGAACGGGAGTTCGAATACCTCGCGTACGACACGACGTGTCTCGTCGAGGAGGACGACGAGCCGCCCCACCGCCTCGACGAGGAAGCCCTCGCGACGGCGCTGGAAATCACGCAGCTGCTGGACATGGACCCGGTCGACCGCGCGCACGTGATGCGGAAGGTCGTCATCGACGGGTCGAACACGTCGGGGTTCCAGCGCTCGACGCTGATGGCTCACGACGGCGAAATCGAGACCAGCGAGGGGAGCGTCGGCATCGAGGATCTGATGCTCGAAGAGGAGTCCGCCCAGCGCGTCGAGGAACGGGAGGGCGGCGTGCAGTTCTCGCTGGACCGGCTGGGCATCCCGCTCGTGGAAATCGGCACGAAGCCGGACATCTCGACGCCCGAGCAGGCGCGGGAGGCCGCCGAGCGCATCGGAATGTTGCTGCGCTCGACGGGGAAAGTCAAGCGCGGGCTCGGGACGATTCGCCAAGACGTGAACGTCTCCATCGAGGAGGGCGCGCGCGTGGAGATGAAGGGCGTCCAGAGCCTCGACGACATCGACGACCTCGTGCGCGAGGAGGTCCGGCGGCAGGTCGAACTCGTGGACATCGCCGACGAACTCCAGTCTCGGGACGCCAGCGTCGGCGACACGCAGGACGTCACGGACGTCTTCGCCGATACCGACTCGGGCGTGATTCGCGGCGCACTAGACGCCGACGGCGTCGTCCACGCGGTGCCGCTGTACGGCTTCGACGGGCTAGTCGGCCGCGAACTGCAGGACGACCGCCGGCTCGGCACGGAGTTCTCCGACCACGCGAAGCGCCACGGCGCGGGCGGCATCTTCCACACGGACGAACTGCCGGCGTACGGCGTCACCGAGGCGGAGGTCGAGGCGCTCCGCGAGGCAGTCGGCGCGGGCGAGGACGACGCGGTCGCCATCGTCGCGGACGAGCCCGACGTGGCGACGGGCGCCATCGACGCGGTCGCGGAGCGAGCGCGCACCGCAATCGAGGGCGTCCCGGAGGAGACCCGGGGCGCGAACGACGACGGTACCTCGGAGTACCTGCGCCCGCTGCCGGGCGCGGCGCGGATGTACCCCGAGACAGACGTGCCGCCCGTCGACCCCGACCCTTCGGAGGTTGAGACCCCCGAACTCCTGACGGAGAAAGTCCAGCGGTATCAGGATGACTACGGCCTCGACGCGGGGCTCGCCGAGCAGGTGGCGTACGGCCGCCGGTGGCCGCTGTTCGAGGAGCGCGTCGAGGCGGGCGTGGACGCGACGCTCGCCGCGCAGACGCTCGAATCAACCGTGACGGAGCTGCGCCGCGACGACGTGCCCGTCGAGAACCTCGGCGACGACCACTTCCGCGGCGTGCTCGACCTCGTGGCGGAGGGCGAACTCGCACAGGAGGGCGTGCCGGAACTGCTGGCGGCGCTGGCCGAACAGCCCGACCGGGAAGCCGCCGAGCTTGCCGAGGAACTGGGGCTCGGCTCCGCGGGCGAGGACGAGGTCCGCGAGGCGGTCGTGGAGGTCGTCGAGCGCAACAGCGAGCAGGTCGAGGAAGAGGGGATGGGCGCGTTCTCCGGGCTGATGGGCGAGTGCATGGGCGCGCTCCGCGGGAAGGCGGACGGCGACCTCGTCAGTGAGGTGCTGCGCGAGGAGATTCAGCAGCGCGCGTAACTACTCGTCGGCCAGTTCTTCGAGCAGCGTCTCCAGTTCGTAGCTCTGGAGCGGGCGGGCGGTGTCTTTCTGCCGGGCGATGACGAACGTGGAGTTCGTGCGGTCGACCTCCGGAATCGCCTCGAAGTCGGAGATGAGCCGCTCGACGTCGTCGGAGTGCGGGAGCCGCGCCAGCACCATGAAGTCGGTCTCGCCCATCGTGAAGAACGTCTGCGTGACGCCCTCGACGCCGCTGATCTTCTCGCCGACGTCCTCGTAGCTGCCCTCGTAGGAGGTGAGGACTTCGAGGACGACGGTGACGCCCAGTCCGAGTTCGTCGAGGTCGAGGTCGTAGAGGTCGTTCTCGACGACGCCCTCCTCGCGGAGGTTGTTCAGCCGGTAGTGAATCGTGGAAACGGGGATGTCGGTGGCCTCGTGGAGTTCCTCGGGGCTGCTGGTGCCGAGGTCGGAGATGGCTTTCAGGAGCCGTACGTCGCGTTCGTCCATGCCTGTCGGCATCGACAGGCGCGAGGATAAGGCTGTGGGAGTCGGCTACAACCACTCCGGGCGTCGGTTGGCACAGACGACAATGAACGACCGTTATATTGGGTTGTGAGCCACCGACCCAGTCTTCTTTGAAGAAAACTCTAATATATCCGTAGCTGTTTGTAGAAATATGAGCTACCAACGCCCCGGGTTGGGCGTCTCCCCCGCCGCGCTGATGTTCCTCGCGCTCGGCGCCATCTGGGGGACGTCGTTCCCGGCCATCGAAATCGGGCTGCACGTCGTGCCGGCCCTCTCGTTCGCAGCCATCAGGTACAGCCTCGCCGGCCTCATCATCCTCGGCTACGCCGCCTACGCCACCGACCGCTGGCGGCCCCGCGGCACCGAGGAGTGGCTCGCGGTCAGCGTCGCCGGCCTCCTCGTCATCGCCGTCTACCACGGCCTCCTCTACCTCGGGGAGCTCCGCGTCTCCGGCGCCGTCGCCGCCATCGTCGTCAGCCTCTCGCCCGTACTCACCGCCGGCCTCGCCGCTGTCCTCCTCGACGCAGACGTGGACCTCGTGGAGGGACTGGGCCTGCTCGCCGGCTTCGCGGGCGTCGTCATCGTCGCCTCCCCGGGCGGCGGGGGCACCGACTTGCTCGGCGTCGCGCTCGTGTTCGGCGGCGCCGTCGCGTTCGCGCTCGGCGCCGTGCTCGCGCGCCCGCTCTCCACGGACCTCCCCGTCGAGACGATGGAAGCGTGGGCGATGCTGCTCGGCTCGGGCGTCCTCTGGGTCGGCGCGGGCGCCCGCGGCGAATCCCTCGCCGGCGTCGAGTGGACGCTCCCCGCGCTCGCCAGCCTCGCGTACCTCACGCTGGTCGCGGGCTGCGTCGGCTTCCTGCTGTACTTCGAGCTACTCGACCGCATCGGCGCCACGGAACTGCACCTCGTCGGCTACCTCGAACCCGTCGTCGCCGCGCTGATGGCGTGGGCGCTGCTCGGGCAGGTCGTCGATTCGCAGGCGCTGGCGGGCTTCGCGGCCATCTTCCTCGGTTTCGCGCTGCTCGAACGCGACGTCATCTTCGAGGCCGTCGTCACCACCGCCGACGCCGTCCGCTCCCACTAGCCGGCCGCGTCCCCAACAGCTAACGCGGTCCATTTCGAACTCCCCCGACGTGACCGTCTACTTCGAAGACCTCGACGAGGGCGACGTCCTGGAGTTCGGCTCCTACGACGTCACCGAGGCCGAAATCGTGGAGTTCGCCGAGCGCTACGACCCCCAGTGGTTCCACACGCAGCCCGAGCGCGCCCGCGAGGAGTCGCACTTCGGCGACCTCGCGGCCTCCGGCTGGCACACCGCGTCGATGGCGATGCGGCTCGTCGTCGACGGCCACTTCAGCGAGGCCGCCGCGCTCGGCGCGCTCGGCATCGAAAAGCTCCGCTGGCCGAACCCGACCGTGCCCGGCGACTCGCTGTCCGTCCGCGTGGAGGTGCTGGAGACGCGGCGCTCGGAGAGCGACCCCAGCCGCGGCCTCGTCACGCTGAACCACACCGTCACCAACCAGGACGGCGAGGTCAAACTGGAGATGCGACCGACCGTGATGTACGAGTGCCGGAACAGCGAGTGATGGCGCGAACAGCGGGGAATAGCCACAATAGGTGAGATAGTCGGAGGCTGGAATCGTCGTACGTCGTCGTCCGGTGAGGCTAGCCTCCGCGTTCGGCTGTACAGAATCGCCCACCGGGAAAGGACGTCCCAACTCGCACAAGCTTTTTTCCCAGCGGACCAGACTCTCAACTATGACCGGCCGCGCTTCGTGGTCCCTCCCAGTGGCACTGGCTTCCCTCCTCGTGCTCGCCGGCTGTGCCGGGCTCGCACCCGCGGGCCAGCAGGCGTCGACGCCCGAGACGACCGTCAAGAACTTCTCGTACCCGCCGGGGTGGTCGCAGGACGGCATCACGGATATCGGGCTCCCCCAGCAGACCCACTCCGACACCGTGGAGAACGTCTCGCGGAGAACTCGGTTCGTCACCTCCGACGACGACGCAACGCGGACGATAGTCAGGACCGTCGACGTGGAGGCGGGCACCGTCTCGGTGCGGTCGGAGGCCACGCTGTTCGGGACCACGTACGCGTACTACAGTCCGAACGGCGTCTTCGAGTACGACCCCGAGACCGAGGAGGTGACTCTCCGACCGGACGAGAACTGGACGACAGCCGGCGTCGCGGACGTCGAGCGACTGGACCGGCCGCTCCTCGACCTCGGACTCGCAGCCACCGAAATCGTCACCGTCGAAGGAGTGCCGGCGGTCCGGTACAACGTGACCGGCATCGCCAACCGTGACTTCGCGCCCGCGACCGGCGCGAGCGGCTACGTCACTGTCAGCGAGACGGGCTACATCGCGGCGTACAACGTCACGCGAGGCAACGACGGCTTCACGCGACGGACCACGTACGACCTCTCCGAGTTCGGGAACGCGACCGTCGAGCGGCCGTCGTGGCTGCCCGAGGAGTGACGACCGCTACTCCATCTGGTTCTCGGCGCGGCGCAACAGCCCGAGCACGGTGTTGATTTCCCGACCCGTCGGGTGGGTGCGGCCGACCATCCGGCGGAGCATCCGCATCGCCTTGTCGCGTTTCTCCTCGGGGTAGTCTATCTCCGCGAGGAACGCCTCGGCGTGGTCGTAGAAGCGCTCGATTGACTCCTCCTCGGCGCGGTGGCGCTCGACGTCGGGCAGCTGGGTCTCGTTCATCGCGAGGTCGCGGAGCTCGTACAGCGCGACGGTGGCGGCCTGCCCGAGGTTCATCACGGGGTAGTCGTGGGAGGCGGGAATCGACGCCACCTCGTCGATTCGCGCGAGCTCGTCGTTCGTCAGGCCGACGCGCTCCCGGCCGAACACCAGCGCGGTGTCCGCCTCCACGTCCGCGAGGCTCGCCGATAGCTCGGCGGGCGTGCGGAACGGGAAGCGCACGTGCTTGGTGGCGTCCTCGTTCGTGATGGCGGTGAACCCGACCGTGTGGAACTCCGAGACGAGGTCGTCGAAGGAGAGCTCGCGGGCGTTGGGGAGCACGTCCTCGCGGGCCTGCCCCGCGAACCCGTAGGCTTCCGAGTCCCGGCCGAGGTACGGCGGGTCCACGAGCAGCAGCTCCTCGAAGCCGAAGTTCTTCATCGCTCGCGCGATGGTGCCGACGTTCCCCGAGGTCTTGGCGTCCACGACGGCGACGGCTGGCTTACTCATCGCTCGTGGGGTAGTCGGCGTCCAGGTCCAAGTCGAGGTCGTCGGCGCCCTCCATCTCCGGCCGGAGGTCGATGCCGGCCTGCTCGTCCTCGGGCAACTCGACGTTGTGAATCTCGGGGTCCGGGATGTCCGGGTTCGGCGTCTCCTCGGGGTCGGTGGCGACGTGCTCGGGGCCGTCGTACCAGTCGGGCGCGCGCCCGCCGTCAGCGAACCACTCCCGGAACGCCTCCTGTAACTGTTCGGTGCCGCGGTACTGCTCACCGCCGTCCTCGAGGAACCAGTAGTAGAAGTCGACCTCGTGTTCGGCGCACAAAAGCACTTCCGCGCGGGGCTCGCCGTAGACGGCGGCGGGCGTGTTCCGTGAGGTGTCGTCGTCGCCGTGGAGCAGATAGCAGGCGTCGCAGGGTCGGTCCATCAGCGCCGGCAGTCGGCGCAGGCGCGCGCTGGCGTCGTCGGGCATCTCGTCGAAGTCCCGGTAGTCGCCGCGCTCGTCGAAGACGTCGTCCTCCTCGAAGCGCCACCCCCGGAAGCCGATGCTCACCTTGCTCATTGGCGGCGCGTACGCGGCCGACGTACAAAAGTCGCGTGAAGGCTCCCGTCCCGCGGGAGGCGGCCGGCGTCCCCGGAACCGATTCGCCTTTGAGGGGCCAGCGCCGCCTTCGAGGCATGCAGACGGTCGACGCCGCCGGCCTCCCGATCGGAGACGACCACCCGCCCCGCATCATGGGCGTGTTGAACGTCTCGAAGGAATCGCCGTACGACCCCAGCGTCTTCGACGACCCCGACGAGGCGGCCGCGTACGTCGACGAGGCGCTCGTCGGCGAGGGCGCGGACATCGTCGACGTCGGCCTCGAGTCCGCGAACAAGAAGTTCGACGTGCTCTCCGCCGAGCAGGAACTGGACCGCCTCGAAACCGCCGTCGAGACCATCGAGCGCGTGGAGGGGGACGCGGTGTTCTCCATCGAGACGCGGTACGCGGAGGTCGCCGACGAGGCGCTCTCGCGGGGCTTCGACATGGTCAACGACATCTGCGGGTTCGCCGACCCCGAGATGCCCGCGGTCTGTGAGGCCCACGACGTCGCCGTCGCGAAGATGGCGAGCCCGCCGGACCTCGAACGCCCCGGGGCCGTCGAAGACGTGGACGACATCTACGACGCGCTCGAACTGAACGGCTTCACGGACAAGACCATCGTGGACCCGGCGTTCGGCGGGTGGAGCGAGGCCAAGACCCTCGAAGACGACCGCGAGACCTTCGACCGCCTCCGGGAGTTCCGCGGGCACGGCTATCCCATCCTCGTCTCCATCAACCGCAAGAACTTCCTCCGGGAGGTCGCCGGCCGCTCCACGGAGGAGGCGCTGCCCGTCTCGCTGGCGGCGACGTCGATGGCCGTCGAGCGCGGCGCGCACGTGATTCGGACCCACGACGTCGCGGAGACGCGGGACGCCGCCCTCATCGGGTACGAGTTCCGCCGCGACCGCCACGACGACGGCCGCGTGGAGGAACTGGACGTGACGACCGTGCGGGAGGCCGAGCGCCACGTCGCGCGCCTCGACGGCGACCTCGACGGCGCCGGCGACGCGGCCGCTCGCGCGTACGAGGTCCACGGGCTCGGCGACGACGAGCGCGCGGCGCTGGCGGCCGAGGGCGTCACCGTCACGGGCGGTGACCCGGCGTTCGTCGCGGCCCCCGTCAGTGTGCTCCGCGCAGCAGCCCGGTCGTTGGAATCCCGGGACGGCGTCCTCGCGGAGCTCGCCGCGGCGTGGGCGACCCGCACGTAACGGGAAAGCTTATACCGGCGGGGCCAAAATCCGGGATTGGAAGCCGGACCCCCGCTGGGTAGGGGTACTTCGCGGGGCGTCCCGGCTCGAACCAGGAATCCTTTCATTTATTCAGCCGCGTAGCGACGCCCATGGAGTTCGCCGACTGGGCGCCGGTCTACGAGCGGATTCTCGCCGACTTCGGCTTCGAGCGGCGCGCCGACGAGCGGGCGCGGGACGTACTCGCTGAGTACGCCGAGCCGTTCGACCTGACGCGGCTCGACTGCGCGGGCCAGCGGGTCGCCATCGCCGGTGGCGCGCCGTCGCTGGCCGACGAGACCGCGATCGCGGCCGACGCGGACGTGGTGTTCGCGGCGTCGACGGCCGTTGACGTGCTCGCCGACGCGGGCATCGACACCGACCTGATGGTGACCGACCTCGACAAGAACCCCGAGACGGCGCGCCGGCTCACGGAAGCGGGGACGCCGGTCGCGGCGCACGCCCACGGCGACAACGTGCCCGCCGTCCGCGAGTACGTCCCCGAGTTCGACCTCGCGCACGTCCTCGCGACGACGCAGGCCGAGCCCGCGGACGCGGTGTACGACTTCGGCGGGTTCACGGACGGCGACCGCGCGGCGTTCCTCGCGGACCACCTCGGCGCCGCCGAACTCGTCTTCCCCGGCTGGGACTTCGACGACCCCGCGGTCGGCGAGCAGAAAGCGAAGAAACTGGCGTGGGCGGAACGCCTCCTCTACTGGCTCGAACGCCGGCGCGGCGAGCGCTTCGACGTGCTTGACGGCCGCCGCGACGGCATCGACGCGCTCCCCTGACTACCCGCCGACCGTGACCGTGGCGTCGTTGCCGACGCCGACGGAGACAGTGTCGTCGTCGCCGGTGAACTCGTAGGACTGCTCGGTCGTCTCCCCATCGACCGTGACGGCGACGGTGTACGTGCCGCTGCCCTCGAACGCCGGCAGCTCCGCGTCGGTCTCGGCGCCGACCGTCGCGTTCTCGCTGTAGACCGCGGCGCCGTCGTTCAGCACCTTGACGGTCACGTCGTGGCTCGTCTCGTCGTCGTTGACGACGAGGAGCGTCGTCGTCGCCGAACTCCCGAACCCGAGCGCGCTACAGCCCGCGGTCGCCGCGAGCGCGGCGACGGCGGCGGCCAACAGGACTCGCTTGCCTCGACTGTCCATACGCCACCCTGACGGAGTGGACGTAAAGAACGCCTGATAGCTCAAAGAACGGTCGAAGTCTCTCACTCGGGGGCGACGACCGCCAGCGTCTCGTCGATGACCGCGCGGTCGGCGGCTCGCGGGAACGAGACGGCGATGGCGTCGATGCCCTCGACGGCCGCGAAGTCGGCGACGCGCTCCCGGACCTGCTCGGGCGTGCCGGCGGCCGCCAGCGCGTCCAGCAAGTCGTCGGAGACGGCGGCGACCGCGCGCTCCTGGTCGCCGTCCTGCCACGCGCCGTGGATGGTCTCGGCGGCGTCCTCGTAGCCCTGCCGGGCGAGCGCGTCCCGGTAGAACGTCCCCATGCCGCCGACGTAGAACGCGAGGTGCTGGCGGGCGAGGTCGCGGGCGCGCTCGCCGTCGTCGAGCGCACAGCACGGCAGCACGAACGTCGTCTGGACGTCCTCGACGTCGCGGTCGCCGAGGTCCGCGCCGCGCTGGAGGTCCGCGTAGCGCTCCTCGAAGCCCGCCTGCGTGAACATCAGCGCGTGCCAGCCGTCCGCGAACCGGCCCGCGAGCTCGACCGCCTTCGGCCCCATGCCCGTCACGTCGATTTCGGGCGCGGGCTCGGGCGCTCCCTGTCGCAGCCGGAAGCCCCGCGTCTGGACGACGTCGCCGTCGTAATCGACCTGGTCGCCCGAGAGCACCTGCCGGACCACCTCGACGTACTCGCGGGTGCGCTTCAGGGGGTTCCCGAAGTCCTCGCCGTGCCAGCCCTCGATGACCGCGGGACCGCTCGGCCCGAGGCCGAGGCGGAACCGGCCGCCGGAGTGCTCTTGGAGCGTGGCGGCGGTCTGCCCGAGGAGCGCGGCGCTCCGCGAGTAGGTGTTCACGATGCTCGTCCCGACGCCGATGGTGTCGGTGCGGTCGGCGAGGGCGGCGAGCGTGGTGACGGCGTCCCGCCCCCACGTCTCCGGGAACCACACGCGGTCGTAGCCCAGTCGTTCGGCGCGCTCCCCGATGCCGACGACGTCGTCGAGGGAGTCCTGTGCGGCGACCGGCAGGTGGACAGTGCGGCGAGTCACGCTCGCGGGTTCGGCACAGCACCGCATAAAACTCCGTCAACTCCCGACAACCCGCGGCGGGTTGGCCGGCCTACTCCTCGACGAGTTCGAACTTCTGGACCTTCCCGGTGGTCGTGCGCGGGAGCTCCTCGACGAACTCGATTTCGCGGGGGTGCTTGTACTCGGCGAGGCGCTCCAGGGAGTACTGCTTGATTTCGTCGGCGGTCACGTCGGCGTCCGGCGCCTTCACGACGAACGCCTTCACCGTCTCGCCGCGGCGCTCGTCCGGGATGCCGACGACCGCGGCGTCCGCAATCGCGTCGTGCTCGAACAGCAGCTCCTCGATTTCGCGGGGGTAGACGTTGTAGCCCGCGGTGTTGATCATGTGCTTCTTGCGGTCCGCGACGTAGAAGTAGCCGTCCTCGTCGTGGTAGCCGAGGTCACCCGTGTGGAACCACCGCTTCCCGTCGGCCTCGGTGAACGCCTCCTCGTTGGCCTCCGGCAGGCCCGAGTACCCCTTCATCACGTTCGGGCCGGAGACGACCAGTTCGCCCGTGATGTCGTCCATGTCGGCGTCGTCCTCGTCGACCGGCCCGCGGTCTATCGGCGGCACCGTCTCGAACTCCTCGGTGACGATGCGGGCGTCAATTCCTTCGAGGGGTTTCCCGATGGAGCCGACGCGGCGCCCCCACTTCGGCGTATTGAAGTGCGTCACCGGGCTGGTCTCCGTGAGCCCGTACCCCTCGTAGATTTTCACGGGGAATACCTCCTCGAAGCGCCGCAGCACCTCTACCGGGAGTCCGGACCCCCCGGCCGTGCACTGGCGCAGGCTGGAGAGGTCGAACTCCTCGGCGTTGGGCTGGTTCACGATGTCGTTGTACATCGCGGGGACGCCGTCGAACAGCGTGAGTTCCGCGTCCTCGACGAGCGACAGCGCCTCCTGGGCGTCCCACGCGGGCAGCGGGTAGAACGACGCCCCGGAGAACAGCGCGGCGTTCATCGCGACCGTCATCCCGTAGATGTGGAACAGCGGTAGCACGCCGATCTTGCTGTCGGAGGGCTGGACGCCGCCCTCGACGATGTCCTGGGACTGCTTGGCGTTGGACGCGAGGTTATGGTGGGTGAGCTGGACGCCCTTCGGTTTCCCGGTGGTGCCGGAGGTGTACGGCTGGACAGCGAGGTCGTCGTCCGCGCGCTCGGCGACGCTGTCGTCGCCGTCCGTCAGGAACGCTCGGAACGGCGTGCCAGTGTCGGCGTCTCCGCCGACGGTGACGACGCGCTCGACATCCGTGTCGTCGCGTACCTGCTCGACGAACGGCACGACGTCGGCGAGCGCGACGACCGTCTCCGCGCCGGAGTCAGAGAGCAGGTGGCGGATTTCGCGGCTCTTGTACTGGGGATTCATCGGCACGACCGCACACCCCGCGCGCAGCGCGCCGTGGAAGGCGACGACGAACTGCGGGAGGTTCGGGAGGTAGATGCCGACGACGTCGCCGGCCTCGACGCCGCTCTCGCGGAGCGCGGCGGCGAACTGCCCGGTCTGCGCCCAGAACTCCCCGTAGGACAGCTCGGTGTCCTCGTAGACGACCGCGGGTCGCTCCGGCTGCTCGTCGACGACGTCCTCGATGTGTCGAACTAGATTCGTCACGGCTACTGCGGCAAACGACGTCCATCATCAATAATTCTGGTGTTGGCGAAGTCGCGGCGACTCGGTGGCCTTTTGACGGGTGGCCGCACATCCGAACGCATGACAGCCTTCGACGCCGATGACGTGCAGGCGTTCATCCAGTCGTACGTTGACGACCACGGCTTCCTCTCGTTTCTGGACCTCTCCGTGGAGCGCGTTGCGGACGGCGAGATGGCCCTGCGCATCCCCTACGACGAGAAGCTCACCAACCACGGTGCAGGCGAGGGGAACGTCCACGGCGGCATCGCCGCCACCATCATCGACACCGCCGGCGGGCTCGCCGTCCGCACGACCCTCGACGAACCGGTCACCGCGGGCGTCGCCACCATCGACCTGAACGTCTCGTACCTCCGGCCCGCACGCGGCGACCTCGTCGCGGAAGCGGACGTCATCCGCGTCGGTTCCACGGTCGGCGTTGCTGAGGTGACGGTCACCTGCGAGGACGACGAAGGAGAGCGTGTGGAAGTCGCAGTCGGCCGCGGGTCGTTCCGCGTCTTCGAGTAGCTACTGTGGGGCCGTGTAGAGGTTCGGCGGACCGGTCGGCGCGACAGTCTGGCCAGTGACGAACGACGCGGCGTCGCTGGCGAGGAAGCGGACGACGTCGGCGACTTCCTCGGTCGTTCCGACCTCGCGGTCGA